>DDHB01000051.1 GCA_002337925.1 Sporomusaceae bacterium UBA1887
GACTGAAAGATAAGAAAATCTGTGTTTTTGCCGGTCTTGGCAATAATGGCGGTGACGGGTTTGTCGCTGCCAGGTATCTTGTGAATAGCGGGGCCAAGGTTAAAGTTTTTTTAATTGGTGAAAAGGCAAAAATAAAAGGTGACGCGCAAATTCATGCGGATGTAATAAGCCGTATGGGCATTGATGTAATGGAAATTACCGGTGAGCGGGATTGGGATAAGGTACGCATAGCGGTGACTTTTTCTGATTGCCTGATTGACGCTTTAGTAGGAACCGGTTTTCATGGAGAAATGAGTGAGCCCCTTGCGCTGGTCATTGATATTATTAACAGATCAGGCAAGAAGGTTGTTGCTGTTGATATTCCCTCTGGTGTCAATGCTGATAATGGTCAGATACAGGGAAGCGCGGTTAAGGCACACCTGACTGTGACTTTTGGTCTTCCTAAACCTGGGCTGCTGCTATATCCCGGAGCCAGTCAGGCGGGAGAAATCATGCTTGATGGCATTGGTCTGCCGCTGCCATTGCTCACAACCGCACCAGTGCAGCAAATGACGATTACAGCAGGCTATGTGAGGCAGCTTCTTCCCAAACGCCGGGCTGATTCGCATAAAGGGCTGAATGGACATGTGGGAGTGCTCGCGGGGTCGCACGGGTTTACAGGTGCTGCCGTCTTATGTGCGACAGGTGCACTACGGGCAGGCTCCGGTTTAGTAACATTAGCCGTTGCTAATAGCTTGCGTGGTGTGATGGAAGCAAAAACAACAGAAATAATGACAAGGACCTTACCTGAATTAGCTGGCGGTGCCATAGGGCTGAAGTCCACTCCTTATGTGGAAGAATTGGCTAATCACTGGGATGTAATTGCTATGGGACCTGGAATGGGCCGCCACAATGAAACACAGGAAGCTATCCGGGAAATCGTTCGTAATGTGGAAAAGCCGCTGGTAATTGATGCTGATGGTATTGTTGCTCTTGCCGGACACATGGATGTTATGCATCAAGCAGATACTATGGCCATATTGACCCCCCATCCTGGTGAATTGGGACAGCTTACCGGCTTATCTGCCCTGCAAGTCAACCAGGATAGAATTGGAATTGCCAGGAGAACTGCCAGCCAGTGGGGCAGTATAATTGTTCTGAAAGGTGCACCTACTGTAGTGGCTTTTCCTGATGGTGATGTATACGTTAATACCAGCGGCAATGCAGGAATGGCTACTGGAGGCACTGGTGATGTGCTGACAGGTGTTATTGCTGCTCTTATTGCCCAGGGGCTATCCAGTCATGACGCAGCAGTAGCCGGGGTATATCTTCATGGTCTGGCCGGTGATATTGCTGCTCAGAGCGGAGCCGTAGGGTTGATTGCCGGCGACTTGCTGCAAGCTTTGCCTGCAGCGATTGCCGGATTACAAAGTGGAGTGTAAGCATATTTTGCCATTGTAATAGCCATACTGAAAATGGTATAGTTGTATAGCAGGATATTATGCTTGATGAGATGATATTATATATATAAAAGTTGACATTTTTATATACTGTTTTATATAATTAGTCATATTAGTGGATGTTGCAAATGGCGGGGGTGAGGGTGTGGCCGATTTAAAGCGTATCATGATTAGCATCCCGAATAGCTTGCTGCAGGAAGTGGATGGCATAATCGCCATGGAAAAACTCAGTCGCAGCCAGTTTGTTCGGGAAGCGATGCGTTTGTATATAGAAGACCGCAAACGCAAAGCGGTGCGCGATTTAATGAAAAGAGGATATCAGGAGATGGCCATCATTAACTTAGCTTTAGCTGAAGAAGGCTTGGTAGCCGATGCTGAAGCATACGACTTGATGCCTGCCAGCTTGCTGTCGGAGCGTGAATAATCGATGATTGTAAAGCGCGGAGATATTTATTACGCCAATTTAAGTCCGGTGGTAGGATCGGAGCAGGGAGGTCATCGGCCTGTTTTAGTTATCCAAAATGATGTAGGCAATAAATACAGTCCTACTATCATTGTGGCGGCCATAACCTCACAGATTTCAAAAGCGAAGCTGCCTACCCATATTGAAATTAGTTCAAAGCAGTTTAGCCTGGAAAAAGATTCTGTTATTCTGCTTGAGCAATTACGAACAATAGACAAAAGGCGTCTGAAAGAAAAAATAACACATTTGAATGAAGAAGTTATGGGAAGAGTCGATGAAGGCATTCGTGTCAGCTTGGGACTTATCCAGATCTAGCGTGCGAATAGGCGGGTAACTGCCTATTTTTAGTTTATAGTGCTATGCAGCATTACATATACATATGGGGAGAATGATTCATGATTACATGGTTTCAACGACAAATTCGCCCAGTGGCAGTTTGTCTGGTTTTAATATTCACGATATTGGCTGCAGGCTGCAGTACCGGCAACCGTCCGGCAGGAGTTGATACGACCGGGCAAGTAGTTGTAAAAGTACTGGACATTGGACAGGGGGATGCTATACTTATCCGGTCCGGCGGGCAGGTTACAATGATTGATACCGGTGATACGCCTGCCAAAGAAAAATTAGCAGCAATTTTAAGTAAAGAAGGAATTACTACTGTCGATAAGCTGATCCTTACCCATCCTCACAGTGATCATATTGGTGGTGCAACAACGGTTCTCGAACGTTTTACCGTTAAGCAGGTTTATGACAGCGGGCAAACTACAACTACTGCTACTTACCGCAAATATATGCAGACAGTGGAAAAGAAGAAGATACCCTTTACTTTGCTTGCGGCAGGTGATACTGTCGACATAGGGGGAGGGGCGAGCCTGAAAATACTCAGCCCGAAAAAACCTTTTTTTACTGAGGATAATGGACAGCTTGATCTGAACAATAATTCGATTGTGGCAAAGTTAATTTTTGGATCATTCTCAATGCTGTTTACAGGTGACGCAGAAAAACAGTCTGAATTACAAATGATCAAAAGTAATGGCAGTGAGTTAAAAAGCTCGGTTCTGAAAGTTGGACATCATGGCAGTAATACCTCATCAACGCCAGAGTTCCTGAAAGCAGTAGCAGCTGAAGCTGCAATTATTTCTCTTGGGGAGGGTAATGACTATCATCATCCTCATCCGGGAACCTTAAAAAAGCTGGAGAGTCAGAAGTACAAAATATACCGTACAGATCGCAGTGGAACGGTAACGGTAACCAGTGACGGCAGAACATATACAATTGGCAAGGAGAAAGAATAATTGTGATTAAAGCAGTCATCGACCGGTTTGAAGGAAATAAGGCTATTTTGTTATTTGATGATACTGAGGATCAGGTAGTTTGGCCGAAAAACAAGCTGCCAGATCCGGTTGCTGAAGGCGATATTCTCACGATGCAGATTGAAATAGATGTTGAGGCAACCGCTATTGCCCGAAAAGAAGCTGATGCATTGCTGCAGAGAGTTCTACGGCAAAACAAAAATGACTGATCACTCATTAATTTCTCCATTATTTAGAGAAAATGACTGATCAGTCATTTTCTTCACTTTTTGACAAATATCTGCAGGAGTTTTGGTAATAAAGCGCGAACCAAGGTAAAATTAGACGCAATAGGGGAGGTGTATGCAATTGCACCGTTTTGTTATGACAATTATTTCCCTGGCAATATTCCTACTGCCCTTGCAAATTGGAATGGCTGCCAGTGAAGCAGCAGTCGGAGCGCCGGATGCCAAACCGGCAGTAAAAGCACCTAATATTAAAAGCAATGCAGCCGTGCAGGCGAAACTGGATAAGAATAAGAACCCGCAAATTACCGCTCTTCGGTGGGCGAATCATATTGATGCGGTTACCGGACTTAGTACACTGCGGCTTGTTTTTGATGTATCAGGCCCGGTTACGGTAAGTTCATCCGTTATTGGCAGTCCTGTGCCGCAGTTGGCGGTTGTTGTTAAGGGGGCTGTTCCGGGGGATGTTGCCAGTACCTATGAGTTTGACGGACGTATTGCTGAGTTGCTTACCGTATCGGCAGCCGGAGCAGACACCCGTCTTGTTATGCAGCTACCGCTCATGCTCGAAGACACGGATTATAAAGTATTTACATTGCGCAATGATCCGGCCAATAAAAAGCCATTCCGGGTTGTTATTGATATCGGACAGAAAATGCCCCCGATTAAGTTTAATTTTACGGCAGGTCTGAAAGATAAGACAATTGTGCTTGACCCTGGGCATGGTGGGTCTGATCCTGGTGCCGTAGGCGCTAATAAAACAATGGAAAAGACGATTACACTTGCCGTCGCGCAGCGGTTGAAACCAATGCTGGAAAAAGCGGGAGCTAAAGTTTTTTTAACGCGTAATGATGATCGTGATGTATTTGGTCCGAATGCCTCGGCCGTGGACGAGCTTAGTGCCCGTACGACGGTTGCTAACAATAATAAAGCAGATATTTTTGTCAGTATACATATCAATTCTTTTACAAATCCTATAGCTGGCGGTATAGCGACGTATTATTATCAGAAGACGCCGTATGATGCACTGTTGGCCAGCAGTATACAAAGCACAATTGCTCCTGCAAGCGGCTTACAAAACAGAGGCATTAATGCAGCTAATTTTTACGTTATTAAACGGTCAGTTATGCCGGCAGTTTTAACTGAGCTAGGGTTCATCTCCAATCCTGAAGAGGAAAAACTGATGAATACTGCCGATTTCCAGCAGAAAATGGCACAAAGCATTTACCTCGGCTTGGACAAGTTTTTCACCCAGGCCGCTAGACTAGGGGGTGGGCAATAATGGCTCACACACGTAAACTATGGTTTCTTGTCTTGATGATGCTGGCCTTGCTTGTGTCCGCTTGCGCAAATGATAAGACGCCGGACATGACCAAACAATCGGAGAATCCTCCGGCAACTGAGCAGCAGTCTCCCGTTAAACCGCCAAATGGCCAAGGAGCCATGCGGCTGACTGTGTATTATGCCACTCAGGATGCTATGAATCTGGTACCTGAAGTGCATGCAGTGGAAAAAAATGATCATCCTGCTAAAACGGCGATTGAATTATTGCTGGCTGAGCCGAGCAACAAGCAGCTGGTCCGTGTACTTCCAGCCGGCACAAAACTAAAGAGTCTGGCCGTACGGGATCATATAGCCTATGTTGATTTTAATGATAAAATCGTTAAGAATAACGGAGGCGGATCGGCTACGGAGATACTCATTGTCGCTGGGATTGTGAATACCTTAACCGAATTTCCAGATATCCATAAAGTACAAATTTTAGTAGAAGGAAAAACGGTGGAAACATTAAACGGACACATGAGTGTAGGAGAGCCTCTCAGCCGTTCAGAAGGCATTATCAAGAAAATGTAAGGATAAGAAAAGCCGTTTAACCAGACAAGCGTCGGTTAAACGGCCTTTTTAATAGGGACAGAGCTTTTTCTTTTTTTGTATCACTGAACCGTCCCCGTGCCATATGCTGGGTTTCGTTCTTTATGGCCTTTCAAGTCTTTTGGAAGAATTAAAAGGCCTTTTTGCTCCTATTGATTTACGTATACCCGCGGTACGCGAGGACTAATGGCACACAAAAGCTCATAATTAATGGTATCTGCCAGATCGGCTAATTCGGTAACCGTAATTTCCTCGCTACCCTGCTTGCCAAAGAGTATTACCTCATCACCAACAGACACATCACAAACGGGGCCGATATCGACCATGATTTGATCCATACAGACCCGGCCGACGATCGCGCGGCGTTTGCCTCCTATTAAAACAGAGGCTTTATTGGAGAGAACGCGGTGATAGCCATCGGCATAGCCAATCGGTAAGGTCGCCAGCCAGGTTTTCTCAGCACAGCGATAGGTACAGCCATAGCTGATTGGAGAGCCTGGCAAGACTTCCTTAACATGAACGACTTGTGTATGCAAACTCATCGCCGGAATGAGATCAAGCTGATGCTGCATTTCATGAGAAGGCGGCAGTCCGTATAGAATAATTCCCGGACGTACGGTAGTTAATTGACTGTCAGGCAGATCGATAACGGCAGCACTATTGCCGGCTGAAATGAAAGGTAGTGAAATGTTGGCAAGCTTTACCTGCTCAATTGCCTGCTGAAAAATTTGTAGCTGCTGATTGGCGTACGTTTTATCAGCTGAGTCGGCCGTAGCCAGGTGCGTAAAAACGCCGCGCAGGATTAATTGAGGAAACGCCTGTACTTGCCTGATAAAGGGAAGCAATTGATCAGGCAGAAGTCCTACCCGGTTCATACCGGTATCAACTTTTATCATAATCCGGACTTGTTTGCTGCAGCGATCTGCTGCTCCAGCCAAAGAAAGGAGCTGTGCTTCAGTACATACGGTAGCTGTTAATTCCTGTTCGGCAAGCATATCTGACTGCTCAGGCAAGGATAGTCCTAGAATGAGAATAGGCACGGTAAAACCCGCAGACCGTAATTCAGCACCTTCTTCCGGGATGGCGACTGCCAGGCAATCGGCGCCTGCTGACAAGGCCGTATGACTGACGGGAATAACGCCGTGACCATAGGCATTTGCTTTTACTACTGCGGTAATTGAAGTGGCCGGTTTAAGTATAGACCGGATTTGGCGAATATTATGGCGAATTGCTGCTAAATCAATTTCTACCCTGGTGGCACGCATGGAAGAACACCTTCTTATTTGATTTCTATAGATGGAGATTGTATTTCTTTAGCTTTTTTAATATAGCTGTATGGGATAGCCCTAGCATTTTTCCCAATTGGCGTGATGATTTATGCTGTTGGAGGGAGCGAATGAGTACGTCCCGCTCTACAGCCTCGACAATGGAATCAAGTGTTTGATTTATGGGAAGCAGCGCAGGCTGCCTTGGTGTGTAATCATGATCAAAGATAATATGTTCGGCTAATACGACGGAGCCATTCATGACATTGACTGCCCGCTCAAGTACATTTTCTAACTCGCGGATATTGCCGGGCCAATGATATTTGCTCAATTTAAGCAAAGCGGTTTCACTGATTGTGTTTACTTTCTTTTGCATAGTGGCGGCAAAACGCTGCAGGAAGTAATGGGCAAGCAAGCTAATATCAACTACTCGCTCTCGGAGCGGAGGGAGAAATAGTGGAATTACATTTAACCGGTAATATAAATCTTCCCGGAAACGACCTTTATCAATCAGCTCCTCCAAATTACGGTTAGTTGCTGCTAAAATGCGCACATTGACCGGGATTTCGCGGTTGCTGCCGATCCGGCGTACTTTTCCATCTTGTAATATACGGAGCAGCTTGGCCTGCAAATGACCGGAAAGCTCAGCAATTTCGTCAAGAAACAGGGTTCCGCCATTGGCATATTCAAATAAACCTTGCTTGCCTCCTTTGGCGGCACCTGTAAATGCTCCATCCTCGTAACCGAATAATTCGCTCTCCAACAGTGCATCGGGAATAGCGGCACAATTGAGAGGTACAAAAACTTTCTCCGATCGCGGGGAGGCAGAGTGGAGCGCTCTAGCAAATAATTCTTTGCCTGTACCTGTTTCACCGCGGATGAGGATAGTGGAAGTACCGGCAGCAATTGTTTTGGCCATGGCAACTACTTGCTGCATCGTATCTGAAGTATAAAGGATTTCGGCAAAGGTAAAAGTGAGCTGTCCTGTTATTGTATAAATCAGTTTCCGGACATCACCAATATCTTTTAACACGGCTACGGCTCCAATAATTCGCCCTGCCTGGTCAAAGACGGGACGGCCGCTGGCCAAATAATGACTTTTGGTTTTTTCCAGAAAAATTTCGCGGTTATTATATACCGTACCGTGCCGCAGGGCATCAAGCAGCGGGATGTCATCAGGAAGCAAGGCAGTAATTTCGCTGCCGAGCATTTGCTGACAGGGAACACGGATAATCCGCTCTGCTGCAGGATTGTACTGAGTGACGCGGGTTTGCTGGTCAATTGCAATAATCCCGTCACTGACTGAGCTCAGCACTGCTTTTAGCTGTTCCGATTTCTCCTGGTGAGGCATCAAAGGAATTTCCACAACTGCAAGCACTTGTAGTATGCTGCATAGCCGTTCTATTATAGCAGTTTTTTCGGACGGCTGGAGAATGATTTCAAGGTAAATGGTGTTGATTTCCACTTCCATAGAGATAATATTAATGTGGCGTTCGGCTAACACTTGCGAAATATCAAGCACTAGTCCTACTCGGTCAACATTGGGTATTTTCAGCCGTACCTGTTCCATAGACAAAATGACCTCCTGACAGGATATACATTACAATTAGCCGGAAAATGACAAAATCCTTTGGGTGATACAATTTTTTTTGCCAGAGTGGTATACTACCAATGCAGGAAATAGTTGCCTCTATTTCGAATGTCATCTTAGGATGCAACGCAATTTCAGACAAAAATAGATATGGTGGTGTCCCATGGAACTCAAAGATGTGGGCGAATTTGGTCTTATTGATCTTATAAAACAAGATACGATTAACGATCCGGGAACGGTTGTTACAGGTATTGGTGATGATGCTGCCGTGCTTTTGCCGACACCGCGCCAACTGCAGTTGATAACGACGGACATGCTGGTGGAAAACATCCATTTCGATTTAACGACAACGACAGCAATGCAGTTGGGATATAAAGCGGTAGCGGTAAATTTAAGTGATATTGCTGCAATGGGGGGAGTGCCTCGCCATGCTGTTGTATCTATTGCATTGCCTCAGCATACGGCAGTAGATTTTGTGCTTAATTTGTATAATGGTATGAAAGAGATCTGTCGTGAACATGGTGTAAATATTGTTGGCGGTGATACCGTGGCCAGTCCTGGGGGACTGGTAATTAATGTTGCAGTCATGGGTGAAGTGGAACCGACTAATCTCGTGAAGCGTTCGGGGGCCAAAGTTGGTGATATTGTTGCTGTTACTAACGTACTCGGCAGCTCCTCAGCCGGCTTGTCCTTGTTGTCGCGCGGTGAGTGGGAAGAGCATGATTTTTCCTGGCCACTGGTAACTGCTCATTTAACTCCCCGTCCTCAGGTGAAGACCGGTCAGCTATTGGCAGCTCATGGAGCAACCAGCATGGACGATATCAGTGATGGGCTCGCCAGTGAACTGCATGAGATTGCTGAGGCCAGCCATGTCAGTATTCAGGTTATTGGTAAGCATATTCCCTTATCACCGGAGTTGCGTGAAGCTGCTCAAGTCCTTGGGAAAGAGCCGCTCGATTATGCACTTTACGGCGGGGAAGATTTTCAGTTATTATTTACAATGGACCCGGAACAATTTGCTGTGATAAACACAATTGATCCGGGAGCAGCGATAACTAAGATTGGAGAAGTATTGCCTTTTGGTGATGGTGTTAGTCTGATTGACGAGATGGGACAGGCTCGCAAGCTGCAACCGAAAGGCTATAACCATTTTGGCTGCGATTAAAACTGGAGGATATTATGGAGATCGTTTCAACAGCACCGGAGCAGAGTTTTTCCTTTGGCAGGCAGCTGGGACAATTGCTGCAAGAAGGAAGTGTGATTTGCCTTATTGGTAATCTAGGGGCAGGAAAAACCCTCTTAGTACAGGGAATTGCCCAGGGGCTAGGATTAAACGAAGAGATTACTAGTCCCACTTTTACTGTAATGAATGTATATGAAGGGACCATACCTGTTTATCACTTTGACTTATACCGTTTGGAATCGCCTGAACAGCTGGTGGATATTGGTTTTGATGAGTATACTAATGCCGGCGGTATCGCGATTATTGAATGGCCTGATAAATTTCCAGGCTTTATGCCGGACAGCTATTTGCGGATTGAATTAATAAAAACCGGCGATAATGACCGGTTGATTAAGGTGTCCCATCAAGGGGCGCACCATCATTTGTTATATGAGGAGTTGAAACAAGCGTGCTCCTAGCGATAGATACTGCTACACTGGCCTCCGGTGTCGCATTGGCGACAGCTGATAAACTGGTAGCCGAAATAATTCTTCAGACAAAGAAAACCCATTCAGAAAGATTGATGCCTCATATTGAGCAGTTGCTGGAACTGGGACAAGTAGCAAAAGAGGATATTACAGCTATTGCCGTTAGTATTGGACCGGGCTCGTTTACCGGTCTTAGAATCGGGCTGGCAACTGCCAAGGCCCTGGCGTATGTCTGGCGCGTTCCTGTAGTTGGGGTATCGACACTGGCTGCATTAGCCTATGCCTGTCCTGCGCCCAATTCTTTGCTATGTCCGCTGCTTGATGCGCAAAAAGGCAATGTATATCAAGCTGTATACCGCTGGGAAGCGGGAAATTTAATTGAAATTACCGCTCCCCGTGTTATTGCTCATCAGGATGCAATCAAGGAATTAAAAGAGCAGCCTCTGCCCGTAATGATGCTGGGAGAAGGGGCTGTCTTATTTCAGGAAGCGATTGTTGCTGCCGGCAGCCCGATTGAGCTGGCACCGCCTCATGTTATCCTGCCCCGGGCAGGGAGTGTAGCCCTGCTTGGACATCAAATGTTGGCACAGGGAATCAATGACGATGCCATGACCTTAGAGCCGCTTTATATTCGCCGCAGTGAAGCGGAGGTATTATGGGAGCAGCGCCATGGTGCGTGTGTATGAGTGGCCTGAGAATCAGGCGCATGAACTTTATGGATGTTGACGCCGTGGTAAAGGTGGAGCAGGAAACCTTTACCACTCCCTGGTCTAGAGCGGCATTTGAAGCGGAAACTTCCGATAACGAACTAGCTTACTATCTTGTTGTCGATGATAGCGGAACAATAGCCGGTTATGCTGGAATGTGGCTGATCATTGATGAAGCACATGTTACGAATATAGCGATGTCGGCTGCCTACCGGGGGGCTGGCTTAGGTGAGAAACTGGTCCGGGCATTAATGGAGCTGGCACGGGAGCGGGGTGCTGTCAGTATGACACTGGAAGTGCGTGTTTCTAATGAGAAAGCCCAGTCCCTGTACGCAAAGCTGGGCTTTGTACCTCGCGGCAAGCGGCGTAATTATTATACTGATAATCGTGAAGATGCTCTTATTATGTGGTGTGAACTATAAATGCTCAAAAAAAAAGCGAGCCGCTTTTCTTACGGCCCAGGGTGATTGTGTTACAGCATATTCACAAGAAGGCTGTTGTGTTACTACAGGAAAATAAATAAGGGCGGCTGCAAGCCGCCCATTAAAAACTTACTTCAGAGTGGATTCATATTGCTCAATCATCTTACGAACCATATGACCGCCTACGCGACCGCAGTCAGCAGAAGTCATTGTGTTCCAGCCTTGCGAACGAACGTGATCGGCAATACCCAATTCGGAAGCCACTTCCAATTTCATTTGATCCAGCGCGTTTTCAGCTGCCGGATTTACTGGTTTTCTCGAGCGTGCCATTGATAAACCCCCCTTTCTGGGCACTTATTTTCATAGCCCGTTTTTAATTTGCCTATTTTAAGGCTGATCCATACATGTAAATAATAGCAATAAAATGGAGGTCGGTTTTTGTGCATGTAACCCTTGCCCTGGAAACCAGTTGCGATGAAACATCGGCAGCGGTAATTGCTGATGGGCGGACGATCCTGTCAAATATTATTTCTTCGCAAATACCGCTGCATCAAAAATACGGGGGAGTTGTACCAGAAATTGCCTCCCGCAAACATATTGAAAGCGTTTTGCCTGTGGTGGAGGAAGCGCTTCAGGCTGCCCGTGTATCCTTGGAGCAGGTAGACGTTATTGGTGTGACGTACGGTCCTGGGTTGGTTGGTGCTCTGCTTGTAGGCGTGGCTACTGCCAAAGCACTGGCTTTTGGCTTGGACAAACCGTTAGTTGGTGTTAATCACCTGGAAGGACATATTTTTGCTAATTTCCTGAGCCATCCTGAGCTTAAGCCTCCCTTTGTCGCTTTAGTTGTATCCGGAGGACATACATCGCTGGTGTGGCTGAAAGACTATAATGATTTTGAATTGCTTGGCCAAACACGCGACGATGCAGCCGGTGAGGCTTTTGATAAGATTGCCAGAGTAATGGGACTCCCTTACCCTGGGGGGCCTCAGATCGACCGCCTCGCTTTAGATGGGAACAGCAAAGCGATTGAATTCCCCCGGGCTCTGGTAGCCCCGGGGAGTTTTGAATTTAGCTTCAGCGGACTAAAATCAGCAGTGCTTAACTACTTAAATAGTGCTGCTCAGCGCGGGGAAGCTGTGAATCAGGCGGATGTGGCTGCCAGCTTTCAAACTGCCGTCGTTGATGTACTTGTTGCGAAAACATTACAGGCAGTAGAGTCTTGCCTNNAGACAAGTGGTTCTGGCTGGTGGTGTGGCCGCTAACAGCAAACTGCAAAGTCTGTTAGGAGACGCATGCAGCAGTAGAGGAATTCCGTTATATTTTCCGTCATCGTTGCTTTGTACAGATAATGCAGCAATGATTGGCTGCCGGGCTTATTACAAAGCTCAGGCCAATAAATTTGCTGATTTACGCTTGAATGCCCTGCCTTCGTTAAAATTAGGGCAGTAATTGTGGATTAATAATTATACTACAATTGTGGATACTGTGGATAAATAGTAATTTCATGCGGAAAATGGGATGTTTGGATTGTGGATAAAGCTGTGGATATTGTGGATAAACCGGGGATAACTAAAAATGCTCAAAGTGTAGAGTTACATAGTTACAAAAATATCCTAAAAGCTTGTGAAAATTAGCAGCTAGTAACAAGGAATTTGAGCAATGCTGGTGGAATAGATAAAAATTCAAATCAGCGGGAGGTTGCTATGGGAATTGTGGCAGATGTATGCCGGAAAACAACTACTTTGTCAGCTGTTCAAATTGACAGGCTGGAACAAAGTTGTACTCTATTGCAGCTTGCCAGCGATCTATCTCACGCTCAAGCTACTGTTTATTCGCGGGCGATTCATGAACAGTTTCTGGTAATTGTTGCTCAAGCAAGACCGAATACTACATTGGTTAAAGATAGAACCAATTTGCTGGGGTCTACTGTTCAGTCAGCAGAAGAGCCGCTTGTATGGCGTACATTAAACTCGGGTGAGCATATTGCCGGACAGCGCGAATGGGCAATCGGCCTGGTTGCCGAAATGCAGACTTCAGCCTTGTACGATGATGAAGGCAACATTATAGCAGTTGTCAGCTTTGAGACGGGTGGAGTTGAAACGGTGCTGGGGCAAAATATCCTCATGGAGACTGCCAACATGCTGTTAAGTATGACACACAGCCGCGGTGGCGCTGTCTACCGTCAGTTATCTGCACGCGATGGCATCATCTTAGTTGATGAGCAAGGTGAAATTATTTTTGCTAATGCTGCTGCCAACAGCATATATAATATTATGGGTGTAGGACGAATGGTAGGGCGCCGAGTCTATGACCGCCGTATCAATTTGCGCCTAGCTCAAAAGGCAGCCAGTACTCAAATTGCCAATGAAGAAGAACTGGAACAAGGACAGATGGTTCTTGTTCAGCGGGCAATTCCTATCATAGTAGCTGGCAAAACGGTTCGCACAGTTGTTATCACTGCCGATGTGACCGAACTGAAGCAAAAAGAAAAAGAACTGTTGATTAAGTCAGCTGTCATCCAGGAAATTCATCACCGTGTCAAAAATAATCTGCAGACAATTGCCAGTCTGCTGCGACTGCAGGCACGCCGCACTCAGTCTGATGAAGTAAAAGCAGCTCTTAGAGAAAGTGTCAACCGGATTTTAAGCATATCAGTTGTGCATGAATTCTTATCCCAGCAAGATGCAGAAGTGATCGATGTCGCCGAAGTTGCAAAGAATATTTTGGACCTGGTGATTCAAAATATGCTGGAGCCCAATTTTAACATACAAACAATCTTTAACGGTCAGACGGTGATCATGCCTTCTGAGCAGGCTACAAGTTTGGCACTTGTTATTAATGAGTTGATCCAGAACTCGATAGAGCATGGTTTTATTGGTCTCAAAGAAGGTCTGATCGGACTTGATATTGCAATATTGCCTGATACGTATCAGATTGATATCTATGACAATGGTGTTGGTCTGCCGGAACATTTCGGGCAGCGTTCTTCCAGCAGTCTTGGCCTCCAAATTGTCCGTACACTCATTGAGACAGATTTAGGCGGTCGTTTTGAATTATATTGCAAAAACGGCACTCATGCCTGTATTACCATTCCTAGACCAAGGGAGGGAGAGTAATCCATGGAAAACTTACGAATTGTAGTTGCTGATAACGAATCCATCATCCGCATGGACTTGCGTGAACTTCTGGAAGAGGCAGGCCATACGGTGGTAGGCGAAGCTACCGATGGTGTTAAAGCCGTTGATTTAGCCCGCAAACATCGCCCCGACCTGGTCATCATGGATATTAAAATGCCAGAAATGGACGGCATTACTGCTGCCAAAATTATCTCTAATGAGAAATTAGCGCCTGTATTGCTTCTGACTGCTTTCAGTCAAAAGGATATTGTGGAGAAAGCTAAGGATTCCGGTGTTTTGGCCTATTTGGTTAAGCCAGTTAAAGAGGTAAATCTTTTTCCTGCTATGGAAATTGCTATTTCCCGTTTCCAGGAGTTTGCGGAACTGGAACGGGAATTGGAAGATGTGAAAAACTCGCTCGAAACTCGCAAAATTCTTGACCGGGCGAAAGGCATACTCATGGATGCATATAACCTGAGTGAAAATGAAGCGTATCGCCGTATTCAACAATACAGTATGAGTAAACGGAAATCGATCCGTGAAGTGGCGGAAGCAATAGTCGAAGCGTCAACCAAAAAAAAATGAGATTGTATAAAATCGCCAGAAGGTGAAAAACTTACCAAAGGCGGTTTTTTTTTGGCAAAAAAAATATGCATTTTTTGCCTAAGCCCCTTGATTTTTACAGTTAAATTAGATAATATTAGTATTGTAATTAGCACTCGCCATCATCGAGTGCTAACAAGAAGTCAAAACAAAAGTTATATAAAAGGAGGTCTTTTCAATGATTAAGCCATTAGGCGACAGAGTAGTCATTAAGGTACTGGAAAGAGAAGAAAAAACCAAGAGTGGTATCCTGCTTCCCGATACTGCCAAGGAAAAACCCCAGGAAGGCCTGATCGTAGCTGTTGGCACTGGTAAAGTACTGGAGAACGGACAACGCGTGGCGCTGGAAGTAAAAGACGGCGACAAAGTTATATTCTCCAAGTATGCTGGTACTGAAGTGAAACTCGACGGCCAAGATTATCTGATTCTTAGTGAAAGAGATATCCTGGCAATCGTTGAATAACTTCTTAATTTGAAAATAAATTTGTGGAGGTAATACATAAATGGCTAAGCAAATTCTTTTTGACGAAGAAGCACGCCGCGCACTGGAAAGAGGCGTAAACGCACTGGCTAATGCTGTAAAGGTTACTCTTGGACCTAAAGGCCGCAATGTTGTTCTGGACAAAAAATTCGGTGCACCTACTATTACTAATGACGGTGTAACGATTGCCCGTGACATTGACCTGGAAGATCCGTTTGAAAATATGGGAGCTCAATTGGTGAAAGAAGTTGCTACTAAAACGAATGACGTAGCAGGCGACGGCACCACGACAGCTACCCTTTTAGCTCAGGCTATGATTCGCGAAGGTATGCGCAACGTTGCAGCCGGTGCAAATCCAATGATCCTGAAAAAAGGCATTGAAACTGCTGTTAAAACACTCGTAACCGAGATTAAAAGCAGTGCAATTGCAGTAGAAGGCAAAGAAGCAATTGCGCAGGTAGCTTCTATTTCCGCTGGCGACGAAGAAATCGGTAAACTTATTGCCGAAGCTATGGAAAAAGTAGGCAAAGACGGCGTAATTACTGTTGAAGAATCAAAAGGTATGGGAACTGAACTGGAAGTGGTTGAAGGTATGCAATTCGACCGCGGCTACATTTCCCCTTACATGATTACTGATGCAGACAAAATGGAAGCGGTTATTAATGAGCCGTATATCCTGATCACTGACCGCAAAATTGGTGCGATTGCCGATATGCTGCCTGCTCTTGAAAAAGTAGTGCAAGCAGGTAAAGAATTGCTGATTATTGCTGAAGACGTAGAAGGCGAAGCACTGGCAACTTTGGTTGTCAACAAACTTCGTGGTACTTTCCGCGCTGTTGCTGTTAAAGCTCCTGGCTTTGGCGACCGTCGTAAAGCAATGCTCGAAGACATTGCCATTCTTACCGGTGGTGCGGTTATTACCGAAGAATTGGGACGCAAACTTGACAGCGTAACTCTGGAAGATCTGGGCCGTGCTCGTCAAATCCGCGTATCCAAGGAAGAAACTACCATTGTTGAAGGTTATGGCGACGCTGAAGAACTCAAAAAACGCGTTAGCCAAATCAAAGCACAAGTGGAAGAAACTACTTCCGATTTCGATAGAGAAAAACTGCAAGAGCGTCTGGCTAAACTGGCTGGCGGCGTAGCGGTTATTCAAGTAGGCGCAGCTACTGAAGTTGAGCTGAAAGAGAAAAAACTTCGCATTGAAGATGCTTTAAATGCTACTCGCGCTGCAGTAGAAGAAGGTATTGTAGCTGGCGGCGGCACTACCTTCATCGACATTCTGCCTGCACTTGAAGTCTTAGAGGCAGTTGGCGACGTTAAAACCGGTATTCAAATCGTTAAACGCGCTATTGAAGAACCAGTACGTCAAATTGCCAACAATGCCGGCCTGGAAGGCTCCGTTGTTGTAGCAAACGTGAAAAAGACTGGCAAAGGTATCGGCTTCAATGCTCTTTCCGAAGAGTATGTTGATATGATTGCTGCTGGTATTGTAGATCCTGCCAAAGTAACTCGCTCTGCCCTGCAAAATGCAGCAAGCATTGCAGCGATGGTTCTTACTACCGAAACTCTTGTTGCTGACAAACCGGAAAAAGACGGCGGCGCAGCAGCAGGAATGGGCGGTATGGGTGGAATGGGCGGCATGGGTGGCATGGGCGGCATGATGTAATCACGCCTCTCTAGCTTGTGGCATATAAGGGTCTATTGTGCGATAAATCCTTAAGGAACACAGCCTGACCAATTTCATCAATAAAAAAACTAATTCAACTTGGATGAGTGACCAGGTTAAGTTAGCTGAGGCTTCTCATGAGTTCGCATGAACTTGTGGGGAGCCTCTTTTTATGCCGCCTATTGGGCGGTCAAAGATTTTCTAACTTGCTAATTCTCTGTTCAAAATTAGTAAGCAGCTCGCTCAAAGCATTTTCTGTTCTTTCATTTCTGAATCGTTCTTTTCTTTCGCAGCGTTGAGCTAATAATTCTGCGCCAAATCCAATGATATGTCCCAAAATAGTAACTGCAATAGCTAAAAGTATTAATCCATCCACATCATCACATTTCATAATTGTAACTCCCATAAATTTTATACAGTTTATGATTTAGTCAATATTTTGGTTCAAATGAAAAAAGATATTGCAGATGAGAATTTGTTCTGATATTGCCTTTGCTTAGTTTTGTCCTATAATAAAGGAGGGAGGTAGATAACATGCAAGACTATACTGCGAAAGCCCTGCTGCCGGCCTGCAGCTTAAATGAAATGATATTGCGTCAATTATGGGTTTGCTTCGGACAAGCGGGCACTTTTACCTGGTGTGCCGAAATTGGTACAGGTGGAGACCGCCTTGGTAAGGACAATGACCGCCCGTCTCAAACCATACAAGATTGGCAGCAAATGATTACCTTGCTGGAGCAGCTGGCATATATTGATTATATAGTGCTTACTGTAGAAGTACCGGACTCTGGCACCATTGCTATTGTCTTTTGCAATTACCCCCCTGCAGGCGGCTCTTATGTAATAACTGGTAAACTTGAGAAATGGGTGCACGAGAAGGCAGAAGCGATTCAACATGTATTTACCGCCCGGCAGGATGAACAGACAACTCGCGTATATAGCAAATGGGTTTTTGGTGCAATTCAAACGCTTCTGCCACTTAGCATTGCGTTTATTGTAGTGATTGCAGCGGCTGTTCTGCTAATCCCGGCAGAGTTTAGGCGCAGCGATTTTATCTGGTGGATAACAGCCGGTACGGTTGTGCTTACGCTGCGGCTCGCTTACAGTATCTCAGATCAGCTGATCCTATATATAGTAAAAAAATTCCCCTACGTACGCTGGCAATAGGAAAACGCATAATGGGCCATCTTCAAGCATAGATTGGTAGTGTATGTTGGGAGGTGGAGCGGAATTATGATTCTTGATTTGCGCCGGCTGTTTAGCCATCGGCACATTTTTTTCAGTATCATCGGTCTTTTTGCCATCAGTGCGGTTTATGTCCAGGTTTCGGATCAAATTAATACCAATGGCCCTATCGCAATTGCAGCTACCAGGACGGAGCAAAAGGTAGTGGCATTGACTTTTGATCATTCGTGGGGCAATAAATTTACGCCATCCATTTTGGATACCCTAAAGAAAAATGATACGAAAGTTACTTTTTTTATCATGGGACCCTGGGCAAAAAAGTTCCCGGAAGTTGCTCAGCGCATGGTAGCCGACGGGCATGAAATAGCCAGCCATGGCTATCGCCATGAGAACTATGGCGATAGAACGCCGGAATGGGTAAAAGAGGACCTTCAGAAAGCACATGCCCAGATTAAAGAAGTGACAGGCGTAGACGCAACCTTGATGCGCCCGCCAAATGGACACTATAATCAAAAGTCGTTGCAGGCCACTCAGGAAGTTGGCTATAAAACGATTATCTGGAATGTAGACTCTTTGGACTGGAAAAATCCCGGCAGGGACGTCATCGTTGACCGGATTATGAAGCGACTCAAGCCAGGGGCGATTATTCTCATGCATGCATCTGACACACCGGTTCAAACGGCAGAGGCATTGCCAATCCTGATGGAGAAAATAAAAGCTGAAGGCTATCAGATCGTTACGGTCGGTGAGCTCTTGGATAAGTACAGTGAGAAAGGCATACAACGCCACTAATTAAGAAAGTTTCGGTACTAGTAATTTGACCGGGTTAGGTTTGAGGTTAGGTTGGGGAAAAAGATACTCAAGATAAACCAAAATTTAATGCGGTTAATGTACTAAAGGTTGACACTTGTTGCTGTCAGGCGCTATACTAGTATAAAATAAATATTGTTAGGTAGAGGTGCGGTTATTAATAGTAAGTATCTTGAGCTGGCCAGCGAAGACAGATACTGAAAGGAAGGGCCGCCGAAGTGAATGGCAGCAGGCCTGCTCCCGTTTGCTGGTTCTGGGCTGAATCAAGCACAGGACTGTCATCCGATTTACGGATGGAGCGCTATCTTGCACGGCTAAGTTAATTGAGTTATAAACTAGCGGTTTGCGAAGATAGTATTTACGCGAACCGCTTTTTATTATTTTAAGCGGTTTGCTACAATATTGAGGAGGAATAGAATTGGCTGATAAAAAAATTCCCGTTTCCAAGCAGAAACTTGAAGAAATTATTCGCAGTTATCCAACCCCCTTTCATCTTTATGATGAAAAAGCAATCCGCGATAATGCCCGTAACTTGTTGGCAGCTTTCGCTTGGGCTCCCGGTTTCAAAGAATATTTTGCTGTAAAGGCTGCGCCTAATCCCTATCTGATGCAAATTCTTAAAGAAGAAGGCATCGGTGCTGACTGCAGCTCAATGGCGGAATTAATTCTCGCTGAAAAAGTAGGCGTCACCGGTACTGATATTATATTCTCATCGAATGATACTCCCTATGATGAATATGTGAAAGCAAAAGAACTGGGCGCGATTATCAATTTAGATGATATTACCCATATTGCTTATCTGGAAAAACATGCCGGTTTGCCGGAAATGATTTCCTTCCGCTATAACCCTGGTCCGCTTCTCAAGAGCGGCAATACCATCATCGGGTTTCCTGAAGAAGCGAAATATGGCTTGACACGGGAGCAGATTTTTGAAGCATATCGTATCTGCAAAGCTAAAGGGGTTAAACGCTTTGGCTTGCATACGATGGTTATTTCAAATGAACTCAATCCTGACTCCTTTGTGGAAACAGCCAATATGATGTTTGATTTGGCAGTCGATATTCACCGCGAATTAGGTATACGCGTGGAGTTTATTGACCTTGGCGGCGGTATTGGCATCCCGTACCGGCCAGAACAGGAAGCTGTTGACCTGCAGTATGTTGGCAAGCAGGTCCACAAGGCCTACGAGGCTAAGATCGTTGCAAACGGTCTTCATCCGCTCCAACTGGCGCTCGAATGCGGCCGTATGGTTACCGGACCTTATGGTTATCTGGTATCAACTGTGCTGCACAAGAAAAACATCCATAAGAACTATGTCGGACTTGATGCCTGCATGGTTAATCTGATGCGGCCTGCTTTGTATGGCTCGTATCATCATATTACCGTACTCGGCAAAGAAACATGGCCTTTGGACCATGTCTACGACGTAACGGGATCGCTGTGTGAGAATAATGATAAATTTGCAATTGACCGTGCCTTGCCACAAGTGGATATCGGTGATTTAGTCGTTATTCATGATGCCGGAGCACATGGTCATGCTATGGGCTTTAACTATAATGGCAAACTGCGTTCCGCTGAATTGCTGCTGCGACCTGATGGATCGGTCCGGATGATTCGTCGCGCAGAAACACTGGAAGATTTGTTTGCTACTTTGGATTTTAATGCTCTAGAAGAGAAGCAGCTGGCAGCAGCAACCAAAACACAAGAATAGCAGGTAATGAAGCTGTTTAGAGAGACAGTCACAATCAAGTGACTGTCTCTTATTTTTATTGTAAAAATATATAAATTTTTACAGTCGGTTCTTATATTTTGCTATAATAGTTTTATGTCGTTTTAGCTAAAGGAGAGATATTGTGTTTGAACTGAATCATGCTCGTATTGATAAATTGGCCATACATAAAGTCGGCAATAAGTTAAAAGGGGAAGGCATGACAATTACTCCTGCTCTTTACCCGCTGACAGATGGTAACTTAGAAGAAATACTGCTTAAATACTTTTTGTCATCTTTTAAGAGTGAACAGTTGTACTCTTTTCACCATGAGACGGATATTCACCTGAATGAAGTGTATATGTGTGTCAGCAGGGCTTTTATTAACAAACAGAATTTTTATGACCAATCAGTTAATGTATTAAAATGCCTGTATGAGAATTCCACTAATCCCAAAGTTAAGCAAGGGGAATTTTATATGGTTTATTTGGCTGACTGTATTTTAGACGGACAGGCAGTTGATGCTATTGGTATTTTTAAAACAGAGAATAAAGATACTTATCTGCGGATTAGTGAGCATCGTCTGGATATTACCATTGCCTGTGAGGATGGTATTAATGTCCGGAAAATGGATAAAGGCTGTCTTATTTTTAACAGTCAGTCACTTGGCGGCTACCGGGTGGCAATTATCGATAAAGGCAATAAAAGCGATACTGAAGCGCAATACTGGACAGAAGAATTCTTGCAGGTCGTTCCTGTAGAGGATAGTCATTTTCATACGGAAACGTATTTAAATTTATGTCGTGATTTTTCCGAGAATGTATACGGGCAAATGTATCAGGCTGATAAAAAGGACCAGGTCTCGTTTATTAACAATTCAGTAGCCTATTTTGAAGGGAAAAGCAGCTTTGATTTAAACGACTTTGCAGAACAGGTTATTGGTGATCCGGAACTTATGCATGAGTTTAAACAGCATAAGAAAAACTATGATCTTACCCAGGAAAAAGTGGTTCAGGAAACGTTTGATATTTCCAATGGTGCAGTAAAATCGATGAAACGCAAAATGAAGAGCAATATAAAACTGGATACGGGCGTGGATATTCAGGTTAAATCCGGCTTAGAAGATGCAACTCGCCATATTGAAAGGGGATTTGACGACGAAAAAGGCATGCATTTCTACAAAGTTTACTTCAACAACGAAGAATAACTATAAGATTCTAATGACCTTTCTCCAGGCTTTGGCAGGAGGGACGGTATTTTATTTATTGAATTTGCCACTGCCGTGGACATTAGGGCCGCTTGCGGTAATATTAGTGATTCAACTGGGATTTCAAAAGGTTGTCTATTGGCCTGCCGCGCTGCGCAAAGGAGCTTTAGTCGTACTGGGGATTACAATGGGCAGCCCCTTTACCATGACTACTGCCAGGCAAATTGCCGATCAATTGCCCGTGATGCTTGCTGCGACTGTTGCAACCATCGCGTTTAGTTTACTTATGGGGTATATTACGCATAAGCGGACAGGCGTCGATCTGACAAGCAGTTTGCTAGGCTCTGTACCTGGTGGGTTAAGCCAAATGGCAGTTTTGAGCAAGGAATTGAATGCTGATGCTACTGTAGTTACCTTTATGCAGACACTGCGCTTATTGGCAGTTGTGTTTACTGTACCCTTCCTGGCTCGTCATGGCTTGGCAGAGGTGGTGGATACAGCTATTCAGCGGACAACTGCTCAGAGTACAATGGAACCTGCTACAGAGCTATTTTTTGTGACAGCCGTATTAATCGGAACCTTAGCTGCTCAACGGATAGGACTGCCGACACCCTGGATGCTAGGCCCTACTCTGGTTACGGCAGCGTTAGTGTGCTCCGGCCTGGAGCCGCTGCCTATGCCGACGTGGGTGATTACCGTAGCGCAGGTATCAACCGGTATTTATATGGGGGCTAATATCAAAGCAGAAAGTATGAGCAATTGGAAAAAGCTGCTCCCCTATACTGTAAGCGGTATAGTTGGTATTCTTTTATGTTCGTTTGCTATTGGATTTATCCTGAATGTGTTGTATGGCTTCAGCCTGGTAACCGCCTTTTTAGGGACAGCACCTGGTGGAGTAGCCGAGATGGGGTTGACGGCCATGATGGTTCATGCTGACTTATCGGTTGTTATTTCCTATCAAATGTTCCGGTTGTTGTTCATCTTGCTGGTGGTTCCTATAGCGCTAAAATGGATGTTAAATAAGATATAAAAAAACACTTGTCAAAACGTTGAAAAAGAATTACAATGTATAATCATAGAAGACAAACGTTTTTGAGCAACGATGCTTTATTAGGGCGTATTACACTACGCCTTAGTAAAGCATCTTTTATTTTCTGAGTATGTAATTTTATTAACGATGAGAGGGGGCGGTTGCGTACAGTAAAAGCGGGTGGTTTGCACAGAGGGGATACGATAAAGGGGGAGAAAAGAAATGTTCAAAAAGAGTTTAAAAGTTTTTAGCGTAGGATTAATAACTGTTATGATGTCGAGCTTGTTGGCCGGGTGTGGCGGCGGCAGTCCCGCTTCCAGCTCCAGCGATATTAAGATTGGCGTAATTTACGAATTAACTGGCGGAACGGCATCTTTTGGTACAGCTGCTGCAAATGGTGCAAAATTAGCTGCTAAAGAGATCAATGCAAAGGGCGGCGTATTAGGCAAGCAGATTCAAATGGTAGTAGCCGATAATAAAAGCGAGCCGTCTGAATCCTCCAACGCCATGACAAAAGTTATTTCTCAGGACAAAGTAGTTGCCGTTACCGGCTTTACTGTCAGCTCTAATGCTATTGCAGCCTCTACTGTTGCTGAAGACAACAAAATTCCTTTTGTAGCCGCTGCTACTACGAACCCGAAAGTTACTTTGGATGAAAAGACCGGCAAAGCGAAAAATTATGTTTTCCGTGTTTGCTTCATTGATCCTTTCCAAGGTACTGTAGGAGCCAACTTTATCCTGAACACCCTTAAATTGCAAAAAGCTGCTATCATGATTGACAATTCCAGTGACTATAGCAAAGGCTTGTCAAAATTCTTTAAAGAAGCCTATACAAAAGGGAACGGTACGATTGTAGCGGAAGAAGCTTACCTGCAAAAAGATCAGGACTTCAAAACCATTCTTGTTAAAATCAAGAGCACTAATCCAGATGTAATCTATGTACCAGGCTATTATGAAGAAGTAGGTAAAATTGTTAAACAGGCTCCCGAACTTGGCATAACTGCTCCTTTCGTTGGTGGTGACGGCTGGGATTCACCCAAATTGGTTGAAATCGGCACAGCTGCTGCTCTGAATAACACCTTCATGACCAACCATTACTCCGTAGAAGACACCAGCTCAGCTTCAAAAGCCTTTGTTGACGCTTATAAAAAAGAATACGGCCAAGTACCGGATGCGATGGCAGTTTTGGGCTATGACGCAATGTATGTTCTCATCGACGGAATCAAACGCGCCAACAGCGCTGAACCCGGCAAAATCCGCGATGCACTGGCTGCAACAAAAGAGTATCCTGCTGTAACAGGCAAAATCAGTCTGAACGAAAATCATGATGCTGTTAAATCCGCTGTTATCCTTGAATTGAAAGACGGCAAACAGACTTTTAAATCAACTGTAAATCCCTAAATAGTACAGAAAAAAACCGTGCCAAATAAATGGCACGGTTTTTTTATTGTTGATTAATTCTAGGCCGTTCAGAAAGTCTCAGATGCTAGGAAGGCCGAGGAAGCGAGCGAAGACAGTACAGCGACGGTACGACGAGTGAGCTCCCGCAGGCCTGACAACGCAGATGGGGCTTTATCAACGGCCGTTTTTTATTTCTTTACCTGGTGGATTACCCGGCCAGTAGCCTGGTGTGTAGGCGTAACGGTGACTTCACAAATCTGCACATGTGCCGGAACGCTTGCTGAGTATAAAACAACATCCGCGATATCCTCTGCTGTTAGAGGCGTAATCCCTTCATAAACGGCAGAGGCTTTTTGTTCGTCGCCATGGAAGCGGACGATACTGAAGTTTGTTTCTACCATTCCTGGCTGAATTGTTGTTACCCGGATGGGGGTATCAACAACATCCATGCGGAGGCCATCACTGATAAATTTTACTGCTGCTTTGGTGGCACAATATACTGCGCCACCCGGATATGCGTGGATGCCGGCGATCGAACCAATATTAATCACCTGACCGTTAACCTCATTGGCAAGCATGAGGGGGACGATCTTTCTTGTTAAATATAACAGCCCTTTAATGTTCGTATCAATCATGGCATCCCAGTCAGCAAGGTAACCTTCATGCAGTTTTTCCATTCCTCTGGCTAATCCGGCATTGTTAATGAGAATGTCAATTTTTTGCCATTCTTGCGGCAGAGAGCTGCAGACTTCATTAACCGCATCTTTATCCTGAACATCAAGCTGCAAGGTTAAGGTGTCGGTACCATACCTGGTTTTCAGGTCCTTGGCAATTTCACTAAGCTTTTCACTGTTTCTTGCACATAAAATGAGTTTTGATCCTGCTTTGGCAAAAACCTCAGCGCAGGCCAGACCAATTCCACTGCTGGCACCACTGATAAATACAAGCTTGTCTTTTAGTACTTGCATGCAGACACCCTCCCCAAACCATAATTTGTCAATACCTTTATTATAGGAAAACACGCTGCGCAACGCAAGGCTAATAAAAGGAATTTCAGATCGCTAGAAACTTCGTCCCCAGGCCGTTCAGAAANNATGGGGCTTTATCAACGGCCTGTAAAGGAATTTACTGGTGCAGAAAGCTGCATTCACAGAGTATAATAAAAAGAAGAGATATGAGGAGGCTGGGAGAATGAAGCTACCGGTTATTGATTTGCATTGTGATACCATCCTGGAATTATATGATAATCCTGAAAAAGGCAATTTACGAAAAAGCAGCTTATGTGTTGATATTGGCAAATTACAATCGGCTCCTGCCAAAGCTCAGTTCTTTGCTCTATATATTGATGCCAAACGGCCGGAAGATCCTTTGGAGCAGTGTCTGGCGATGGCTGATCTGTTTCACACCGAACTTGCCCACAATCAGGATGTTATACGCTTGGCTGCTAATGCACAAGAAATGAATGAGAATTGGAATAAGAATATTATTTCCGCTTTTCTCACCATCGAAGAAGGAGCGGCGATAAAAGGCAGTTTGGCTAACCTTAGGAATTTTTACCGCCTTGGAGTACGCTTAATAACGCTGACGTGGAATTATCCCAATGAAATCGGGTTTCCTAATAGTAGTCCTGAGTTTCAAACACGGGGCCTGACCGAGCGGGGCCGCGAAGTGGTGGCAGAAATGAATCGCCTGGGGATGCTGATCGACGTGTCTCATCTTTCGGATCAGGGCTTCTTTGATGTAGCTCAGCTTTCCCAAAAGCCTTTTCTGGCCTCTCACTCTAATGCCCGGACCATTACTGGTCACAGCCGTAATCTAACAGATGAAATGATCCGGCTGCTGGCGGAGAGAGGTGGAGTGATGGGCCTTAATTTCGCACAGGCTTTTTTAGGCGAATCATCTGTCAGCCGGATAGAGGATATGGTCAGGCATCTTCGCCACATCTATCAGACCGGCGGGATTGAGGTTATGGCTCTGGGGAGTGATTTTGACGGTATTAATCCGGCAGTTGAGGTAGAGAATATCGGCCAAATAGGCAAGCTTCTGGAAGCGATGGAGAAAGCAGGCTTTTCTGAAGATGAAATCGAAAAAATTGCCTGGCGTAATGCAGAACGGCTTATTCGGGATACACTAGTACCATATCAGCCCTAAAAATATAATCACAGTAAGTGAGGTCTGACCAGATGAATCTATTAAAAACCGATTTTGCCATTATTGGTGATACGGATACAATGACAGGTGAATTTCCCATAGATACCGGCGAAGCCGGTATTGAAATACTGGCTGATGAAATGGTTTTTGAAACGCCTTATGGGCAAAGTCCGGTTTTTCGTTTGTTTGCCCTTGATGGTCGTCAGGTTATTACCTGTCGGCTGCAAGGGGGATCGCTTATAAATGATCAAAGCGAGGAAGTACGCCGCGTGTTCTGGGTACTCAGGGAAGTCGGAGTCAAGCGGATTGTGGCTCCGGGCTGTGTACGAGGAGTTAATCATTTGCTGGAAACGGGAGATATTGTCGTTCCTGAGGACTATATTAATCTTTCTCCGCACAGCCATGTTTTTTTAGAAGGAAATGACCGGNNGGTTGGTGATGGAAGATGCTCTTTGTCCGTAGGTACGCGAACAGCTGGTACGGACCGCCCGGGAACAGGGGGAAGCACGCATTTTTAAACGCGGTGTATATGCCGCTAACAGTGGTTCTCCCGGTGAGAGTTCAGCAGAGCTTGCCCTGCTTAAGGGCCAAGCGGATATGACCGGACGCCGCTTATGCCCGGAAGTATATCTAGCCAGGCAAATCGGGGCATGCTATGCAGGTATTTATGTGGTAGCAGGCAACCCGGCGGCAGTTGATGCTGCACTGCTTAATCCGATTATTATTGGTACCGTGCGCAACTTGGCGGTACTGGGAAAATGTGATTGTAAAGCATTAGCAAAAGAGATGCAATGAGATATTTACACGCTAGGCGAGATGTGATATAGTTTGGGAATATCGAAAGGGACAGGGAGGATAAAATGGAAAATAAAGAACTAGTGCTTGTTATGGATTTCGGGGGCCAATACAGCCAACTAATAGCCCGGCGGATTCGCGAATGCGGTGTATATTGCGAAATTGTGCCTTTTAATACGCCTGTTGCTAAAATCGTGGAGCGTCAGCCGAAGGGCATTGTTTTCTCCGGCGGTCCGTCCAGTGTATATAGTGAAGGAGCACCTCGCTGCGAGCAGGAAGTATTTAACCTGAACATACCGATATTTGGTATTTGCTACGGTATGCAGCTTACTACTTACATGCTGAATGGACAAGTTGCTCATGCTACTTCCCGCGAATATGGTAATACCCGTTTAACCATCGATAAAAGCGAAGGCTTGTTCGACCAATTAAGCGGTGATACGCAGGTGTGGATGAGTCACGGTGATTATGTTGCCGCAGCTCCGGAAGGATTCACTGTAACAGCACATACCAGCAGCACCCCTGTTGCCGCTATTGCTAATGAGCAGCTGCGGATCTATGGTGTTCAGTTCCACCCGGAAGTGGTTCACACTCCGGAAGGTATGAAAATGATCCGTAACTTCCTGTTTACCACTTGTGGCTGTAAAGGCGACTGGGATATGGGATCTTACGTTGATATTGCCGTTCAGCAAATCCGTGAGCAAGTAGGCAATAAAAAAGTGCTTTGCGCCCTAAGCGGCGGAGTAGATTCTTCGGTTGCGGCAGTACTGGTACATAAAGCAATCGGCGATCAATTGACCTGCGTTTTTGTTAATCATGGTTTCCTGCGCAAAGGTGAGGCTGAGCAAGTTGTTAAAACCTTCCGTGAAGGCTTCCACATGAACCTGGTTTATGCCGAAGTTGTGGATCGCTTCCTGACCCGTATGGAAGGCATTACCGAACCGGAGCAGAAGCGTAAAATCATCGGGGAAGAATTCATTCGTGTCTTTGAGGCCGAATCAGCCAAGCTGGGAGATATTGAATTCCTGGTGCAGGGCACACTGTATCCTGACGTTATTGAAAGCGGTACGGCCACTGCGGCAGTCATTAAAAGCCATCACAATGTAGGCGGCTTGCCGGAAGACATGAAATTCAAACTGATTGAGCCTTTGCGCGACCTGTTCAAAGATGAGGTGCGTGCATTGGGCCGTGAGCTCAATCTGCCCGAAGATATTGTCGGCCGTCAGCCGTTCCCAGGACCTGGACTGGCTATCCGCATCATTGGTGAAGTAACGGAAGAACGCCTGGAAATTCTGCGCGAAGCGGATGCTATCGTGCACCAGGAAATTAAGCTTGCCGGCTTGTATAACAAAGTATGGCAGTCGTTTGCCGTATTGCCGGCAATGAAGAGCGTTGGCGTCATGGGCGATGAGCGGACTTATGCCTATACGGTCGGTCTCAGAGTTGTGTCTTCTGAAGATGGCATGACAGCCGATTGGGTTCGTCTGCCTTACGAAGTCATTGACTCCATCTCGCGCCGCATTGTAAATGAGGTAAAAGGGGTTAACCGCATTGTGTATGATGTGACCTCCAAACCACCGTCCACCATTGAATGGGAATAAGCATTGTCGCTTATTTCCGAACGATAAACAACAATCGCATAAAATAGTTCACTTTTTTGTTGACACTCTTTGTCGGAAACTGGTACAATAAGTTACGTAAATTCCATATAGCTCGTATAATTTTGAGGATATGGCTCAAAGAGTCTCTACCGGACAACCCTAAATTGTCCGACTACGGGTGAACGTGTATCAGGGGGTTCCGCAGCTTATTTACTATTGGCTGGACTGCGACCTTATGGTACAAGCGCTCTATAGCAGCGTTACACCGAAGGGTAAAAGCCCAGGCGGAAAAGTTTTGCTCAAAATTCAGAAGCAACTTTTCCTGTCTGGGCTTTTTTAATTAAACCGGACGGTGCTGGCAATACTGTTAGAGCTACACTTATAAAAGGGAGAGAAAAGAATGCTAGAAAAGTTGTTTTCCCTTAACGCCCGTAAAACTGACGTTAAGACAGAGGTCATGGCAGGTATCACGACGTTCATGACAATGGCCTACATCCTGTTTGTTAATCCCAGTATTTTAAGTTCAGCCGGTATGGATAAAGACGCTGTGCTGCTTGCGACTGCGCTGGGCGCCGGTATCGTAACCATAATGATGGGTGTTTTTGTAAATTATCCGATAGCGTTAGCTCCCGGCATGGGCTTGAATGCCTTTTATGCATTTACCGTTGTTATCGGCATGGGTGTTTCCTGGCAAATTGCTTTGGGCGCCGTATTTATTTCTGGTCTTATTTTTGTTCTTCTCACTGTTACCAATGTGCGCCAATTGCTGGTAGAAGGTATGCCTTCTTCCCTGAAACACGCGATTACTGTCGGTATTGGCCTGTTCATTACCATTATCGGGTTGAAGCTTTCTGGTATTATGAGTATCCGTTTGTCCCTCATTCCGCCTACTTTGGAAAAAATTGTTGCCGCTAAAGGCAACGGAACGCCTCTTAGCTTTGAAACTATTATTGAAATGGGCAAGCTTGCCCATCCGGAAGTACTTGTAGCTATTTTCGGGCTGCTGTTCATTGGTGTTTTAATGGCCCGCAATGTGAAAGGCTCTATGCTGATCGGCATTGTTGTGACTACTATTTTGGCCATCGCCATAGGTATTGTGAAGGTACCTGCCGGTTTCAGTCCTGTTGCTATTCCTGATTTCAGCAAGAATGCTTTTTTTGCGCTGGACATCTGGGGCGCTTTGAATATGGGCTTATTAACGATTATTTTCACGTTCACTTTTGTTGAACTGTTCGATACCATGGGAACGCTGGTGGGTACTGCCACTAAAGCGGGCCTTATGGACAAAAAAGGCAAGTTTCCCGGCATTGGCAAAGCGATGCTTGTTGATGCTACCGGTGTCAGTCTGGGTGCCCTTTTGGGTACAAGCACGATTACTGCCTTTGTTGAAAGTGCTGCCGGTGTCGGTGCTGGCGGCCGTACTGGTCTTACTGCCGTTGTTTGCGGTATTCTGTTCTTGTTATCCCTGTTCTTTATTCCAATTGCCGGTCTGATTCCGGATGCTGCGACTGCTCCTGCCCTGATTATCGTGGGTGCGCTCATGATGGAATCGGTGCGCCATATTGACTTTGGCGATTTTACGGAAAGTCTGCCTGCATTCTTGACGATCATCATGATGCCTTTTACCTACAGTATCGCCAATGGTGTTTCGGCCGGGCTGGTTGTCTATCCGCTGCTCAAGCTGATTAGCGGACGGGGCCGGGAAGTACACTGGATCGTTTATGTTCTGGCTGTACTTGTGGTATTGCGCTTTGCCTTCTTATCTGAATAGCGATTGACTCAATAAGCGAAAAATAACCCAGATACGAAGACAAAAAATCTTCCGTATCTGGGTTTTAAACTCTCCGGTTTAACCGGAAAAGAAAGGATGGATTTATCAATGAAAGTTGCCATTATTATGGGTAGTGACTCAGATCTGCCCGTATTGCAGCCCGCCCTGGATACTCTGAAGGAATTTGGCATTGCGATGGAAGTTCTGGTAGCCTCTGCTCACCGGACACCTGACAAAGTNNTGCCGCTGCCGGTGCCGCTGCTCATTTACCTGGAGTCGTGGCTAGCTTTACTACCCTGCCGGTTATCGGCATACCGGTAAATAGCACATCGGTGGGAGGCTTGGATGCCTTACTCAGCATTGTTCAAATGCCTGCAGGTATTCCTGTCGCTACCATGGCGATTAACGGAGCAAAGAATGCCGCGCTCTTTGCAGTGCAGATTCTAGCTACCGCTAACCGGGAAGTGGCGCTCCGGCTGGTTGATTACCGGTCAACAATGGCAGCTGAAGTAGAAAGAAAAAACGCTGCGCTGCAAGAAAAGCTTGCTGCGCAAGCATAATAATGAATTAGGGGGATGGAAATGATGAAACAGCCAATTTATGAAGGAAAAGCCAAGATGATGTACACAACTGACAATGCTGATGAGCTATTGGTGTACTACAAGGACGATGCTACTGCGCTGAATGGATTGAAAAAAGGGACTATCGGCGACAAAGGAATCATGAACAATAAAATATCCGCTTTCTTCTTCAACCTGCTGAGCCAGCATGGGATTGCCCATCATTTTATCCGCCTGGTCAGTGACCGGGAAATGCTGGTCAAAAGCCTGACAATTTTGCCTGTGGAAGTAGTCGTACGCAATATTAGTGCAGGTTCACTGGCAAAGCGCATTGGCTGGGAAGAAGGCAGAAAAATGCCGCAAACAATTGTTGAACTTTATTACAAAGATGATGAACTGGGGGATCCACTGATCAACCATTATCATATTCGCGCTTTAGGGCTTGCAACCGACGAACAGGTACATGCTATGGAAGAGATGGCTCTTAAGATCAACGAAATATTATCAGCTTACTTGCTTACGAAAAAAATTGAACTGATCGATTTCAAACTGGAATTTGGCGTGCATAAAGGACAAGTCCTGCTTGGGGATGAAATATCTCCCGATACTTGCCGGTTCTGGGATAGTGAAACAAAACAAAAACTGGATAAAGATCGCTTCCGCCGGGATCTCGGTAATGTGGAAGATGCTTACAAAGAAATATTGCGCCGTTTAACAGGCGAGGAATTATAAAACGCAAGCAAACAACTTGCAGATAAGGAGAGTGGTTCAATGGTTTATGATAATGAAAGCGATAAGCTGCGGGAAGAATGTGGAGTCTTTGGTGTCTACGGTGAGCTTGACAACATGCCGTTGAGCATTTACTGGGGGTTGTTCGCTCTCCAGCACCGGGGTCAGGAAAGCGCGGGAATGGCGCTGACTGATGGTGACTATATGGATGTACATCGGGGTATGGGCCTGGTAGGAGAAGTCTTTCATGAACTGCCGGACAAGCCCAGCCGTATTGGGATCGGCCATGTCCGGTACTCAACAACCGGATCGAGCCTGCTTGCCAATACGCAGCCTTTATTAGTCCGCTTTGCCGGTGGCCCAATCAGTTTGGCTCATAATGGAAATCTCACCAACGCCCTGGAAATACGGGAGCGCTTGGAGCAAAGCGGCAGCGTTTTTCAAACCTCGATTGACAGTGAGGTGGTGGTTAACCTAATCGCCCGCTCCGGTCGGGCTACGATTGAAGAAAAAATTACGGAAAGTGTTTTGCAAATTCAGGGAGCCTATTGCCTGGTTATTATGACCCGGGACAAGCTGATCGGTGTTCGTGATCCTCATGGCTTCCGGCCGCTTTGTATTGGCAAGCTGAATGGCAGCTGGATTATTTCTTCCGAATCCTGTGCCTTGGATACCGTTGGAGCTGAGTTCGTCCGTGATGTCGAACCTGGCGAAATGGTGGTGATTGACGAAACCGGTCTCAAATCCTACCGGTTCGCTCCACAGGATAAAAAAGCACTTTGCATTTTTGAATATATTTATTTTGCCCGCCCAGACAGCGTCATCGATGGACAAAGCGTCTATCAGGCTCGTCTTGCTATGGGACGTCAGCTGGCCCGTGAAAGCGGCTTTAAAGCGGATATGGTCATATCCGTACCCGACTCGGGAACGGCGGCCGCAATTGGCTTTAGTTATGAAGCGGGAATTCCTTATGCTGAAGGCTTGATCAAAAACCGGTATATTGGGCGTACGTTTATTCAGCCTGAACAGAAGAAGCGCGATCTTGGCGTAAGGATTAAATTAAATGCCGTTAAATCAATCGTTAACAATAAATCGATTGTGCTGGTTGATGACTCGATTGTACGGGGAACCACCAGCGGCAAAATTGTCCGTATGCTTAAAGAGGCAGGCGCTAAAGAAATTCACATGTGTGTCAGTTCTCCGCCGATATCTTTTCCCTGTTATTATGGGATTGACACCTCTATCCGCAAAGAATTGATTGCCTCTTCGAAGGCAGTGGAAGAGATCCGGCAGTTTATCGGCGCCGATTCGCTGCATTATATATCATTAGAGGGACTCTATCAGTCCTTGAGTGATGTCAAATACGACGATATGTGTTATGCCTGCTTTAACAGCCGTTATCCGGCAGATATTCCCTGTGAACACCGGGAGGGAGGAGAAAAGTATGTCTTCGAATAACAATAACAGCAATAAAGGGTTAACCTACCGGGATGCCGGGGTAGATATTGATGCAGGCAACCGGACAGTAGAGCTAATGAAAGCTGATGTCCGTGCCACATACCGGCCTGAAGTAATGGGGGACATTGGCGGCTTTGGCGGGCTTTTTGCGCTTAACGCTGCCAAATACCGTGAACCGGTGCTGGTGTCGGGTACGGATGGCGTAGGAACAAAATTGCGCATAGCCCTGATGGCCGGCAAGCATGATACGATTGGTCAGGATGTCGTGGCCATGAGTGTCAATGATATTTTAGTTCAGGGAGCAGAACCGCTCTTTTTCCTGGATTACATTGCCGTAGGCAAGCTGGAGCCCGCGCAAGTAGCCACCATCGTGTCAGGTGTAGCCCGGGCCTGCAAGGAATCAGGCTGTGCTCTCCTTGGCGGTGAGACTGCAGAAATGGCCGGGTTCTATGCAGCAGGAGACTATGATATTGCTGGTTTCGCTGTCGGAGTTGCCGAAAAGAGCAAGCTGATTACGGGAGAAACGATTCGTCCTGGCGATAAATTAATCGGCTTGCCGTCAACAGGCCTCCATTCGAATGGGTTTTCGCTTGTCCGTAAAATCTGTTTTGATATTAAGCAAATGTCGGTAGAAGACTATATTCCTTCACTCGGACGCCCGCTAGGCGAGGAACTGCTAGTTCCAACCCGCCTGTACCCCAAGGTTTGCCTGCCATTAATTGAAGAATTTACGATTAAAGGTATGGTCCATATTACAGGCGGCGGTTTTTATGATAATATTCCCCGGATAATGCCTGAGGGCTGCAATGTGGAAGTAGACACTGCAAGCTGGCCGCAGCTGCCGGTCTTCA
>DDHB01000061.1 GCA_002337925.1 Sporomusaceae bacterium UBA1887
GGCTGGCGTGTTAGAGCACGTCAGTCCTTTTCTTATATTATACCCATAGATTGTAAAATATGCAATCTAGCAATGAAAAATTCTGTGCCGTCTGTCTGTTTCACAGAAATAGACGAAAGGATGAGCCACTTATTGCTGTAAAGCAGGGAGACCTTTGTCAAGCTTCTCGCCTAGCTTTTTGAGACCATTCTCGACTGCTGATTTCTCTGAGACAGTAAGCAATAATCCCGCAGTTCCTCCCAAGATATTCGCCTTATCTCCTCTTGCCTGAACAACGCTGTCAAAAACAGTTTTACCGGTAGCCACGCTCCAGATCGTGATCTTAACGGGTATCTCTGCTGCGCACCATTTTTTCATTAAAATCCCTTTGAAGCCGCGCCTAATTTTAATTGTTTGTAAATCAGTCCTGACTACATAATCAGCACGTATCGTAGCGGCAGCCTTGAGCATTTCGCCTTCATCCGCTGCCTGCTCATCGATAGCCGCCAGACTAGTATAATTCTCAAGCGGAATGACAGTGAACTTTTCCGCCGGATATTTCTTAGCATACTGAGCGGTGATCGATTCGGTTATGTAAGCGGTGTTCTTCATACCTGTGTTATCGGTGATAGGGAGAAAGAGGATGCCTGGAGCGTTGTTTATGGTTTCTGGCATCTCTGGAGCGGCCAGTGCTGTGCCCGAGATAAGCAGCATTAAGACAAAAACGATCATTTGTATTCTCAACGTAATCACTCCTGCTAAGAGATTTTTAGAACCTCCAACTCATTATAACAAGTCAATGTGGCATGAATATGTCAAACGCTCCTCACAGAATTCGTTATTCTAATCGTCTAACGCCAGGTTACCGGGAGGCGAACTGACTTATCATTGTTCTAATTTTTTTCGTGTTTCTATTTTTGCCAAGGTATGCGGATTTTGAAAATAGTTCCTTTTCCTTTTTCACTTTCGACTGATATTGTTCCGCCCATTGCTTCGATTAACCCGCGGCTTATGGACAAACCTAAACCGCTCCCGCCCAGAGAACGGGTTCGGGATTTGTCAGCACGGTAAAAGCGATCCCAAATCAATGGTAAATCTTCGTTAGCGATTCCTTCTCCCTGATCGGCAACAGAAACATGAAACCATTGAAGTTCTTCAGTCAGGATCAAACTAATCTGGGACCCTGATGGAGCGTGCCGTATCGCATTGCTCAACAGGTTGTCCAGAACTTGTTCAAATCGGTCGGCATCACCTAAAGCGTAACGCTTATTCGCTTCAATCCGCAGCCGGAGAGAAATAGTTTTTTTCTTTAGCAGCGGTTCTATCTTAGCGGCTTGATGTAGCAATAGAGTTGCTATATCAAGCCGTTCCTGTTTGATAAACATCTGGTCAGATTCTAGAAGCTCCATGTCCATAATGTCATGGACCAACCGGGACATGCGATCAGTTTCCGCTAATATCCTTTCTAAGTAGTGAGTTCTTTCTTGCTCATTGACTGCGATTCCGTCAATAAGTGCCTCTGTTGTGGCTTTGACAGAGCTTAGCGGTGTTTTTAACTCATGGGAAATATTAGAGAAGAAAGCGCGGCTAGTCTGTTGTGTATGAAAAATCGCATCAGCCATGGCATTAAATGTATTGCCAAGAGTTCCGATTTCATCTTTTTCAGTGGCACGGGTACGGCTTGTATAATCTCCCGCAGAGAACCGTTTAGCAGCTGCTGCAATATCGGCAATTGACCGGGTTAATCTCCGAGAAAGCAGTATTGCTAATAAAAATGCGGCCGTAAGTCCAGCAATAAATGGGAATAAATAAGAGCGGATGATCATTTTTATGTGGAGCGGGCTAAAATGATAAAAAGCAAATAAGCGTCCTGGCTCATCTTTTATTAATACAGGCACTGAAATAATGACAGCATTTTGTGCTTCTGATAAAAAAAGGAACTGCTTGGAATACTCTACTGAATTACGGAGTGTATAGGGTTCTACGTTCGAATAAACAGGTGGATTTCCTTGAATAATCCGGCCATTATGATCTTCCAGCCACATTACTGCTCCAGTGGTCCGGCTTACTATTTCCCACTCTCGATCTGATATGTGACCTGTTTTTAAATCCTCGGAGAAAAAGGCAGCAATATTTCTTAACTTGAGGGTTAAGTCCCCATTATTATTTTGATGTGCGTAGTACACAACGGAAATCAATAAGGTTAGTGCCATAAAGAGGATAATGGCCACATGGCTGAATAGTTGGCGAAAGAGCAAAGAACGGACAATCATGATTGATCTGCCTCAAACTTGTAACCGCTTCCCCGTACAGTTTTGATAAAATCTCCGGCTGTGCCGAGTTTTTTGCGTATTCTTTTTATCGTAGTGTCAACAGTGCGGTCATCTCCAGCAAAATCATAACCCCATAAATTAACCAGCAGGCTATCTCTGGTGAAAATCGCATGAGGATGCCTAACCAGGAAATATAATAATTCAAATTCCTTGGCAGATAGTTCAACCGTTTGTGTATCAACCATCACTTTCTGTGTTCCTGGTTCTAGCAATAAGGACGGAAACTGCAGGACATCGCCTGGCAAAGGCAATTTTCCAGTCCGGCGTAAAATCGCATATACTCTGGCAACTAATTCCCGCGGACTAAAGGGTTTGGAAATATAATCATCTGCTCCCAGCTTGAAACCAGTAATTCTATCATTTTCTGCATGTAAGGCAGTTAAAAATATAATGGGGACATTACGCTGCACGGCCTTGGCAATTTCCCAGCCGGATAGGCCGGGCATCATGACATCCAATATTAACAAATCAGGTAAGCGGGAAGTCTCTATAGACATAGCAGCATGGCCGTCGGCTGCAGCGAAAACCTCAAATCCTTCGCGGCTGAGATACCAGGTAACAATATCACGAATATCCTGTTCATCATCGGCAATTAGAATCTTTACCATGGGGTGCATCCTTTCTATTTTGTTTTTTGATATTTCTTTAAGAATAACATAAGATTATGGCAGAAATAAGGCTGCTTTAGCTCTCTCGAACAAATAAAAGGGCAAGGAACGGGACTGCTGGCAGCAAGGGAGTTGCGGACCGAGCGGAGGGAAATAAAAAGGCCGCCTTTGCTTAAGGCAGCACAACAATATGTAAAATATTTTCTTACTCATCTGGAAGAAAATGCTATAATAATTACAACAGGTTGTCGAGGGACGGTTGGCCACACCCTTTTAGAAAGGGGGTGGTATTTATGACTACTTATGAAGCTCTGACATTTGCTATTGCATTTGCCACGCTCATGATATTAGTCGTAAAAAAGAAATAACCGCCCCTGGCTCAATAGCGGCGGTTATTCTTAACTCCGTAACTCAGGGCTAACCGTTCCGGTTAGACAGCCTGCCGGGCTGGCGTGTTCACGTCAGTCCTTTTCTTATATTATACCCATAGTTTGTAAAATATGCAATGGGAGAAGAAATAATCCGTTCGGTCGGTATAGCTTACTTTTTCTGTTGTGTAAGCTTCAATATCATTGACGGCATGAATTTGTTAATCTATAATAAATGTATATTAATAGCGGCGATGGAGTTCGCCATTAACCCCGTGTAAACGGTAATGACTCCTACCACCATGGTGGTAGGAGTCTGCTTTTTTGTATGGATTCTTTGCGTGTACGGCTTGAAAAAAGTTTTATGGATCAATATATAACAAGATGAGGAGGAATTTTCGTGCCCAAAATTTCAAGTCAGGCCAAACGGCTGCGGATTTATATCGGGGAAAGCGATCGCTGGAAACGACGGTCATTGTATCAGGCAATTGTGGAAAAGGCCAAGGAACTCGATCTGGCAGGAGCTACAGTATTTCGGGGACTGATGGGATATGGAGCCAACAGCCGGATTCATACCGCTTCCATTGTCGATTTATCCAGTGATTTACCCATTTTGGTTGAAATCATTGACAGTGAGGCATATATTGCCAAGCTGCTGCCCTTTTTGGATGAAATGATGGAAGAAGGGATGATTACGATTGACGAGGTGGAGGTTATTAAATACGGCAGCAAGCCGCCGAAGCGATAGAAATGCGGAAAAATTGTCAGAAGTGAGGTGAGCGGAATTGTTGGAAGTCATTTTAGTAACAATCGGCGGAGGAATTGGTTCTGCGTCAAGATATCTTGTGTCCACGTGGGCAGCGGCCCGGTTTGGCGCAGATTTTCCCTATGGAACCCTCATTGTGAATGTAGTTGGTTGTTTTATCATTGGCGCTTTTATGACGGTAGCCACAGAACGGCTGATCGTTAGTCCTTATTGGCGGCTATTTGTTACCGTAGGCATTGTGGGTGGATTTACCACATTCTCATCGTTTAGCTATGAAACGCTACATTTACTACAAGAAGCAGATGCTTTGAGAGCCTTTTACAATGTCAGTCTCAATGTATTAGTCGGTTTTTCTGCTACCTGGCTGGGGATAGGGCTTGCCAGGCTATTCTAAACTTGATACACGGCTTAGAGTACGGCAAAATGAGGAGGATTATTATGCAAGAATATGCTAGCAAAGAAGCGCTGATTGCTGCCATTAAGAAGGCATATCAGCTCTTTGACACGGAATTTGACGATGTTCCGGAGCAGAAAAAAGATATTCGCATTGCCGAAGTAGATAGAACCCCACAAGAAATGCTCGCTTATCAGTTAGGCTGGCTGCATCTGGTTATTGGATGGGAGCAGGATGAATTAGACGGTAAAACAGTAATCACACCTTCTCCTGACTATAAATGGAATCAGTTAGGGCCTCTTTATCAACAATTTTATGCTGAATACAGCGGATACTCTCTACAGGAATTACGGATATTGTTTAAACAAAGCATTGAAAAATTGTGCGGCTGGATTGAGCAATTAAGTGATGAAGAATTGTTTACGCCGAATATGCGCAAGTGGACAGTAACGAATGCGAACTGGCCGATGTGGAAATGGGTCCATATTAATTCAGTTGCGCCATTTAAGAATTTTAGAGTTAAGATTAGAAAGTGGAAGAAGCATGCTTGTAATGTTGGATAATGATATTTCCCTTGCGGTAGAAGAAAAAAGCCGCCCTCATTGTAGAGGGCGGTATGAGAAGATTGGATAAATGGTTATTTTTTTATAACTGGAATCCAGATCTCACTTTTATAGTTACGAAGGCTGGTATCTTTACTTTCGTTCCAGAGCATTTCCGGTCCACCGGTTAATTCATAGCCGGAGGCAGGGAACCATTCGGAATAAATTCTTGCCCACACATCTTGCAATGCTTTAGGAAACTCGCCTGTTGCTGTAAAAACTGCCCAGGTACCTGCGTCAACGACCAGAACCTCCCAATGTGCCGGGACCTGCTTAGTTGTGGCAACACCAATATACTGATCTAATAGTGTTCCTTCTGATTTGCGCTCGGTGAAATTAGCCGATACGCACAATATACCGTTTGGCTCTACATTAGAAAGCTGCTTCAACTCAACAAAATCATTTTCTGTCAGTCTTGTCCACATGTCATCCATTTGAGAATTTACGCCTTTATAAACCAGCGAAATTTGTTTTTTTATGCCGGCAATTTGAAAGGTTTCTTTTTCTACGATGCGATAATTCATTGCATGTCCTCCTTTAATAGTTAATTGAAAGGTCATTGACGGGAAGGCTTTTAAAACAACATCACTCTTTCTGGCCTCCGTCGGAGTGACACCGTGTAATGACTGAAATGCCCTTGTGAATGAATCCGGTGAATCATATCCATACTTGACAGCGAGATCAATGACTTTAACATTGGAGTTACGGATCTCCAATGCTGCTAAGGTAAGTCGTCTGCGGCGAATATATTCGCCAAGGGAAAAGCCGGATAGGAATGAAAACATTCTCTTGAAATGGTATTCTGAACAACCGGCAAGTTTAGCTGCTTTTGGATAATCAATTTCTTCAGCTAAATTCTCTTCAATATAGTTCATCGCAAGATTCATTTGTTTTAGTGCATCCAAATTATGACCTCCTTACTTCTGCATTGTATCAAAGTCAAAGTTGCTTGATCCGACATTATTGGTGCTGGTTTTGCATGATGCAAGATCACAGTGGATATTTATAGTAGTATATCTCAAGAGCAGAGTGTCTAACTAGTCTTTTCCATACTAGCAGCTTTTAACTGGTGTAGGTAAAAAAAGCAAGCAAGGAGAATCGTGATGATAAGAAAAGAAACGCAAGAAGAATTTGCTCAGATATTTGATCTGGTGAAGATTGCTTTTCAAACTGCTAAAGTTTCTAACGGCTTGGAACAAGAATTTGTCAACCAACTGCGCAATAGCGGCAATTATATTCCCGAACTTGCATTAGTGGCAGAAGAAAGTGATAAAATAATTGGTCACATTATGCTAACCAAGACTTATATTATAGTTGGCGGCAGTAAGGTCGAAGTGTTATTGCTGGCGCCTTTATCAGTTGCCTTAGAATACCGGAATACAGGAGTTGGTACGAAACTAGTTCATGAAAGTTTTGCATTGGCAAAAGCAATGGGATATACAGCAGTATTTCTTATCGGTGATCCAGCTTATTATCACAGATTTGGATTTAAGTCATCTGTTGAATTCGGTGTCACCCAGCTGCATAATATTCCTGACGAACATGTAATGGCGTGTGAATTAGTTCCTAACGCATTGGTTGGGATTAGTGGAATAATTGAGTGGTAGTAACGGCCAAGGCAGGGAGTAGCCAACGTAAGCGGTCTTTATGACCACAATGCTTCAAAAAGCCAATTACCTGTGCTACAATAAGAAAAAATACTGAGATTTCTTCTCATTGTACAGGGAGAGAGAATGTTTATGTATTATGTACAGGCAATTGCAGAGGGGATTTATTGGGTAGGTGGCAATGACCGGAGGCTTGAGCGCTTTGAAAATATGTTCCCTATTCCTCAGGGGGTGGCATATAACTCTTATCTGATGATGGATGAAAAGACGGTGCTTGTTGATACTGTTGATTCTGCCATCAGTGCACTATACCTGGAAAATGTGACGCATGTGNNGTTTCTGGAGCAGTTCTATTCTTTTAATAAAAAAGAGAATTATCTGGAAGTGAAAGAAGGGGATGAACTCGCGGTAGGCAAACATACTCTGCAGTTCTTTTTTGCACCAATGGTACATTGGCCGGAGGTAATGGTCACTTATGAGCAGACCGAAAAGATCCTTTTTTCGGCTGATGCTTTTGGCTCCTTTGGTGCTCATGCCGGCACTCTTTTCAGCGATCAAGTTGATTTTGAGCATGTCTATTTGGATGAAGCCAGACGGTATTATGCCAATATTGTCGGCAAATATGGCGTTCAGGTACAGGCGGCGATGAAGAAACTGTCTGCGCTGGATATTCACATGATTTGCTCTGTTCATGGACCTATCTGGCGAAAGAACCTGGATTATATCCTTGATAAGTATAACTGCTGGAGCCGGTATGAACCGGAACAAAAAGGTGTTGTGCTGCTTTATGCCTCCATGTACGGGAATACCGAGAACGTGATGAACCGCATTGCCGGTAAGCTGGCAGAAAAGGGCGTTCGTGATATGCGGATGTATGACGTGTCAAAAACGCATCCGTCCTATATTATTGCAGATGCCTGGAAATACAGTCACATGGTTATTGGTGCACCGACTTATAATATGGGACTATATTTTGTCATGGAAGCATTATTACATGAAATGGCCGGTCTCAACTTCCAAAACCGGAAAGTAGCATTAGTCGGTAATTATACCTGGGCTTGTAAATCCGTTCCCATACTACGCAGTTTAGTAGAAAGCATGAAGAAGATGGAGATTATCGGTACGCCTTTTGAGATAAATTCTTCGATGAAGGCTGCTCAGGAACCGGAGTTGGACAAACTGGTGGAAGACATTTATTCTTCACTAGTATCCGAAGGGTATACTAATACAGAAAGAATCTAAAAAAGTAGAAAAACAAAGCATGTCTGACACTTGTCGGACATGCTTTGTTTTTGGTTTTGTGCGGTTCTGCTAATGCAAGCGGGAGGCAAAAGAGATAGCCAGTGATAGGAGTGTTATCGTCTTGCCTTGCTTTTATAAATGCGTGTGGATGCTGCCGCTAATAATGATCCCAGCAGGATTGCTGTTCCATCAACGCCGACAGTCATCCAGTCGTTTCGGGCGATTGACGGTAATAAGCCGACATTGCTTGTGATTGCATTAAGCAATGGCAAGCCCAGACACAGCAGGGCAGCAAGGCCCGTTTGTTCAGCCCACGCCCGCAGGGGTGGCCGCAAAAAGGCATGCAGCAGCATAAGCAGCCAGGAGAGAAAAAATACAGTGATTTCTGCATCCGCCCGGCCCTTGAGGGCAAAGGGGAGTAAGCGGTTAGCCCAGAGAAATGCAGTACAGGCAACGATAATTCCCATAACAGCAGTAGTATTTAGTGCTTCGATAGCGCGATACATCACTTGAACAACTGGATTGGTCCGTGAGTAACGACTGCGGCGTTTAATAGTGAAGAAGACAAGTCCGGCAGCAATCATCACACAACTGATTAGACCAGCTAGAAAATAAATCCAGGCAACGGGATAACCGCCAAATCTGGCAATATGCAGCCCTACCAGTGTGCGATAGGCCTGAACGTATTTATTCCAGGATGACTGGGTGCCAATGAGTTCACCGGTAATACCGTCAAAAGCTGCTTAGGCGCTCATTGCCACAATCGTATCATCAACAGTGCGGAAAAAGGTAACTACCGCATGGCGGTCATTCGGATTGGTAATCCGGATGAAGGAAATGTTTCCTTTGCCTAATTCTTTTTCAGCGCGTGGCAAGAGTTCAGACAAGGGAACCATTTCGCCGGGCAGATTAGCGCGGGGACGGTCAAAATTCTGTGAAGCAACTGTATGAGGCCCATGCCAGGTATTGCCGTACAAGACCTTGGGAACAGTCGGCAGTATCATGAAAAAGGTGATTGTCAGACCGGTATAAGTAATTAAAAAAACGAAGGGCAGAGTGAGTACTCCAGTCATCGTGTGGGCGTTGAGGCAGTTCAGGCGCCAGCGCAGGCGGAAGAATTCTTTGAAAACCTGTCGGCGGATTGCAATCCCTGAGACGAGTGTGACCAGCATAACGACAGAGGCTAAACTGACCAGCCATAATCCAGTTTTACCACTGTGCAGCTGATAGTGGAAATCGGCAAAAAAATGGCCGCCCTCCGTATCATATGCTTTCATAATGGCTCCGCTTTGTGGGTCTACATGCTTTTCTAAGGTTACCTTGCCTTTCTTCCACATGATTTCAAGATCCTGGTGGCGTTTTTGCGGCATGGCAATCATCCAGATATCAGCTTGAGGATCCAGGAGACGCAGTTTTTGATCAGCTGTGGCTATTGCTTGAACCGGTTCTGCTTGGACGCTTCGTAAGTTAGGCTGCATCCAGTGGGTCAGCTCAGGTTCGAATATTGACAATGTACCGGTAAGGAAAATAGCAAACAGCAGCCAGCCGAATACTAAGCCACCCCAGGTGTGCAGCTCGCTCATTGCCCGGGTAATAGCGGGAGTGATAAATCTACTCATGATATATCTCCTTTAACTTAACCAGGCTGCAGACAGCGCTAGCAGACCAAAGGCCAGAGTGACGATCAACAAGTCCCGCCAGGCTCGCTGGGCAGTAGGTACGATAAAAACCCACAGTAGAACTGCCGGGTAAATAAGCGCAGGTAAAAAAGAGATAAAAAACAAGGCATCGACTTTTGGTACGGGCAGTACTAACGCCAAAGCCGCCATAACGCTGGCGGTTAGCGCATAGCCGCCGAAAACGGCGGCTAAGATGCGCAGGATCGTTTGAGTTGTTTTATCAGTACGGGATAAAAGTTCGCTGAGGCGTTTAAACGTATTAAGTAAGGTAGTACTCATGCTTGCACCGTTTATAGTTGGAAGGTTGCCGATAATTTAAAGGTGCGGGGGCCGCCCAGGGTAACAAAATTATCACTAAAAGCACCTGACCAATAGTGCTTATCGAACAAGTTTTCTACACTGAATCGATAAGTGACCGGGACATTATTGACCGTAGTTTTGTACCGCGTACCGAAATCATAACGCACCCAGCTCGGCAGTTTATCAGCATTAGAATTGTTGAGATACTGCGTCCCGGTGTATATGGCTCGTAAGGAAAGAGTTAGATCCTTATTCCAGGGCGTGTCCCACTCTACGCCGGCATTCATCTGCCATTTAGGGATACCATAGGGAGTGTTGCCTTCAGTGGCAGCAGAAGCAGTAGCAACACGAACTAATTCTCCTTGCATATAGGTGATACCGCCTAACAGGCGCAGGTTTTTAGCTGCCTGTCCAAAAGCATTCCATTCAATGCCATGATTTTTCTGTTCACCATCATAGGATTGTATATTATTAATCAAAGCTAAGCTTGGTTTTGTGATCTGAAAAAGGGAAAGGGTATGAGCAAATTCACCTTTGTCCCATTTGATGCCAAGTTCATGTTGCTTACTTTTATATGGCGCCAGTATGTCTCCATAATTAGCATAAGATGTATTCGTAACTGTTTGTCCAGGCGAAAGCATTTCTATGTAGTTGGCGTAAAGTGCTATCGATTCTCCCCATGGTTTGACGACAAGACCTACCATCGGTGTATTGGCATGCTCATCATAAGATGAGGTCATGACACCAGTAGTGGAGTTGAAATTTTTTACTTTTACATTCTGCCGCCGCATTCCCAGCGTTAGCTGCACTTTTTCCTCGTCAAAGGAAAGCGTATCTGATAAAAGCAGGCTGCTCAGGTTAGTCTCGCTCGTTTTTGGGCCCTTTCCTTTCCAGGGTACCAGGTCAAAAAAGTCGCCAACCGAGCTAGGATTGGAAAGGTCTATGGCTGACCCTGCCCAAGTATAATCTTGATTGCTGGGAACATAACTATTAAAAGTACTGGAAGAGTCGCTAGCCATACGACTAGTGCTTAACACCAGTTGATGTTTTACCTCACCGGTCTGATATGTGCCACGCAATCCCGTTTCTGCCGAAGTGGTATCGGTCCAGAAATACTGTTTGTAGAGATTGCGAAGATTTGCCGTTCCGTCTGGCCGGAGCCTAATATGATTACCGTTAGTCATGCCGGTCGTGTTGACGGACAATTTACCAAAGCTGGCATAAGCGGTCAAATTATCCTGCAGATCGTATTCGCCCTTAAACAGCAGTCCGTTGTTGCGCGCAGTACCCGATGTCCCTTTATACGCATTGGTTGAGCCATCGGGAGCTGCCACATAGCCTTTGTCCAGCTGATACATGGAGACATACCCATTATCAAAGTTTTCCTGTGAGCCGAAAGCGTCCAAGGATAAACGTGAGCGATCGCTTTGGTAATCCAAACCTAGGGCACCGAGCAATCTCTCTCTGGACTGTCCGTTGACTTCGGTGTCGCCGTCAGCATATAAACCGTTAAAGCGAATACCCCACTCCTTGTTTTTGCCTAGTCGACGGCCGATATCAAGATGGCCGCCCAGATGCGATTCAGAAGTATAGCTGGTAGTGAAGTCGGTGATGTCTTTCTCGCTGGCATGTTTAGGTACTAAATTGATAGCACCGCCTACAGAGGTATTCATACCACCGTAGAGGAAGGAACTAGGCCCTTTAAGTACTTCCACACGTTCTAGAAATTCCACAGGAACGCGATGTTGCGGTGCCAAGCCTTGTAAACCGTTAAAATAAATATTGGTGTGATTTACCTCCAGGCCACGAATGATAAAGTTCTCATTAGGGTGACCGGTAGAAGTGCCGTAACGGATGGAAGAATCGTTGCTGAGAATATCATGCAACGTGCTAGCCTGTTGATCCTCCATAGTCTGGGCAGTATAGCTGGTAACGCTAAATGGTGTATCCATGAAATCCTTGTTGCCTAGCACACCTAAGTTAACGCCACGGGCTACTTGGCCGCCTGCATAAGCCGGTGGAAGGGCATGGTCGCGGTCGGCGGTTACTTCGACTCCTTGTAAAGTGAATTCGCGCTGTTCAGCAGTGTTTTTACCGGCTGCCTGCTGCTCTTCAGCTATTTGTCCATCTTCTGCCGCATAGGTAATCACCGGCGCATGCCAGAAGAGACTGCTGCCAATTAAGGCATAAAGCAGGCTTTTTTGGGTACGGGACATTTTTTTCTTCATACTATTCGACTCCTTTTGCATACGTCTTGGATGCGACTTTTAAGATGGTATTGATTCTGCTGCAAGTTTAATGATTATCGTTCTCAATACCTATGCAATAGAATAGCAAGCAGGAAAACAGGAGTAAATGGAGATATTTCCAAAAGGGCCTGGATTATTTTCTAAATCAATCTGAGATATAGGGATTCGCTTAAAAAAATACTAATAAATGGAGGATAGTGAGAATTTATTGACAAGCTTTAATAGAAAAAATTATAATAAAGTTGATTGATAATGAATATCATAATGCGAGACTGAAAAGGAATTTTATGGTATTATAAGTATAGTTTGTAATAGAAAGGCAGCTCAAAAATGAATGTAGATATTAATGAATTGGCCCATTATTATGCAAAAGTCAATATTGATATAATCGATGTGGGCAGAGCTGTTATTCCTCCGGGCAAGAGCTGTTTTGGCGTACGCACTCCGCCATTTTCAGGATTAGTTTTTCCAATGAGGGGACGGGCCCGCATGTTTTTTAACGGTGTGCCTTATGAGATGCAGTATGGAAAGGTTTTTCATGCCGGTCCTAACATGTCACTGGATAAAGAAGTCTTAGGAAATTCAGAATGGGATTTTATGGTCGTCCATTACCAGACAGATGGAAAAGACCAAGGCTTCTATCCTTATGATTTAGCGCATTTTCAACTGGAGACTGGCCACAATACGCGCATTAATGACTTGCTGCATCAACTGCACTGCAGCTGTACAACACCGGGAAGCTTGCCGGGACTTAGGACAAAGTCGTTGTTTTTCTGTGTCCTGGATGAAATATTGACAAGTGCCGCGAACCGGCGCAATGAGAGTGGCCGTGAAATCGTAGAGCAGGCTATGTCCTATATTACTGGCCATTATATGGAGCCGCTTACTATTCCTAAACTTGCCGCCCAATATGGTTTGAATAGCAAACAATTTGCCTATTTATTTCAAAAACACACCGGCATGGGACCCAATGACTATATAATCGAACATCGTGTCCGGCGTGCCAAGGAGCTCTTGTGTACTACCGCTTGCTCAGTTACGGAAATCTCTGCCTGTGTCGGTTATGCGGACCCCTATTATTTTAGTAAGTTATTTAAAAAACGTACCGGCTTCTGTCCTAGTACACTGCAAAGCTATGTGGAGAAAAGTACCGGCTGATAATTCACTATGCAAAAGAAAAACTGTGTTGAAACAAAAGTTTCAACACAGTTTTTTCGTATCAGGCAGTAAATTGTTGCTACCGCAAGCGAAAAGAAACAGGCAGAGTAGTGGTGCAGGCAACAGCGCGGCCGGTAGCCAAGTCCTTGGCAGGAACAAACTGCCATTGTCCTACTGCAGCAATGGCAGCTTCGTCCAAAGCAGAGTAACCTGTCGATTGGACTACGCTGATATCACCCGTGCGCCCATTTGCCAGAATCTCGATTCTGAGCAGCACGGTACCGTCCTGGCCGGCTTTGCGCGAGGCAGAGGGATAAGCAGGATCAACCTTGGACAATATGCCTGGGGCAGCAATGCCGCCACTCTTCGAATTGCCACCGCCAGTAACTCCGCCTATGGCAGAAGACTCGGAGCCACCTGCGCTGCCGGACTGGGCAGGTGCCGAGGCCGGTACAGCCACCGGCTGTGCTTCGGTCATGGCAAGCTCACTTGTGGAAACAACCGGCTCAGCAAGCGTTTCCGTTGGGATCGTCTCAGCCGGTGTTGGCACAGGCGGCTGGGGAACATCCGGTACGGGCGAAGGAGCAGACAGCTGAGGGATGACACCTGCCCGCTCGGCCGGATTGTTTACCAGTTCCATCTCCAGCAGCACTTCCTGAGGTGGGAGGGCTGCCGTCCAACCGGCAGCCAGGTATCCTGCAGTAGCCAACAGGAGCAAATGGAGGCAAAAAGAAACAGCCAGTGCCTTTCGCCAGTGATAAGCGTAATTCATCAACATTACCTCGCTTTCTCAACTGCCACCGAAACGCGGTGAGCTCCAGCCTGTTTGAGTTCATCAAGAACCGAAATCACCTGGCCGTAAGGAACTTGCTTGTCACCGCGCAGGACAAAAACAGTATCAGGCAGCTTGCCAATCTCGAGGCCAACCCGTTTAGCAAGCAAAGGAAGAGGAATTTCTTCCTGATTAAACATGACATTGCCGTTTTCCAGGACGGCAATATTAATGCTGGCAGGCTTATCCTGCTGAGCGGAAGCGGCCTTGGGGAGATTAACGGGAATGGTGTGCTGTTCAACCATATAAAGAGTACTCATCATAAAAAAAACTAGAAGAAAAAAGATAATATCAATCATGGGAATGATCATAAGCTCGGGCTGTTTCTCGACACGCAGACTACGCAATTTCATGTGCATCTCTCCGGCTGGTCTTTTTAATGAGAACATAGCTGACAACAAACGAGGCAGTCTGCTCGATATCGGTCACAAGGCGATTGACCTGACGGGAAAAAACGCTGTGAATGATGAGAGCCAGCGTTGCAACACTGAGACCCGTGGCAGTAGCGACGAGAGCCTCGCCGACACCGCCGGTAATAGCCATAGGCTGACCGGCCTGGACGTTAAAAACGCTGAAAGAATTAATCATACCGATAACAGTGCCTAAAAGGCCAAGCAAGGGGGCAAGAGTGACAACCATACTCAACTCATCGAGGTGTTCACGTAAACGGGCAGCCGTGAGCTGAGCGGCACTTTCGAGAGCATTTTCAAGCTGGCTGCCACGCTGGTGGGCCAAGAGCCCAGCGAGAGCCACTTTTGCAATAGCGGCAGGTGATTATGGCATCGGAAAAGCGCTGCTTTTCAAGAAGAGGTTGAAGCTTTTGTTGAAAGGCGGCGCTGTCGGCCGAACTGGTGCGATAGTATAAAAAACGTTCGACGGCAATGGCAACGACGAACAAAGAGCAGGCAGCCAGCAGATACATCACGGGTCCGCCTTTGTGAAACAGGTCAATAGCTTGGGTAAATAGTTGCATAAGAAATCGCTCCTTTGTGATAGTTTGATAGTCTTTTTTTGCACTTAATGAGACTTTTTATGTAAAAAGCCAATTCATGCAGTTGACAAACCTTATTTCTCTCTCGTTAATAATAGCAAAAATGATAATCATTTTCAATTAAATAGAGATAATTTTTGCCGAAAAGTAATTATAAATAGATAAGTTTTAAAATATTAGTGTGTTTATACAACCATACAAGCGTTAACAATCAAAAAACACAATCTATCACTAAGGATAGATTGTGTTTTCGCAATGTAGGTGGTTTTACGAATTTGGTATAAGCTGTTGCAATGCTTGCAAGCTGAACGGAGATCCATGATAGGAAGTATGCAGCCGGATCAGTCCAGTCTCGGTGCTGACTGAATCAACACTGAAAAAATCAGCAGGGCAAGTACCGTAAACAGAGAGGGTACGCAGGGGTGAATGCTCAATATACGGGCGGAAATTAATCGTGACAACATTGCCTTCAATCCGGGAGGTGAAGTTGTCTTGGTCTGCAGCAAGGGGATTGCCGAATAGTTTTGTCAGCATTCCCAGGCTAACATGAGCAAAAAACCATGAGGTAACTGGCTTAGATAGGAGTTTTCGCTGGCCGACGGCTATACTTACACTTGATTCCTCATTGTTTTGAATAAAACGGGTAATTGTCCCTTTTAGGAGCAAACGGCCATTATCGCGGGTATTCAAATTAAGGACGATTTGATTGCCGGGCTGGATGGATATATGCGCTTCGCGAATGGAGGGATAGTCCGGCAGGATTTGAGTGAGATAATCATTGATTGTTGTTTCAGGAACTGCAATTACGCCATTGGCTAAATCGGACAAGGTTTGAGCATCCCAGGTTTGACGCAGCACTTTTTGTGTAGAATCGTCAATAAAAGGAAATGCATAAACAGGCTGCAGAGTCAATAACACAACAAGCAGCAGGATAGTGAGAACACGGGGCATGAATAAGAACCTCTTTTCCTGAGATATTTCGTTTTAATCTTACAGCAGAAGCCGGTAAAGATAAAGCTGGCAGAAACAGGATAACTGGCGGATGGAGGCGGTATAATGCCGTTGGAGAGCAGGAGCGCCCAATAAGTTAAAGTTTCTAGCCGGGGATGCTAGTTCTGTTCACGCAATGACATATCTCTAAGAGAATGAGGAGACATCCGCTAGCGGTTGTAAAAAATTCATAAAATAGAGGGTTTTTTACATAAAATGAGAATTGTTATCATGTAATTGCCTTGAATTAGCTGGTAGTATTCCAATTAGTTGCCCCTTAATTAAATGTAGAGAGGATGATTATATGAGAATCGCTAAATGCACCCGGTTCGTAGCTGCCGCAGCTTTTTTACTGGTGCTGCTGGTAGTACTGTCGCTGCCGGCCATGGCCAAGGAACCTGCTGCTCTTACGCCGCCTGCAATTGTAAAACTGGCGTCCGTTGGACTTTCTCCCGAGTTGAGGGAGAAATATTCGGAACAAACTGTAGTAGTCAAAGTCAAGATGGTAATTTCCGAAGCTGGATTACCTGATGGTGAACTAACTGTTATCGCCAGTTCAGGAGATGCGGCCTTTGATCAGGCTGTAGTGTCGGCAATTGGACAATCCGTTTTTAGTCCGGCTTATACCGCCGAACACAAGGCAGTAACCTCTGTAATCGTTTTGCCTATGCACGTGAAGGTGGAAAAATATGTGCCGGAAGAGGCGGTTGTTCAGGCGGAATAAAATCGATAGAGCGGAGAACAAAAGCACGGATTTTTCCGTGCTTTTGTTTTGAACTGCTGCTTTTTATTGAATTTTAGTGATAAAAATTACCTATTGTGTGATATAGATCAAAGTAAGACGGGCCAAATAAGGGTAATATAGGATAGAGATGAAACGTAACAGATATAAGGAGGCCGACGGCAATGTTACCAAAAGGAGCCAATTTACAGAAAATCCACAATGGCAAAAAAACATATGCAATAACACCGCATTTACCGGGCGGTTTTATTAAACCGGATGTACTGGAAAAATATGCCCATGTTGCGAGAAAGTATAACGGAATATTGAAACTCACCTCTGCGCAGCGGATTATGATTACCGGATTAAAAGCGGAAGATATTGAAGCGATCTGGCAGGAGCTGGGGATGCAGCCTGCTATGGGATTTGCCAACTGCGTCCGCAGCGTGAAAATTTGTCCGGGAATTGCCTTCTGTAAGCGGGGCAAGCAGGACAGTATCAAGCTGGGACTGGAATTAGACAAGCGCTATATTAAGAAAGAAATGCCGTCACGGATGAAAATGGGTGTATCCGGCTGCCCTAACTCCTGTGCGGAATCTGTTATCAAGGATGTTGGTGTTATTGGCACGGATGAAGGCTGGGATGTCTATGTCGGCGGAAGTGCAGGCTCCCATCCAAGGCTTGCCGATAAACTGATTACGGGCTTAAATTATGAGGACACACTGCGCGTTATTGATATTATTGTCAGGTACTACCAGAAGAATGCCGATATTGAGCGGGTTGGTCAATTCATTGATCGAATTGGATTTGAAAAATTTCAGAAGGATATTTTAGCCGAGTTTCACAACAGTGCGGATGTATCCGATGCTCCAGCTAAGCCATTGTCAGCGGGCGAGCAGATCGTTCCCATGCCCGGCGGGTTAACGGAAGGCAATTTAGTATTTGGTGACCGGATATCTGAGGCGAGTGTTATTGCGGATATTATCAGAGTGTATCCCCAGACAGTTCCGGTGCTAAGGGAATTTGGCATGGGATGCCTGGGCTGTCCCTCGGCTACCGGCGAGGCACTGGAAAAAGCAGCAGAAATTCATGGAATCGATGTTAAGGAACTTATTACATCATTAAATAAAGTTGTATGTAAGGAGTGATCAGGAATGAGTGCGTTTATTGGACCAATTCATTATTGGCTGTATGGAAAAATCCGTCTGGTCAGCAAGCGCGAAGAGGCTATTTACAATAAAGTATCTGAAGTATGCGGCGCAACCGTTGAAGAACTGAGAGAACAAGTTTGGCAAATGTATGGTGAACCGCTGCCGGATGTTGATCTTAGCGAGCTTATTAGTCATGATAACATACATGGCTGGCTGCAGCGGCAAATCAACGTTGTAGAATCAAGAGAAGCTGCTTTTATTAAGGAGCTTCTGGATACCTGCGGCGGCGCTGTCCAGGAGATAATCGAACAAACCTTTTATGAACAAGGGGAAGAAGCCGGTAAAAATGCGAAACAGCAGGGAAAATACGATTTAGCAACAGCACCAGGCGTCTATAAGGCAGTAAATGATTATTATCTTAACGGCATGCCTTGTGACCAAGGTGATATGGTTATCACTTCAGAAGCAGAGCGTGTTGTTTGGGAGACCGGGGCCTGGCTGCAGGAACAGAACTGGAAGCGGGTAGGAGTTGATGCCAAGATAATGTCGGCCTTATACCGGAAATGGCTTACCGGGTTTGTAAGTGGGGCCAATGCACAGTATGGGTTTAGACAAGTGCAAGATCGCTTAACTGGCGATACTGCTAATCGATATGAGATCTCTCAAGGGTAAGGCGCGGAAATAAATTTGAAATAGCAAGAAAGCCGGGGATAGTAGTCTGTTGACTAGCTCCCGGCTTTTTCATTTTCATGGAAAATACTCTGCATAAATTTATGAAAAAGTGATTTGAATCACGGAAGACTTTAGGCAAATGAGTTAAGATAAAAGCAGATCGAGTGATCGAATCTGTCAACGTTAGTTGCAATTGTATTTATCAAAAAGGTACTTAGGGCCTATATTTTAAGGGGGAGATCATATGTCAATGTTTTGTTATCAATGCCAAGAGACCGCAAAAGGAACTGGCTGTACGATACGCGGCGTCTGTGGAAAAACAGCGGATGTTGCCAATTTGCAGGATTTATTGATTTATACACTGAAAGGCATTTCCGCTTATACTCTTCAAGCTCGTCAGGCTGGAATTGCCACAATGAAAGCTGATAAATTCATTATGGAAGGCCTATTTGCTACCATTACGAATGCTAACTTTGAAAAAGAATACTTTATTACGCTAATTAAGCAGGCACTTGCTTTGCGAGAAGAAGTGAAAGCAACGTTGATACAAGCCGGTGTAGCATCAGAGGTTACTCATGACAGCGCTCGATGGTTTGCTGATAATGCGGCTGCTTTTGAAGAAAAGGCAGTAACAATCGGTATTTTGGCAACTGAAAATGAAGATGTTCGTTCGCTGCGCGAATTACTCACCTATGGAGTAAAAGGAATGGCTGCATATGCCGAGCATGCTTTTACTCTGGGATATAACGATGATGGCATTTTTGCTTTTATAGAAAAAGCATTGGTTGGTACGACCAATGATAATCTGAGTGCGGATGACTTGGTAGCGTTGGTTATGGAATGCGGTAAGTACGGTGTTGATGTGATGGCGCTGCTTGATAAGGCCAATACGACCACTTATGGTAATCCGGAAGTTACTAAAGTAAATATTGGTGTTAGGAACAACCCGGCTATTCTTATCAGTGGTCATGATCTCAAAGACCTGGAAGAATTGCTGGAACAAACCCAGGGAACTGGCGTTGATGTATATACACATGGCGAAATGCTGCCAGCTCACTATTATCCGGCCTTTAAGAAATATGATCACTTTGTAGGAAACTACGGCAACGCCTGGTGGTTGCAGGATAAAGAGTTCGAAACCTTTAACGGACCTATCTTAATGACTACTAACTGCTTGGTACCTCCTAAGGCCAGCTACAAAGAACGGGTATATGTGACCGGTGTAGTCGGTTTTGAAGGTTTGAAACAAATTGGCGAGCGGGTGGACGGTAAACCGAAAGACTTTTCGGTGATTGTTGCTCACGCTAAACAATGCCCGGCGCCTCAGGAACTGGAGCAAGGCGAAATTATTGGCGGATTTGCTCACAATCAGGTATTAGCCCTTGCAGATAAAGTAGTGGATGCTGTGAAAAGTGGCGCTATCAAACGATTCTTTGTTATGGCCGGCTGCGATGGTCGTATGAAGAGCAGAGATTACTATGCCGAATTTGCTACAGCGCTGCCGAAAGATACCGTTATCCTTACGGCAGGCTGCGCCAAGTACCGCTATAATAAACTGCCCCTTGGTGATATTGGCGGCATTCCGCGGGTATTGGATGCAGGACAATGTAACGACTCTTACTCCTTAGCCGTAATTGCGTTGAAGTTAAAAGAAGTATTTGGCCTGAATGATATTAATGAGCTGCCTATATCCTATAATATAGCTTGGTATGAACAAAAAGCAGTCATTGTGCTTTTGGCTCTGTTGTACCTCGGTGTAAAAGACATTCATCTTGGCCCAACTCTTCCTGGTTTTCTTTCTCCGAACGTAGCAAAGGTACTGGTAGAGACCTTTGGCATCGGCGGTATTACGAATCCCGACGATGATCTCAAAATGTTTATGAGCTAAATAGAGAGAACCCCCAGACACTTGAACAGTGTCTGGGGGTTCTTTGCTGCTGTTCGGCTTAATGCGTTACCGTTTATTTTGATGCTGATTTGGAGAAGCTTATGGAGAATGGAATGTAAAGCTGTTTGTTTTGACTGCGGACATGGTATGATAGACGCAGAGAGTATGAAAATGGTAGATGCCTTTAACAAGGAGAAAACATGGAAATCAGGCACCCTGAATGGCTGCAGGTAAATAAGAATAAAGAAATCTTATATGGCTATAATCAATGCTGGTATAGTACTCGGACTAAGCGATCAAGTGGCTGTGGTCCTACTTCGGCAGCAATGCTGCTTTTGTATTTGAATAAAAGGGAAGCTGGTCCGCTGACCTATAACAATGATAGTATCGCTTCTATAACAGAAGCACTTGAAGAGATCTGGGATTTTGTTACTCCTGGCTGGCTGGGACTGAGCAGCACAGAAAAATTCTGCGAGGGGATGGATGCGTACTTATCGTTTCATCAATTAGCGTGGCAGTGCCATAAATTAAGTGTTCCCTTATGTAAAGCCAAACGGTCTTCCCTCGCTGGAACGGTTGATTTTTTAGAAAAAGGACTTGCCTCTGATTGCCCTGTAGCTTTTTTAAATTTGCACAAGGGAAAAGCAGGCTCGCTAGAGACCTGGCATTGGATTGTAGTGGTGGCTCTCGCATATGAGCAGCAGACAGACCGGTATATTGCTACTTGCTATGACGGCGGGCGTAAGTTGACCTTTGACTTGAACCTTTGGCTGACTACGTCAAAGTTCGGCGGAGGTTTTGTATTTTTGACAAATGGGAATTGAATATTGTGAGACAAAATAACCTGCTGGCAAATTAGCAGGTTATTTTTGCTTTCCTTATTATATAAAGGAGTATATAAAGGAAATTTGCTTTGTATTGTCGAATACACCTTCCATAATATTGCAGGAGTGATGAAATGTTTAAAAATACCAGTTTACAATTCCGTTTAGTGGCCTTATTTGTTTTATTTGCAATTCTCCCGGCTTCGGCAGGTGGTGTTGTAAGCCTTTATATGAATATTACAGCAGCCCGTGAGGATATGGCTCATGACAATGGTATATTTGCCGCTCAGCTTGGCAGTGAAATCAAACGACTGCTGGATGATTCGCAAGGATTGGTAGAGGCACTAGCTGCATCACCTACTGCTCAGTCAATGGATGGAGCTTCTGTTACTGACATGATTATTGCGGCACAGCAGCGCAACCCGCTGTTTGAGCTGATTTTCGTTATGGATTCTACTGGGATGCAGATTGCCAGAACATCCGGTAAGCTTGCAAACCGGGGAGATCGTGCATATTTCCTGGAAGCCGTTAAGGGAAACACTTACTTTACCGATACCTATATCTCTGCGTTTACCAATGCTCCTACGGTGACGGTATCTACACCGATCCGCAATAAGAGCGGTGCGGTTATTGGTGTTTTTGCCGCTGATATCAGCCTTAAAGCGCTGGCTGACATTGTCGCGAAGGTGAAGATTGGAGAAAACGGATATCTTGATATTGTTGATAATAAGGGTACTGTTATCTACAATCCGGTCAATGAACGGGTAATAAATAAAGAAAGCTTTGCTGCACTTGAATATGTGAAGCAGGTTATGCAAGGAAAAGCAGGAAATATGGAAGCGGTATCCAGTCGTGGTGATAAAACAATTGCTGCGTTTGCACCAATTGATAAATATGGATGGGGAGTTGTGATTTATCAGCCTGTTAATGAAGCGTACAGGACCTTAATTTCAACAACCCTGATTGTGTTAGTTGTCGTGATTTTGGCTGTCGTTGCAGCCGGATTGACTGCATTTTATATTGCGAGAAATATTACAAAACCGTTGCAAAATCTAGTAGTTATCAGCCGTGCCGTGGCACAGGGGGATTTAACTCAGTCTATTGCTGTCGGGGGTATTTCAGAAGTTCGCAACTTAGCCGTTGCTTTTGAACAAATGACCACTGCCCTTCGTCAAATTATTGTACAAACCCGTAACACTGCTGATTCGGTTGCAGCAGCTGCTGAAGAACTGGCAGCCTCGTCGGGAGAAGTAGGCAAGGCCACGGAAGAAGTGGCGATTGCTATTCAGCAGGTAGCGGAAGGTGCTACCCGGCAGGTTCAACTATCGGGCCACTCTACTGTCGCGATTACCAGCATGGTTACAAATACGGCTCAGACTGCAACAGCTGCGCAAGCGGTTGCGCAGGCTTCTTCCAAGAGCGAGCAGGCGGCTGAATGGGGGAAAGGGCAGATTGATGATGCCGTAAATCGTATTGAACAGATCAGACAGCAGGTCGATCAAGCTGCGGCGATGATTTATGCCCTTGGAGATAAATCACGGCAGATTGGTCAGATTGTTGATCTTATTACCAATATTGCAGGCCAAACTAATTTGCTCGCCTTAAATGCCGCTATTGAAGCAGCGCGGGCAGGAGAACAAGGACGCGGTTTTGCCGTTGTTGCCGAAGAAGTACGTAAACTAGCTGAGCAATCACAGGATGCAGCGAAAGAGATCGCTTCGATTATCGGTGCTATTCAGCAGGAAACAGCTGTCGCCGTGAGTGCGATGGACAGCGGTAGCAAAGAGGTAGCTGCCGGCGTGCAGGTAGTACAGTCTTCTGGGACTGCTTTTCAGCAGATTTTTGATGCAGTTAAAAATATGCATGTTCAGGTAGAGTCAATTGTCAGTCTTGCTGAAAAGCAGCAAACAGCAAGCAGTGAAGTTGATACGGCTGTACATAGTATTGCAGATGCCGCCCGCATTAATGCTGCCAGTGCCGAACAGGTGGCTGCTGCCAGTGAAGAGCAGAATGCCGCTGTTCAGGAGATCGCAGCTTCTGCGGCAAGTCTTGCAAAGGCTGCAGGGGATTTGCAAGAGGCAGTAATAAAATTTCATGTGTAAAAATTAATTATGACTATTGATTATGTTAAAAAGATCTGATATACTAATTGAGTGTCGCGGCGTTGTAGTGCTTATGGCATTACAACGTCGAAGGACAAAAAATATAGAATATTATGCTTGACATGAACCGTGTAGTATGATAGAATATATTTTGTCGCAAGGGACAAACGCTCTTGCAAATGAACATGGTGGCTGTGGTGAAGCGGTTAACACGGCGGATTGTGGCTCCGTTATTCGAGGGTTCGAACCCCTTCAGTCACCCCAAAAAAAATATTGTAGGGGCGTCGCCAAGTTGGTAAGGCAACGGACTTTGACTCCGTTATGCGTTGGTTCGAGTCCAGCCGCCCCTGCCAATGCGACCTACTAGCTCAGTTGGTAGAGCACCTGACTTTTAATCAGGGTGTCGATGGTTCGAGTCCATCGTGGGTCACCATTGAAAAAGCTTTCCGGATATTATTCGGAAAGCTTTTTTGTATTGTTTTGGAGTGAAAAGAATAGAGAAGTAATGAATAAATGATAATGAGAATTGTTATTATATTTTCCATTTTTTTCTTGACAGGAACAGTAAACGGAGTTATATTCTCTATAGAATAAGTTACTGATACAAGCGGGTTCAAAAACCTGCATTTTTTACACAGTTTTAATGAGAATGATTACTATTACCATTTTGAGTGAAATTCTTCATATTGAAAGGAGGTGAATTTGATGCGTAAGTTGTTGCTGATATTGCTATTGCCGCTTATTTTTGTAATTACCTCGCAAAATATGGTCTTTGCTGCAGCGTCATGGGGGAAAGTTGTCGATAAAATCGAGAAGACGATGACTCAATCGCTTGATGCTTATAAGCAAGGTAATTTGGATAAGGCCAAAAAACTCATAAATGACGCTTATTACGGTGTTTATGAAAAAGAAGGAATGGAACTCACTGTTAGTTCTACTATTTCCGGCCGCCGGGGGAGTACAGAAGAATATAAATTCAGCGTTATTAAAAAGCTGATGACGAATGGCTCATCTGAGGCAGAGATCAAAAAAGAAATTGATGAATTAGTGGGGATGCTGCGGGAGGATGCTGTTAAATTAGGCGGTACCGGCAAGCAGCAGGGGCCTGCCGAAGTCTTTTGGCCTACATTTTTGATTCTTGTGCGCGAAGGCTTTGAGGCAATCCTGGTCATTGCTGCAATTACAGCTTATTTAAATAAGTCTGGTAACGGCAATAAGACAACGGTTGTTTATTATGGCTCTTTCCTGGCAATTCTGGCAAGCCTGCTGACTGCTATTGCAATTAATCAGATTTTTAATATTGGTGGTGCTAACCAGGAAATAATGGAAGGCGTTACTGTTCTGATCGCTGTAGTTGTTCTCTTGTCTGTTTGCCGCTGGATGGTCAGTAAGGCAGATACGAAGAAATGGCAAAATTACATTGAAGGCAAGGTGCAACACTCCGTAAGCGGCGGAAACGCTTTATCCCTGGGGTTAGCCGCTTTTTTGGCGGTGTACCGTGAAGGTGCGGAAGTAGTACTGTTCTATCAAGCCTTATTGAGCGATGTTGGTGCTCATATTGATGCCGTATGGATGGGCTTTGGCGCAGGGTGTGTGGCGTTGGCTGTAATTTACGGAGTAATTCATTATGGCAGTATGAAAATACCGCTGAAACCCTTTTTTCTGGGAACAAGTATTTTTATGTATTGTCTGGCGGTAAGCTTTGCAGGCAGCGGTGTTAATAAGCTGCAGGCAGGCGGAGTGGTCGGTGTAACACTGATACCGGGCATGGAGGCGATTGACCTCTTAGGTATTTATCCTACCTGGGAAACACTTCTGCCGCAAATTGTACTCGTGCTTCTGGCGATAGGGGGGGTGATTTATCAGCGCCGTCGTCAAGCAGCTCCTGAAGCTGCGGCATAGTACACAGAGGCGATAGATCAAAAGGCTTGTAGTAGAACCGGACAAGCGGGGAATATCGTCCTATTTTTAGCTGTCATACAAAAAAATAAAAACAATTTAGGGAGGCTACTACATAATGAAAACAAGAAAATATGCACTAATGACTTTGGTTATGATGCTGGCACTTTTTGTAATGGGAACGCAGGCTTTTGCTGCTGGATTCCAGGAATATCCAATCGGTGACGAGCAAGAAGTTACGGAAGCTGGCTTTACAGTTGCTGCGATTTATTTCCAACCTATCACAATGGAACCTGCCGGCATGGGCTTAACGCCTGATCAAGCTGACATACATCTGGAAACAGATATTAAAGCTACTGAAGATAATAAAACCGGCTTTGGTGTTGGCGAATTCATTCCTTACCTTTCTGTACATTACACCATGACTAAACAAGGTACTGGCGAAGTCATCGAAGGTAACCTTATGCCGATGAATGCCAGCGACGGAGCTCATTATGGCGCTAACGTTAAAATGCTGGGCGCAGGCAGCTATGACGTAGTTTTCACTATTGCAAGCCCGCTGCAACAAAACTATATGCTCCATGTTGACCAAGAAACCGGTGTAGAAGGCCGTTTCTGGGAAAACCCTGTCACTCTTCACTGGGTATTTGACTTCGTTCCAAGAAACTGGTAATGATAGCGGTCCGGGAAGCTTCCCGGACCTTTTTCTCAAATTTCATTTATACAGGAAGGAGGGGGACAGATGGTACAATATCTCATGGCGGTATTGCAAACTTTTATACCGGTAGTGCAGAATGTTGCGGCTGCGGTTATTCCTGTCGCAATGGTATTGGCTTTTTTAGGTAAACAGCAGCAGGAGAACTTAAAAAGCTGGGTGTGGCATGGGGTGATCTGTGGTCTCCTTAGTTCTTTTACCATTGTCATATTACGATTAAGTTCAACCTTTATAAAACGTGAAGTATATGAATGCGGAGTGTTAAGTGTTGCATTGCTGGCAGAAGTACTGCTAATCATCTTTTTTTGGCGCGCAAGAAAGAAAGGCTATCCAGATACCGATGCAACTATTCCAGGGAAGGTAATATTTACGGTTGCTTTTACTTTGCTTCTATACCGGGGCTTTGAATTTTTTATTTTTCCGGCTAACATGCTGATAGCAGCTAATCCGCTTATCAGCTTGGATGTTTTGTTTAAAATGATTGGATGTTTACTTGGATTCGGTCTTGCCTTACTAACTGGCGTAGCTGTTTTTAGGGTAGCCAAAGTTTTACCGGTGAAAAGTTTGCTGACTGTTACCACAGTCGGTTTTATTGTCATTATAGCCCACCAATTAGTTGTAGTCATTCAGGTGCTGCTGGGACGCGGCATTATTCCTATGAAAAAATGGCTTCTCGGAATCATGATTCCCCTTATTAATTATCAGACCTGGTTTTTGTACGCTCTTTTTGCGGTTACCTTTGCGTTGGTTGCCATTTTATATATGGGGCGTAAAATCACGCGACAGGATGATCTTAATCCGGCGCAATACCGGAAAGTATTAATTACTGTCCGTAAGCAATTGAACTGGGGAGCGGTCATTGCGGTTAATTTGCTGCTGGTATTTATTTTGTCTACAGCAGGCAAAGCGTACGCTGATCAGAAGGTGGAAATAACCCCCGCAGTGCCTGTGTCGGCTGTACAAGGCACAATTGCAATTCCATTGGAGAAAGTAAGTGACGGAAGACTGCACCGTTTTTCCTTCCGGGCATCAAACGGTACTACCTTGCGTTTCATTATTATTAAGAAAAGTGGCTCCGCTTACGGAGTTGGATTAGATGCTTGTGATATTTGTGGTCCTACCGGCTATTATGAGCGGGAAGATCAGGTGGTCTGTAAGCTTTGTGATGTTGTAATGAATAAAGCAACAATTGGCTTTAAAGGCGGCTGTAATCCTGTACCATTAGAATACAAGATGACTGCCGGAAAACTGGTCATTCCGGCTGCGGCGCTGGAAAAAGAAAAAGGAAGATTCAAGTAGGGAGGGCGAGCTATGTTTTGGCGAATGCTGAAAGGTGCTCTGAGCCGGCAAAGACGCAAGATGTTCATGGTAGCGCTTACGATTGCACTTGGTGTCTCGCTGACGACAGCCATGCTGAACGTTATGCTGGATGTGGGAGATAAAGTAAACCGGGAATTAAAGGCATATGGCGCCAATATAACCGTTACCCCCCGTTCTGCTTCCGTGTTGAAGGAACTATATGGAGTGGAAGCCGGGGCGGGCGCGGCAGGGCAATACCTGCAGGAAGCCGACCTGGGTAAATTAAAAACCATTTTCTGGGCAAATAACATTGTTGCTTTTGCACCGACGCTGGAGGCTAAAGCAAGCCTTGGAGCAAATGGTGAGGATGTGACGTTAGTTGGTACCTGGTTTGAGCGCAAGCTGGATCTGCCTACCGGGGAAGTGGTAGAAACAGGGATAAAAGAGCTGAAATCCTGGTGGTCTATTGATGGGCAATGGGCTCAGGATACGGATCTTCATGGTGCAATGGTTGGCAGTCTGCTTGCAAAAAAACGTAATATCAAGACTGGTGACGAATTGCAAATTGCTGGTTCGGGCAGCAGCCCCGCAGAAAAACTGGTGGTTAAAGGGATAATTAACAGCGGTGGTGCAGAAGACGAACAGATTTTTGTTCCACTCAGCTTTGTACAGAAGTTCAGCAATATGGACGGAAAAGTAGCTAAGGTCGAAGTAAGTGCAATTACTACGCCAGATAATGATTTGGCCCGTAAAGCAGCTCATAATCCCAAAAGCCTGACACTTAAAGAATGGGAAACATGGTATTGCACGGCTTATGTGAGTGCCATATCCTATCAGATCGAAGAAGCGGTTTCCGGTGCCAGAGCTAAGCCTGTACGCCAGGTAGCTGAATCGGAAGGCGCAATTTTACAGAAAACACAATTGCTAATGCTGCTCATAACTGCCCTTAGTCTGGCTGGTTCGGCACTGGGAATCTCCAACCTGCTGACTGCCAGCGTAATGGAGAGGACGAGGGAAATCGGGTTGTTAAAAGCTTTGGGAGCCACTGACTCAGAGATCTTATTATCGACTCTGTCTGAAACAATGACAACCGGAATTGCAGGTGGAATTGCAGGCTACTTTATGGGGCTTGGGTTTGCTCAGATTATCGGGCAGACTGTTTTTGGTTCTGCAGTGGAAGCTAAAGGAATGGTTATTCCCATTGTAATGATTTTAGTTGTGCTGGTTACTTTGGCAGGCAGTCTTCCGGCCTTCAGGATGCTTTTATCATTGCGCCCGGCAGAAGTACTTCATGGCAGGTGATAGTAAACTATGACAAAATACTCTATGTATAGCAAGATGATTATTCATTCGCTTATCCGGCGCCGGTCGCGCATGTTTGTTGCCTTACTGGCAGTTGCCATAGGTGCGACAGTCTTGTCCGGCTTAGTAACAATTTATTATGATGTGCCCCGTCAAATGGGCCGTGAATTTCGCTCTTATGGAGCCAATTTGCTTTTGATTCCTGCTGGCAGCAGTCAGACATTGCAGGAAAAAGACGTTGTAAGCGCGGCAGGGCTTTTACCGCAGGAGAAACTCGTTGGGCTGGCGCCTTACCTGTATGATCGGGCCAAGGTAAATGAGCAGCCGGTTATGGTTGCGGGGACGCGCTTTGAGGAAGTCAAAAAAGTAAGTCCTTACTGGCAGATTAGAGGGCAGTGGCCTGCGCAAGATACCACTGAGGTTGTTCTAGGCGCTGAAATTGCAGAGCTATTGAAGGTAGAGCCGGGACAGATGATTACATTGTCGGCCGCTAATAGCAGCAGTGAAAGTAAAGTTAAGGTTGCAGGAATTGTCAGAACAGGTGGAACAGAAGAAAATTTCTTGTTTATGGATTTACCGCTGCTGCAGACCTTGCTGCAAAAAGGCGGACAGATAAGCGTGGCACAAGCCAGTATTATGGCGACAGAAGCAGAGCTGAATACGTTGACCGGTAACGTAGAAACGCAAGTTCCCGGTGTGACTCCGCGGCTGGTCAAGCGGGTTACTCAGTCAGAGGCGATGGTGCTGGGCAAATTGCAGGCGCTGGTTTATTTGGTAACAATTGTTGTGCTGCTGTTAACGCTCATCTGTGTGGCTACTACCATGATGGCAGTAGTAGCGGAACGCAGAAAAGAAATTGGACTTAAAAAGGCTTTAGGTGCAGATAATCGCAGTATTGCACTGGAGTTTTTAGGTGAAGGACTTACACTGGGCGCTTTAGGCGGATTATTAGGAACTGTTCTTGGTTTCTTTTTTGCTGAAACTGTGAGTGTGAATGTCTTTGGCAGAGCGATTTCCTTTCAGCCGTTTATTGCAGCAAGTGCGATTGTAGTAGCTGTTGGCGTTGCTGGGGTGGCTTGCCTGATTCCAGTAAGAACTGCGACTGCCGTTGAACCGGCAATCGTGTTACGGGGCGAGTGAAGGAGGCTGTTGATTGATGAGTTTATTAGAACTACAAGATGTTTCAATGATTTATGGCAGTGTAAAAGCGCTGCAAAATATTAATCTCACGGTAGAGCGGGGCGAATGGCTGGCTATTATGGGGCCTTCAGGCTCCGGCAAAACTACATTAATGAATATTATCGGGTGTATGGATAAAGGCACAAGCGGAACAGTGATACTTGATGGTGAAGATATTTCTACCTTGAATCCCCGCAGTCTGACATCAATTCGCCGTGATAAAGTAGGGCTGGTTTTTCAGCAGTTTCATTTAGTACCTTATTTGACCGCTCTGGAAAATATTATGATTGCTCAATATTATCATAGTATGCCTGATGAAGCAGAGGCATTGGCTGCTTTGGACCGGGTAGGTCTGAAGGACAGGGCAAAGCATTTGCCTAGTCAGCTTTCCGGCGGCGAGCAGCAGCGTGTTTGCATTGCCCGTGCCTTAATTAATTATCCCATGCTGATACTGGCTGATGAGCCTACTGGCAATTTAGATGAAGCAAATGCGAATCTGGTATTGGAGATATTCCAAAAGCTTCATCAAGAGGGACATACGATTATTATGGTCACTCATGATCCGGAGGTTGCCGAACTTGCACAAAACCGGATTGTACTGGAACATGGCCGGATTGCCGACCGTCGAAAGATAGGGTAGGAGGTAGTTGAGTGTGAAACGATGGCTGTTGTTAATAGCAGCATTTATGCCTGTTCTGCTGCTTAGCGGCTGTGCACAAAAGGATGCTAGTCCTGCCGCCAGCCATAAGGATATTAACCTTAGCGGCAATTATAAGGACGGCCGGTTTACTGCCAAAAGCAGTGCTGATGAAGGTGGTGCTATTGGTGAAATTGCACTTGTTATTAAAAATGGAAAAATCACGAAAGCTGATTATCGCGGCATCAAGAAGGATGGCACAATAAAGGATAAAGAATACGGCAAGACCAGCGGCAAGATTGAAAACCAGGAGTTTTATAATAAAGCTCAGCTGGCTGTGAATGCGGCTGCTACATACGGCCCCAAACTGATTGAAACCCAGGATGTTGATAAAATTGATGCCGTATCAGGGGCAACAGTATCCTATAACCAGTTTGCCGAAGCTGCAAAAAAAGCATTAAAACAGGCTGATAAAAATCCATAGTTTGTTGACATAGCAAATAACGGCGCCTGCCGAAAAGGGCCGTTATTTGCTATGTTTTGATGGTTTTATTTGATAATGAAATCAAGATCCTGCGCTTCTGAGGAGACAACAGTGACGACAATGCGGTAAGGCAAATTAACAATTTGCTGTGGTGGACTGCTGATCCAGCCTGTCTGGACGCCAATCTGCCGGGGGGAATCATCCTGGCGAATCCGGACTTTTCCTGAATTTACTTCAATAATTGCATATTCGTGCTGGCCCCCAATACGGTATTCTTCTCTGTATCCCTCCCGGAGCTGCATTGTCTTAACTAAGCTGCCATTCACGCGAACTTCAGCGCTTTTATTTATGTGATCGGGGTATAGGAAGAGGCTGTAGAGAATAGAACTCAATGAAATGACGAATAGTATAGAAATAAGCAATTTATCGCCTTTTGTTAAAAATCGCATGCGAGGCTCCTTGTTATACATAAAATCTATATAAATAATGAAAAGCAAGTGTTGAATCATATAGTAGAAAGTTAAGAGAATGCTAGTATTGGGGGATAATGTTGGTTTTTCTTGCAAAAGAGTTTGACATATCAAGGAAAGAAATGCTATTATTGATACAAATTATAGAATAAAATGTCTAATCAAACAATTGCATATATTGAGATAGGTGCCCGCAAGGGCTTAATAGGGAAGACCGGTNNAGAGCCAGGAGAACTGCCTATCTGACGATCACCGTTTTTGACCCACGAGCGATGGGGAGGAGATTTAGTACATAACATTGTACCTTGCTTCTTCCCGGCGTATTTTACGCCGGGATTTTGTATAGTTATATATATGTTATTTTAAATGAATCTTCCTGCCAGTGGGACCGGAAGATTCATTTTTTTTATTTCATTCCCAATGATTATGGAAAGGGGGAATGCATCCCGAAGTAAAGAGAGGATAAGCACACTCCAGAAAACAATTAAAATCCGAGAGATGGAAGTGATGTTATGACAAAAGAGGTTGTAGAAGGCAAACAACCGGTAGGGGAAGAAAAGCAGGATCGCTTTTTTGCTGAGTTTCCTTATCCGACGTATGAAGAATGGCGGGCAGAATCAGAAAAAGCACTAAAGGGTGCAAATTGGGAAAAAACGTTATTGACTAAAACCTACGAAGATATCCAATTGCAGCCTATGTATCGCATGGAAGATATAGAAGGGATTACCCATTGTGATTCTGCACCAGGCAGCTATCCTTTTGTAAGAGGTACAAGTCCTACGGGTTATTTAACTAAGCCGTGGGAAATTTGCCAAGAATGCGATGAACCTTTGGCCAGCGCATTTCATGATGTTGTGCTTCATGAATTGAACAAAGGCGGAACTGCAGTCAACATGGTGGTTGACAAAGCAAGTAAGTTAGGCATTGATGTTGACAAAAGTGATGCTGCTTTCGTAGGCAAGGGGTTGTCAGTATCAACGCTGGAAGATATTCAACAGGCCTTATCCGGTATCAATCTGGAGAAAACCCCCTTATTTTTGTCGGCCGGCCCTTCAAGTGTTCAATTGAGCAGCTTGATTATAGCCTTCATGAAAGCTAATGGACAGGATTTACATAAATTCACCGGCTGCATTGGAGCCGATCCGTTAGCCTATTTATCGGTTGAAGGTGAATTGCCTATAGCATTGACACAACTTTATGATGAAATGTCAGCTACAGTCGCTTGGGTAGCTGAAAACGGTCTGAACCTGAAACCTATTTTGGTACAAGGTCAGCCGTACCATGACAGCGGTGCAAGTGCAATACAGGAACTGGCTTATGTTCTGGCAACCGGCGTTGAGTATTTGCGTAATTTGGCAGATCGTGGCATAGCAATTGATACTGCTGCAAAGCAGATGTATTTCTCTTTTTCTGTAGGCACTAATTTTTTCATGGAAATAGCCAAAATCAGAGCGGCTCGCATGCTTTGGGCACAAATCGTTGAAGCCTTTGGCGGCAGTGAAGATGCTCAAAAAATGCATATCCATGCCCGTACTTCTGCGTTTACCAAAAGTGTTTATGATCCGTATGTAAATATGCTGCGGACAACAACTGAGGCATTTTCTGCAGTAGTGGGTGGTGTTGACAGCTTGCACGTAGGCTATTTTGATGAGGCCATACGACCTGCGGATACTTTCTCGCACCGCATTTCCCGCAATAATCAGATCATGCTGCAGCGGGAGTGCAATTTACTTCAGCCGGTTGATCCTGCAGGTGGATCGTGGTATGTGGAAAAGCTGACAAATACTGTTGCGCAAAAAGCGTGGGATTTGTTTCAGGAAACAGAAGCTGCAGGCGGCATAACTAAAGCCTTGGAGCAAAATGTACCGCAGCAGAAAATCAAAGCGGTAGCGAAAAACAGAGCGGATGGTCTGACTAAACGTAAAGATGTTATTTTAGGAACCAACATGTACCCTAACTTAATTGAAAAGCCTCTGGATGTTCAGCCATTTGACTATCAGGCCTTTATGCAGCAGCGCTCTAAAGATCTGGCCAGCTATCGGGAAGACATCGATGAAGTAGAATGCCTGACCCAGCTTTCGGGCTTGAAGGATAAGAGCAAAACTGCATCCCATACTGGCTCAGCAATTATTGATGCGGCAATCCAAAGCGTACTGAGCGGAGCTACGGTAGGCGAACTTACAGCTGCTTTACGTCAGGGAGCTTCTGCTTCACTTGTTGTTCCACCGTTGGATATTCACCGTGCAGACCGGGAATATTGCCAATTGCGGAAAAATCCGGAATCGTATGTGGCCCGGACAGGTAAAAACCTGGATATTTTCCTGGCAAATATGGGTAAGATTCCTCAACACAAGGCCAGGGCTGATTTTGTCACCGGTTTCCTGGAGGTAGGCGCCTTTAAAATTCTGAAAAATGATGGGTTCCTAACTGTAGAAGAAGCTGCTCAGGCGGCAATTGAATCAGGCGCTTCAGTTGCGGTCATTTGCTCGACAGATGCTACCTATCCTGAGCTAGTACCGCCTTTAGCTAAGTTGATTAAAGAGGCTAAGCCTGAGATGACTTTATTTTTGGCTGGCTTACCGCCGGAAGACTTACAGAAAGTATATAAGGAAGCTGGAGTGGATGATTTCATTCATGTACGGGCTAACTGCTATCAAATGCTTTCGAAACTCCAGAAGGAAAGAGGGATACAATAATGGTGGCAAAACCGGATTTCACAAAAATTGCCTGCCGCCAGAGCTTTGCGGCTTCTGATTTGACGGCCTGGCAGAAACAAGCCCAGCTGGACAGCGGCAAATTGTTGGATGAACTTGAATATCGGACCATGGAGCAAATAAATGTAAAGCCGTTGTATACGAAGGCAGATCTGGAAGGACTGGATCATTTGGGCTATGTGGCAGGAATACCGCCGTTTTTGCGCGGACCTTATGCTAACATGTATGTGTCCCGTCCTTGGACAGTACGTCAGTATGCGGGCTTCTCCACTGCTGAAGAAAGTAATGCTTTTTATCGTCGTAACCTTGCTGCCGGACAAAAAGGCTTGTCTATTGCCTTTGACCTGGCAACCCACCGCGGATATGACTCTGATCATCCCCGTGTTGTCGGTGACGTAGGAAAAGCGGGCGTTGCAGTTGATTCCATTCTAGATATGGAGATTTTGTTCTCAGGAATTCCTTTGGATAAGATGTCCGTATCCATGACGATGAATGGTGCGGTTCTGCCAATATTGGCTTTTTATGTAGTAGCAGCAGAAGAGCAAGGCGTAAAGCAGGAGCTTCTGACAGGTACCATTCAGAATGATATCCTGAAAGAATTCATGGTTCGTAATACTTATATTTATCCGCCAGAGCCTTCCATTCGCATTATCGCCGATATTTTCTCGTATACATCCCAATACATGCCAAAGTTTAACAGCATCAGTATTTCCGGATATCATATGCAGGAAGCCGGCGCTACTGCAGATATTGAACTGGGCTACACGCTGGCTGACGGCCTCGAATATATCAAGACCGGTATAAAAGCAGGTATGGACGTAGACGCATTTGCCCCTCGTTTGTCCTTCTTCTGGGCGATTGGCAAAAACTACTTTATGGAAGTGGCTAAAATGCGTGCCGGACGGCTGTTATGGTCAAAAATCATTAAGCAGTTTGATCCGAAAAATACAAAATCAATGGCCTTACGGACTCACTCACAAACTTCAGGCTGGAGCTTAACCGAGCAAGATCCGTTTAATAACGTCGGACGTACCTGCATGGAAGCCATGGGGGCAGCCCTTGGTCATACCCAGTCACTTCATACCAATGCGCTGGATGAGGCAATTGCGCTGCCGACCGACTTCTCAGCCCGTATTGCCCGCAATACGCAGCTTTATATTCAGGATGAGACGATGGTCTGCAAAGTACTCGATCCATGGGGCGGCTCTTACTATGTAGAGGCTCTTACCAATGAACTGGTCAAACGCTCATGGGCACATATTCAGGAAGTAGAAGCACTGGGTGGTATGGCGAAAGCCATTGATACAGGGTTGCCCAAAATGAGAATTGAAGAAGCAGCTGCCCGCCGTCAGGCTCACATAGACTCCGGTAAAGAGACAATTGTCGGAGTTAACCGTTATCGTCTGGATAAGGAAGATCCGCTGGATATCCTTGAAGTTGATAACACGGCTGTTCGCTTGTCGCAAATCCGCCGTCTGGAGAAATTGCGCAGCAACCGGGACAATGACCGCGTGCAGCGTTCTTTAGAGGCGATTACTAAATCGATGGAAACCGGCGAAGGTAATCTGCTGGCTCTTGCTATCGAAGCAACTAGAGCACGGGCGAGCTTAGGCGAAATTTCCGATGCCATTGAAAAAGTTGCCGGACGTCACAAAGCGATTATTCGCTCCATTTCTGGTGTATACAGCAGTGAATTTGCTGAAGAAGAAACGATTAATAAAGTTAGAAGCATGGCTGATAAGTTCGAAAGCCTGGAAGGCCGCCGTCCTAGAATTATGATTGCTAAAATGGGACAGGATGGTCATGACAGAGGAGCAAAAGTCATTTCTACTGCCTTTGCGGATATGGGCTTCGACGTAGATATTGGACCTTTGTTCCAAACTCCGGAAGAGACTGCCCAACAAGCTGTCGATAACGACGTGCATATTGTTGGCATGAGCTCGCTTGCAGCAGGTCACAAAACACTGCTGCCTCAGTTGATTGAAGAATTGAAAAAACTGGGACGTGAAGACATTATGGTCGTCATTGGCGGCGTTATTCCCGCCCAGGACTACGATTACCTGCGTGAACATGGAGCAGCTGCCATTTTTGGGCCAGGCACCATTATTCCGGTAGCCGCTGAAAAAATACTTGACCAATTATTAGCCGCACAGGCTGCTGTTTAGACATGAGCGAAGAGAAGAAGAGTGATTGGAAACCGGAATGGATTCCAGCCGATGGCGGAGATGCTTTTGCAACCCGCGTCATGGGCGGAATCAGCGGTGGGCATGACGGTTTGCCTGGACAGGGGGCGGTGCCTAGTCAGCCCCGTGTTACTCCTGTCCGCCGCCAGCTTACTGTTGACGAATATGTTCAGGGTATATTAAAAGGTGACCGGGTCATTCTATCCCGGGCAATTACACTGATTGAGAGTAATTTGCCTGCGCACATGGATACCGCTCAGCGTATACTTATGCCACTATTGCCTCATTCCGGAAAATCCATTCGCGTAGGCATAACCGGTGTGCCTGGAGCTGGTAAAAGTACATTTATTGAAGCTTTGGGGTGCCGGCTGTGCGACCAGGGGCACAAGGTAGCAGTGCTTGCCGTTGATCCCAGCAGTACCGTAACAAAAGGCAGTATCTTAGGGGATAAAACCCGCATGGAAGAATTGTCACGCAACCCGAGGGCGTTTATCCGGCCATCACCGTCAAGCGGAACTTTGGGCGGAGTGACAAGAAAAAGCCGTGAAACGATGCTGTTATGTGAGGCTGCAGGGTACGATGTACTGCTGATTGAAACCGTTGGGGTGGGCCAAAGTGAAGTTACCGTACGTTCGATGGTTGACTTTTTCCTGCTGTTGATGATTACCGGAGCAGGGGATGAACTGCAGGGCATGAAAAAAGGCGTTGTTGAGCTGGCAGATGCTATTGTAATCAATAAGGCGGATGGTGATAATAAACAGCGTGCAATGATGGCTAAAGTTGATTATGACCGCATTCTGCATTACTTGCGTCCGGCGACTGAAGGCTGGGTAACGAAGAGCCATACTTGCTCCGCCTACACGGGCGATGGAATTCCTGAGCTCTGGAAAGTAATTAATAAATTTCAGGAAGTTACTGAGGAAACAGGAATTTTTGAGCGCCGGCGGCGGACACAAATGCTGAGCTGGGTTCAATCAATGGTGCAGGAATATTTACAATCCCTGTTCTTCACTCATCCCGGTATTCAGCAGCAAAGAACAACAATTGAGCAGGCCGTAATGGATGGCAAGCTTTCTGCCACTATGGCGGTGAAAGAGCTGATTGGTATATTCGAGAAACGGTAGCAGTAAAAACGATAGAAATCTCCTGAACGCTGTGTTCAGGAGATTTTCTTATCAATCACTTACCAACAAAAGGGGATGAATATTTGCAGTGGGGCACCAATAAAGTGGGACAAGAAAGAAACTGGAGTTTGGTTCGATGAGTAAGCGAGCCATGGCAGCTGCTGCTTTGGCTAAAACAGGCAGGCGGCCATAACTCACGAGAAACTATAGGTATGGCTGTTCGAAGCACTCCACTTCCCGGAAGGGGAGAGAGTCAAATTTAGAGTATGGTAGTCAATGAGACTATCCCGGTGTCCAACGCTGATTATCGTCAGCTTGGGCAGGTAGTGCTCCAATAAGCGGTATAAACGCCGCTCCATATGTTCGTCTATATTTGAAGTAGCTTCATCCAAAAATAGCCAGTCGGGACAATTAAGAATCGCCCTTGCAACAGAGAGGCACTGTTGCTGGCCTAGTGAAAGATTTTTCCCCCAATCCTCATATTGATCTAGCTTGCCGGATAATTGAGAGAGGTTGCAGCTTCCTAATATTTCCCGTAAATATTCATCAGAACATGTACTTGGTGCATGGGGATACAGCAGTGCATTCCGTAATGAAGTAGGGGCAATGTAAGGTTTTTGAGGCAGGAAGAAAATCGCTTGCTGGGGTTTGCTGATGGTGCCTGTAAAATAGGGCCACATTCCGGCAATGGTGCGTAATAAGGTGGTTTTCCCACAGCCGGAGGGTCCGCTGATTAACAGCCTATCCTGTTGCTTTACCGTCAGGCTGAGATCAGTCACTAATGGATGATTATGTAGTGAAAACACCGTAACGTTTGTTAAGCGCAGTTGATTGGCTGCGCTATTTGCGATACTGCCTTGCCGTGTGGTAATTTGATGGGCCTTGTACATTTGGCTGCTAAAATGCTGTAAACGGTGAGCTACGGCTTTCCATAGGGCAAATTTGCCAAAACTATCAATAATATAGGATAAAGCGGAATGGACGAACCAATAGGCGCCGGAGATTTCGAATAGCTGGCCCAGTTGTATTTCATTATTAAAATATCGTGGTGAAGCTACTAAAAAAGCGAAAACAATGGACATTTGCGAATAAGCAAAGGACACGAGATTTACTTTTTTAGTGCAATGGGTAATCGATAAAAAATTTTTAATTATTTTGTGAAAGTGCTTTGTTAGATGGAGCTGCTCTGTTCTTTCACCGCCATAGAAAGCCACGCACTCGTCGTATTCGGTAATACGGCCAAGGGCGGACCGAAATTCAGCTTCGCTGGTTTGCTGTAGCACATTCTGAAAGGCTAGTGATTTACCGACCTGCATCGTCAAACAAGTACCAAGCGCTGAGTACAGTAAGGCCAGCCACAGCAGATAGCCCGGTATAGTAAACGTGTACTCGGCAGCGGTTAGCGTAATAAGACCTGACATCTGCCATAAAACCATGGAAAAGACGACTAAGGTTACAAAGTGACGCAGCAAGCCTACTGATAAATCCAGCGAATTGGTAATAAACAATTTAATATCTTCACTAATCCGCTGTTCGGGATTAATGGGAAGCCGTGTTAAATTCAACTGGTAATAGGTTTGTTTGTAGAGCCACATGGCGACGTATTTTTCTGTCAGCCAATGACGCCAGCGCATTTCCAGCAGCATCCGGTAATAGGACTGATAGGCGGATATGAAGACTAATATAGCAGAGAAACCTATGATTGNNCCATTAAGTGATTGTAAAATCCGGCTTGCCACTTGTTGAGCAGCATGTGGAGCAGAACGATAATAATGGCACCGACAACGACAATTGCAGTCAATGTCCAGGCACGTAAGCTGTCGCTTGAGGCCCAATAGGATAATGCTGATCTACTCAGCCGCATATGAATCTGCAAAGTACAGTCTCCCCTCCGCCACTACACTGTTCAAGTATGTAATTTATATGGGTAAGGCAGAAAAGATATGTTTCCGGGCTAGAAATTGCATAATGTTACAAGGTTTGACAGACCAAGGAAACGATGATATCATGAATAAAAACTAAATAATGGGAGAAGGGTGCCCTTCGGGGCTTAATAGNNGGCGCGGTCCCGCCACTGTAATAGGGAGCAATCCAAGAGATACCACTGAGACAGCAGCTGTTTTGGGAAGGTTTGGATAGCGATGAACTAAAGCCAGGAGAACTGCCTTTCTAACAGTCGCCATTTGACCCACGAGCGATGGGGAGGGGATTATTCGAGAATCATCCATCCTGGCTATTTCGTATGCCAGGATTTTTATTTGGACGGATGCCTCTTTCGGAATAGCCAGGCTCTCTCTATCAGGGGAGAGCTTTTATTGTAAGTAAAATGGAGGAGTACAGGCGTTGGAAGCAAGTAGATGGAATAAAAAATGGTTAAATGCCGTCTTTTTTTGTGTATTGTTTATGTGTACGGCCACGGTCACTCAGGCCAGCAGTGAAATAACGTTTACCTGCCAGGCTCCATACTATTTAGGCAAAGCCCGGGATACGGTAGCGCCGGGTGAGCGGATTCAGGCGTTGTTCAGTATTGAGAGCCGCAGCACTCAGGATAAGGCGGCTGATATAAGAATCAGCCTTCCTCCCGGTTTTTTACCTGAGGAGGAATACGAAAACTGGCAGGTAGGCTGGCAGGGAGAGCAATATTATTTATACAGGCAGATCAAATTAGCTGGAGGCTATAGCCAGTGGTTTGATTTGATTGCCGTACAAGCAGCAGCTTCGTTGAAAGAAGGCACATATAACCTAACGGTTACGGTTGATGATACTGTATTGCAAGTACCGGTGAACATTGCTGTGGAAGAAGGCGCGGTAACTGATGCTCCTGTTGAACTGGAGGATATTGTGCTTCCTTTAGACAGGGAAGGCAAAATGGATGACCGTCTGAATCGCAATACACTGGTACTCAGGGACCGGAGCTGGGATTATTATAAAAATCTGCTGCGGGGGAAAGGGGCCTCTAATCAAGAGGTAGAAGCCATTCATCCTCTTACCCATTTGGGTTTGGATATTAAAAATACTGCTCGTCAGCAAAGATTGGTGCTTGCTACCATCCAACTGCTTGATGCTAATACCCAGCAGCCGGTAACCGGGCTGTTCACCCCGGGAACAACCAGTGAAGATCATGAAGCAGGCTCGATGGGAGGGCATGAGGACCGATTGGTAGCCTTAATTGCACTGAACGGTGATATGAGGCAGCGTATACAATTGCCGGTTTATGCAGATGAGCAATTAGTCAGCGGTGGCGGCCGTTATTTGCTGCAAGTGGAGCTGAAGGACAAAGAAACTCCGCTGCTTGTCAAAACAATACCAATTACAATTATAAAGAAGGATATGAAAGCAGCAGCTGTTGTTGGCATTGCTGTTGTTATATTAGCAGCTGCCAGTATATTTGCCTTACGCCGTCTGCGGCAGGTCTTAAAGATAATGAAAACTCGCTGGTTGGTTACTATTGCCCTATTTGGAGCAGCGGCATTTGCAGTTGTAAACGTTCCGGCCACGTTATTGAATGACTTTTTTCATATTTTACTAGGTCCTTTTGGATTTATGGTTACCGGTCTATTCCATGGTGTTTTTTTGTATATGATGATTGTGGCTTTAGTCATGCTTATTCCATACCCTGGAGTAGTGGCCTTGATGACAATTATCCGTATGCTGTTAGGCATGCTTGCCTTTGGACAATTATCCCCAATTGGACTCCTATCGTATGGTACCCATGCTTTTATGCTGGAGGTGCTGCTTATCGGGAGCGGTATGTATGGGCGCATTCAGGCAGGACATGCTGTTCAACATGTTTCCTTCCGGCAAATTATCCAGTTAGCACTGATATGCGGTATTGCTGACAGTGCCGCTACCTATATCAATTTGCAGGGCATGGCTTTTTTGTACCGGATGTATTATGCGGATTGGTATATTGCGTTGATCTTGCTGATGAATGGGTTTGTTTATACTGCCATTGGTGCGGCCTGTGGTACCTTGTTAGGCAGCCGTCTGTCCAAAGTGGGAGGTGACTAGTGAATTGAAGCCAATCATAAGCTTGTGCAATGTATCTTTTACCTACAAGCATCGCAATGTTGCCAGCGTTTCAGACATCAGCCTCGAAATATTTCCTGGGGAATTTGTTCTTTTAACCGGTGCAACCGGTTGTGGCAAGAGTACATTATTAAAAATGCTGAATGGCCTTATTCCTCATGCAAGCGGCGGTAGCATGAGCGGTGAAGTCCACATTGCAGGACGTAATACACGGCAATGCGGGATTGCTGAATTGAGTCAAACGGTGGGAATGGTATTTCAGAGTCCAGAAGATCAAATTTTTTCAACAACTGTTTTTGATGAAACAGCTTTTATTCTGGAGAATATGGGGATGAAGCCGGACGAGATTGCTTCTCGTGTTCATAAGACGCTGGAGCTGGTGGGTATGCTTGCTTATGAGGATGCCAGTATTCATGCNNGCAGCCCGGCCTAGTATCCTTGCACTGGATGAACCGATTAGTCAGCTCGATCCGCAGGGCGCAGCTGAACTGTTGGCGGTGTTGCAGCGCATTAACAGAGAGCTGGGAATGACAGTTGTTATTGTCGAGCATCGTTTGCATGAAGTAATGCCCTTATGCCGCCGTGTTGTTATCATGGAGCAAGGGAAGCTTGCCTGGCAGGGCACTAGAGAGGAAGCATTCGGGCAGCCGGAAATGTTTGATTCGTATGGGCTAAGACTGCCGCAGACAATTGATATTTGCCGTCACTTAGCCGTAAATACGCAATCATACCAGGTTGATCATGCCGTTGCTGCTATTAAAGAAAAATATCAGGTGCCCCAGGATAATGGCTGTTGTACGGAGCCCGTCAATACGGGATCTGCTGATCCTGCTGCGGCGGTAATCATTGAGCAGCTCAGCTTTCAGTATGACAAAACAAAACCACTGGTATTGAATCATTTGCAATTAACAATTCCTAGAGGTCAGTTTGTCGCGTTAATGGGCAATAACGGAGCGGGAAAATCGACTTTGCTTCATCAGATCGGCGGCTTGCTGCAGCCGGCAGCCGGGTATGTACAAGTGCTGGGCAGTCGTGTTACGTCAGTTATGCCCAATGTGGGGATGGTGCTGCAAAATCCGGATTTTATGTTGTTTAATAACACAGTTGCCGATGAAATAGCGTTTGTTTTGCGGCAGAAGAAAGAGCGCAACAGTTGGCCTGCCGCGTGCCGGGAACTGGTTGGCCAATTAGGCCTTAACGGCATGGAAGAGGATTTTCCGCTAGCGCTAAGCAGGGGACAGCGGCTGCGTGTGGCGATAGCGGCGGTATTGGCTTCCAAACCGGCAGTTCTCTTGCTGGATGAACCAACTACCGGGCAAGATATCGGGCATATTGAAGATATTGTTCTCTTGCTGAAAGCGTTTACCGCTCAAGGCGGAACAGTGGTTTTTTGTACGCATGACACGGAAGTAGCGGCACGTTTTGCCGATCGCATCGTTATTCTGTGCAAAGGCCAGGTTGTGGCCGATGGTCCAGGTCATGTTGTGTTTTCAGATAAAGCTATTTTGCAGTCGGCTGGACTTAAGCCGCCTGCGGCTTTACTTGTTGCCCAGAATTTGTATGGAGGAAGAGCTGTGACTGTTAAGGAGGTGGTTACCTATGTACGACAGAAATGTCTGGGAAGCAACGCCGGGGAATACCCTGCTTCATCAGTTGGATGTCCGAACTAAACTGATTGTGTTGATTAGTTTTGCAGTCGTGACGTTGACCATTGACAGTCCCCGTTCTTTATTTCTATTATTTGCTATTACGCTGATCTTTCACGCAATCAGCCGCTCTTCTCTGGCCAGATGGCGTATACTAGCTGTCTTTGTCCTGCTGGGAATATGGGGATCGATGGCCAGCCAGGCCTTGTTTTACAACCAGGAACCCCGTACGGTAATGGCTTGTCTAATTTCTCCGGGGTTTCCTGTGTTGGGCAAAATAACCGGTGGTGTATTTGTCTATCGTGAAGGCCTTCAATACGGTGCGGTGCAAGCTCTGCGATCAGGGATTATGCTATCCCTGGGGCTCTTGCTTAGCTGGACTTCTGATCCGCGGCAGCTGCTCAAAAGCTTCTTATCGTGGCGAATGCCCTATGAATTGGCTTTTATGGTGATTACCAGCTTGCGTTTTCTACCGGTTATATTTCAAGAGACGGCAATCGTATTGACAGCTCAAAGGCTGAGGGGATTTCAGCCCTTTAAGACGGCCTCGCCCCGCCATTTAATTCAAATGGCCTTCCAGACGTTGTTTCCCATTTTAGCCCGGACATTGCGCAGGGCGGCAACTTTGGCGTCTTCCGTGGAGAGCAGGGGCTTTGGCAGGGAAACCCAGCGCAGCTACGACAATCCCTGGTCAACGCTGGAACGAAGCTTCTGTTACATCGCTGCTTTACTGGTGGCAGGCCTGGTTTCTTTAAAAATACTGGATGTATTGCAATTTAACGGTCTAGTATATATACCGGCATGGCGCAGCTTGTATGATATGATGAAAGTATGGATGTGACAGAACAATGAGAAAAATAAATACTATCGTATTACTAGCTTTGTTTGCCCTAACCATAGGGGCGTTAGCAATCCATATTTTTGAATCCGATACGGGTTTAACCATAGCGTCGCGCCAGAACAATCAGCACAGCGGGAAATATGAAAAGATAGCTGAGGTTTCTTTAGGCAAGGTTGAGGCTCATAACTATCAGCGAATGGGTTTTACTAAAGGATTTATTCAGTTTTCACCTGATAATTCGCACTTGGCCGTAGGTACGGAAAATGGGGAAGTATTACTGCTTACTAATACTGGGAAAACAGTATGGCGAAAAAATATTGGGTTAGGGAAAATGTCGGCTTTGGAGTTTAGCCGTGACAGCCGTTACATTTTAATAGGTGAATCCAGCCAGCAAGGATATTTGTTATGCCTTGATGCGAAAGATGGCAGTGAAATGTGGCGTCAGGCAAGCGTAAGTGAATTAGGTGTAGAGATAAAAGACAAAACTTATCCTTCCATTGTGGCAATCCGGACAGATGAGCAGGGCCGGATTTTTGCGGTGGGTCAGCGATACATCCGATTTGCTGATGGCCGCAATGAATACAGGGGACGTATTTATAAATTTGACGGGAACGGCAAGCTGCTGGCCATGTTTCCTGCCGATCATAATCTTGATGCCTGGGTGAGCTGGATAAGTGTTGATCAAAAGGGAGAGCGGGCAGTATTTGGCACGGCTAACTGGGATGCAATACAGACTAACCGCTATACGGACAATATGTACTGTCTGGATGGCAGTCTTAAGCCACTGTGGAGCACTTTGATTCCGCCAGTGTATCCTTATCAGAACACAACAATGCGCANNGATATGTGGCCGGTATTGCGAGTGATGGACGGTGCTTTTTATATGATGGGGAGCAAGGACGGGAAGTGTGGCGGCGCAATCTCAGTGAGCCGCAAAAAATCAGCGGAATCTATATGAATGCAAATGGCGCAAATGTGCAAATTGTTGAGGACCATTTTGTTTTTACGACTGGTAATACCTATAACCGGGCAAACTGGCAGCTGCCGACGCCGGTTGAGCACCCCGGCTCGAATAGCATGTTTGTTTTCAATTTGCAAGGCCAACTGGTGAACCGGCATCGCTTTGGTGGCATGATTGAACAAATTGCGGTTAGTAAAAAAGAAGCAGCAATTGCTGTTGGCCGCAACGTCCGTACAAAAGATCCCGGAGTACACGGCTTGTATATTACTTCCCTGCCAGGGGCTCAAATTATTGACTATATTGCAACAAATGGCCCCTGTGTGGGGTCTGCAATTAGCTCAGACGGACGATATACCGCAGCGGTTGAAGCTCCATTGCAGCTTGATGACGGACAGATCATCGGTGAATACAAACTGGTCCTGGCCCAAAGCAGGAATTAAGAGGGGGTAAATGGAATCTGTCTGAAGAGTAATGTGATCGTTACTTTGTCTCAGAAAAGCCAATAATGGAAGGTGAGTATATGGTAGAAAAGCAGGGATTAATCCTTGTCAATACAGGTAATGGAAAGGGAAAAACAACAGCAGCTTTGGGCTTGGCAATGCGGGCCTGGGGGCAGGGATTAAAAGTGCTGGTTGTGCAGTTTATCAAAGGAAATTGGAAATACGGGGAACTGGAAGCTGCTAAGCGGATGGGACCTGATTTTGTCATTCGCCAGATGGGGGAAGGTTTTGTAAGAGGCTGTACCGAAAGCGAGCGGCCCAGTCATGAGCTGGCGGCGGCAGAAGCACTGCAAGCGGCCAAAACAGAGATTGCTGCCGGGAAATGGGATATGATTATCCTGGACGAAATCAATTATGCGATTAAGTTTGGTTTAGTTCCGGTTGAAGAAGTACTAAGCTTGTTAGAAGCAAAGCCTGGGGACCTGCATGTTGTGCTTACAGGCAGGGACGTACATCCGCAGATTGTTGAACAGGCAGATTTGGTTACAGAAATGAAAGAAATAAAGCATCACCACAAAAAAGGGATAAAAGCGCAAAAAGGAATTGAATTTTAATTTTGCTGCATATCTTAAATAGTTTGCATAATATTGATAAAAAAGTAAAATATTAAAAAAGTAGTTTGACAGGCAGTGGGAACAATGGTATCATAAATGTGGATGAAAACTGAATATTACGAGATAGGTGCCCGACAGGGCTTAATAGGGAAGTCCGGNNCCGCCACTGTAATAGGGAGCAAACCCGATAAATGCCACTGAGATGAATATCTTGGGAAGGCTTGGGTGAGCGATGAACTAGAGCCAGGAGAACTGCCTATTTAACAGTCACCGTTATACCCACGAGCGATGGGGAGGGGATTATTCGAGCAATCGAATCCTTCCTGGCTATATTTGTATGCCAGGTTTTTATTTGGATTGATCACTCTAATAAACATGACCTTCCTGTGTTCTACGGGAAGGTCTTTCTTTCGTCGAAAAGTTTCCTCGCTTTAGGTTTTAGTGAGGACGTTAGCCATATATGTTATGTTGTCTTCTTTCAGCGTTACGCCTGGGAAACGTCTCGCTGGCTCCCCCTTTTTAGGGGGTCTTATTTTTCTAACACATATTTTACATATATTGTATCTTTGATTGTATTTGTAACAGCGAGAGGGGTAATGAACATGCAAAGTTCAGATAAGAAAAAAGCGATAGTAGTCGTCAGTTTTGGTTCAACCTATGAAGAGACAGTGAAAAAAAGTATTGAAAGTACGGAGAACAAAATTCGCACTGCATTTCCAGGCTATGATGTGTTCCGGGCTTTTACGTCCCGCATGGTAATCCGCAGATTGTCAGAGCGTGGTATTCAAGTTGATACGGAAAAACAGGCAATGGAGCGCTTACAGGCTGCTGGCTATCAAGAGGTTTATGTACAGCCGCTCCATATTGTAGCCGGCGAAGAATATGACAAGGTGAAGAGAATCGTTGTCGAGTATGCGCATGCCAAAGAAAAGGCTTTTGAGCGCATTGCAATTGGACGACCCTTGCTTTTCTACACGGGACAGGAAGATCAGCCTGATGACTATCTTGCTGTTGTTGAGGCCATGAAAAGTCAGCTTGCAAAGCTGGAAAAAGATCTGGCAGTTGTTTTCATGGGACATGGCGGAGTTCATCCGGCCAATGCTGCTTATGCTGTCTTACAAATGAAGCTGGAGCAAGCCGGTTTTGAACATGCTTATGTTTATACGGTCGAAGGATTTCCTTCATTAGATAGTGTGCTTGAAAAACTGCAAAAGCAGCAAGTGCGCAAAGTGGCACTCCTGCCGTTTATGTTAGTTGCAGGTGATCATGCCCAAAATGATATGGCTGGCGATGAACCAGACTCAGCTAAATCTCAGCTGCTGACAGCCGGTTTTGAAGTCGAAGCCTATTTATGTGGTCTAGGCGAGCATGCAGCAATCCAGGATATTTATGTACAGCATCTTAAAGATGCTATGCAGCATCGGGGACATAAATGCCATAAGAAGTAAGGATAAGCAACCCTGTCTGTCATGCGCGGAGAGGGTTATTTTAATTGTTTGAAGGCGCTGCCTGTATATAAAGATAAAAACTTACAACTGCCCATTGTCGGGCTGAACGGAGTCATAATATGACAGAGCAGCTTTGGAACTGCTGGAGGTGAGTGACAAGATGCTGGAACTCGTAAATTTATCGAATTTTTCGTCTGATATGGAAATGATTCATAACAGTCCGGCTTGTCTGGAAGCATTTTTAAACCACCACCATCTTGATGGTTTGGAAATGATGTTTTGTGCTCCCTGGGACCGGCATGTTCACCGAAGGGAATGGATACAGGGAGTGCATCTCCGCTTTTGGCCGAACTGGCTGGATTTTTGGAGGGGAGACCGACAAGCCTTATTGCGCGAATTTCCTAATGAAGCAGCAATTGCTGCCTATTACGGCGGACAGACGCGGGAAACCTGGCTTGCTGTATACAGGGAGAATATTCGGTTGGCTGTTCAGTCAGGCGCCAAGTACCTGGTCTATCATGTCAGTCATGCCCGTTTGTCTGAGCTGTATAACTGGAAGTTCAATGCTTCTGATCGCGAAGTAATTGAAGCGACAGTTGAAGTGGTTAATGAACTTGCCAGTGAAATACCGGAGAATGTAACCTTGTTATTTGAGAACCTGTGGTGGCCCGGACTTACGCTGACTGACAGCAAGCAGGTACCATTTTTGCTTGAAGGCGTAAGGCATGCTAATGTTGGCATTATGTTGGATACAGGTCACTTAATGAATACAAACTCACGATTGCGAACGCAGGAAGAGGGCGTTGCATATATTTTGCATATTTTATCGCAATTAGGCGATAACAAGCGATATGTTAAAGGCATTCATCTCCATCATTCCTTATCAGGAGAATACATTGACAATACAAGAAACGCAGAAGCCTCATCCGATTTGACGATTGAACAAATTATGAGCCATGTTATGAAAATTGACCAGCACTTACCCTTTAGCACGTCTGAAGCTTGGCGTATTGTGGACTATGTACAGCCTGAATACCTGGTGCACGAATTCCTAAACACTTCCTTAAATGGCTGGGTAAATAATCTTTTGTGCCAGCAGCAGGCTCTAAAGTCCAGTATAGACTAAAGCTACTGTTTTATTACTTCCGTTCCTGCTTATCCAGGGAGCGTAGAAATAATAGTACTGGGGTACAAATATAACTAAATTACATAAGAATGGTTGACAATATAAGGCAGGAGATGCTATCCTAAGCTTGATCCTTCTACTAGGATGTAATTTCATAATGAGGTAGGTGCCCTTCGGGGCTTAATAGGGAAGACCGGTTAAAGACCGGCGCGGTCCCGCCACTGTNNAGAGCCAGGAGAACTGCCTATCTGACGATCACCGTTTGACCCACGAGCGATGGGAAGGGGATTATTCGAGCAATTAATCTTTTCCGGTGTATTTTGCTCCGGGGGCTCATTCAGGTTGATCTCTCTTATAATACTTACCCTTCCTGTAGAACTCAGGGAGGGTTATTTTAGTGTCGGACTTTTCTGGATTTGTTAACTAGAGGAAGGGTTGGACATAGTTGCAGGTTTACAACTGAATACAGCCGATCGCTGTTGACCCGCGAGCGATGGGAAGGGGATTATTTGAGCAATCAGGTTGGTCTCTCTTATAATGAAAACCCTTCCCGTAAAACTCAAGGGATTGTTTAAATGAGGAGAGGACTCACTATGGAACTCAGACATTTGAAGTATTTTCAAGTCGTAAGCCAGTTAAACAGTTTAACGAAAGCTGCCGAGGTATTGCACTTAACCCAACCGTCGCTTACGGTTGCCATGCAGAAGCTGGAAGAAGAGTTAAAAGTACCCTTATTTGACCGGAGCCAAAGGAGTTTAAGCCTCACATTAGAAGGTAATTTATTTTTACAGCATGTGAATGATATTTTGCGACGTGTTAACGATTCCGTTTCAGAAATGCAGGATTACCGTACTATGCAGACGGGATCAATTAAAGTGGGAATTCCACCGATGATTGGTGTATTTTTGTTCCCACACATTTTCAGTAAATTCCGCAGTTTGTATCCTAATTTTGAATTGACAATTGTCGAGCAGGGAACGCTTTCCATTTTGCGGCTGCTTGAGCAGGGCAAGCTGGATATTGGTTTTGGCGTTCTTTTTGATAATCAGTTAACAGCAATGGAAACAATGCCTGTTGTTCAACGTCAAATTGTCGTATGTCTGCCTCATGAACATCGGTTGAGTGCTTTGTCGCAAATACCGATTGCAGCGCTGCAGGATGAACCGTTTATTTTGCTGCAGGAAGATACCTATAACCGGCAGATTATTATGGAAGAATGTAAAAAGCATTTGTTTGCACCAAAAGTTATTTTTTCAACAAGGCAAGTACAAACCATTATTAACTTAGTGGAACAGGGGATTGGACTTTCCTTTTTGCTTGATGTAGTTGCCCAAAAACAGACCAATATTAGCAGTCGCCCTTTGGAACATCCGCTTAATATTCAAACAGGACTTGTTTGGCGTAAAGACAAATATCTATCGAATGCATTAAAAGCATTTATCGATTTTATTAAAGATTCATTTCCGGTAGAAAACTAGCTGTTTTGGTAGAAATCGTCAGATTTAAAAGAGATTTGACAAATATCAATAAATAGTGCTATTATCAATAGAAATGGAACGGAAATGAAGTTTTGACAATTTCATGAAGCGAAATAGGTGCCCTGCGGGGCTTAATAGGGAAGACCGGTGTAAAGCCGGCGCGGTCCCGCCACTGTAATGGGGAGTAACTTCGCAACAATGCCACTGGAGCGTTCTGCTTTGGGAAGGCGCGAAGAAACAATGAACCAGAGCCAGGAGAACTGCCTGCTTGACAATCACCGTTGTACCCACGAGCGATGGGGAGGGGATTTGACAAGCACTATTTTAGCTTGCAGTCTTTGCCCTTCCTGATATTCAGGAAGGGCTTTTCGCTTTTAAATATTGTTTCATTTTAAAGGAGAGATTGTGAGAATGAAGGTTGGTAAACACAAGAGATGTACGAGGCTGGCGGGGCTTGTTTTGGCTGCTATGGCCATGACTTCCACTGCCTGGGCCGGTGTTGAGGAAGTAACGGAATATACTATGGATACCATAGTGGTTACTGCCCAGCGGTATGAGAAGAAGGATATTGATATTGCAGCGGCAACTGATGTGTATACAAATGCGCAGCTGCAAAATACCGGGGCCAGAAACCTGCAGGAGGCACTGTCAAAAGTGACTGGCCTATTATATGAAGCAAAAGGCCCTGGCGGAGCTTCACTGGGGGCTATGACCAGCAAAGTAAGCATCCGGGGTGTGCAAAACGGAACCCTGATACTAATTAACGGTACACCATTAAACTTACGAACCCTTTACAATTTAGAAGATATTCCCCTGGAAAACATTGAACGAATTGAAATTGTCAAAGGTGGCGGCAGTGTTCTGTATGGAAGTGAGGCCACGGGCGGCGTTATCAATATTATCATGAAAAAAGAAATGGTGAATACCGTTACTGTCGGCGGCGGCAATTTCGGACAGCAGAATTATGGTTTCACGGTGCAAGCAGATAAACTGGGAGTTAGTTATACCTATGATAAATGGGGAGATACCGGCAAGGTGTCTTCAACATTAACAGAAGCCTCTACTCCCACGACTAAAGAAATGTATAACGTATTTAACGGTTCCGAAAAAAATAACGTTACTCTCAGCTATAAGTTCAGCGACAGTGTGGATTTTTTATATGGACATAACGAATCGATTAGCCGATTTACATATGCATTTGGTAAAAATTATGCTGCAGCTCTTGTTGATCAGACTCGTTACAACAGAAAATATGACAATACGAAGGATTTTGTGCAGCTGAATATCAAAGCCGGTGATGTAAAAGGTAATGTTTACTACAACTCTAATAGCCTGCATACTACAGGAATAGACTACCGTGATAAAAATGGCGGAGTAACTGGTTATCCTCAAGCAAAGAATGATGAAGAGAAAAATCAAACCTACGGTTTTGATTTGCAAAAAGTAGGGAAGGTGAAAGCGGCTACCTGGCTTTTGGGCACTACTTATCAAAATGAGCAATTCATTGAAGCCGTAAATTCAACTCCAACACGTGACCGCAATAACTATTCGATTTACGGTCAGTGGGAAGATCCGCTGAATGACGCTGACACAATTACGCTGAGTGGGCGGAGAAGCTGGACTACCGGTGCTGATGAAGATAAAAATTACAACAATTTTAGTGCTCAGGGGCAATTGGTCCATAAATTGAAAGAAAATGAAAGTCTCTATGCCAGTGTTGGCCAGTCTTATGTAATGCCGACTTTTAAGCAAATGTATTCCACAGGCAGTGGCATGGTAGTTGGCGATCCAAATCTCAAGCCTCAGAACGGCATGCATTATGAACTGGGCTGGAAAAAGAATCATGAGAACCATAAGTGGCGAGTAGCTTTATTTAATTATCGGATTGAAGATAATATATCTTTTGCCAAGTTTGATGATAATGGCGAGACTAAATATAATGCCGTTAATGAGGATTTAAAAAATACCGGGATTGAGGTAAGCGCCGACATTATGGGCAAGAATGGCTGGTCCTATCAGTACGGTGTGACATATAGCAATCCTATGGGTAAATCAAAATCGGAAAAAGCTGTTGCTAAGCAATATTGGGACAGATATTTTGGACGTTTACAGCTTAATGGCGGGGCGACATATCAAAAAGATAAATGGGCAACGAGTTTATCAGCCACGTATTTGACAGAACGAGTGCTGACACCAAGCAATGCCCATTCCTATGATACTAAGCCATCCTTGCTGACTACTTTGAATGTGAAGTATGCTGTCGACAAAACGAGTGAAATCAATTTAAGCATCGATAATATTCTGGATCGCCAGGATAACATCACTCACGCCAGCTCGGCCTATTACTCAACGCCAATCAACTACATGCTCAGCTATAAATACAAATTCTAAAGTCCATATTTTGCCAAATCCTGCAAATTAATACTAGTTTGCAGGATTTTTTTTATTTGCTGGGAATGTAGGAGATAGACATTAGTTTTTGGGAGGGTACCTGTATGCCGGTTACTTTGGATGGGAAGCTGGTTGTTGCTATATCTTCACGGGCTCTTTTTGATTTGGATGAAAGCAATGCGATTTTTGAAGAACAGGGCGAAGCAGTGTACCGGAAATATCAGATTGAACATGAAAACGAAATGCTGAAGCAGGGTATTGCTTTTCCCTTGATCAAGCGGCTGTTAGGGCTGCGCAATCCAATGACTAAGGAAGAAATGGTGGAAATAATTCTGGTATCGAAAAATGATCCGAATACGGGCTTGCGGGTATTCAATTCGATTGAGCAGCATGGCTTAAAAATCAGCAGGGCCGCATTTACCCGAGGCCGGTCGCCATATAAATATTTGAGAGCCTTTCATGCCGATTTGTTNNCCGCTAATTCGGAAGACGTAAAATTTGCGCTTGAAAATGGGCATGCCAGTGCAACTATTTATCCCGGTACTTTTTATAAAGAGGATGAGAATCTCGAGGAAATCCGTATTGCCTTTGACGGCGATGCCGTGATTTTCAGTGATGCCGCTGAAATTGTTTATCAGGAGAAGGGGTTGGAACATTTTCAGCAGCACGAAGTGGAAAACTGCGAAACGCCGTTGGAACCAGGGCCATTTAAGAACTTTCTTGCTGCTATTAATAACTTGCAGGAGATTTATAAAGATCAAGATGTCAAACCAGTACGGACGGCTTTGGTTACCGCCCGCAATGCACCTGCCCACAAGCGTGCGATAAAGACACTTCGGGCCTGGGGGATTAGCGTGGATGAGGCTTTTTTCTTAGGCGGGTTAGATAAAGCTTCGATATTGGAAAGCTTTAATCCCCATATCTTCTTTGATGATCAGCACACATATTGTCTCAAAGCTGCCAAGGTTGTACCGACTGGTCATGTGCCGAGTGGTGTGTTAAATACAAAGTAAGTAATTTTAGTGGAGTTGTGGAATGATGAAGGTTAAATTACCTAAGATACTAATACTGGCATTAATGGGGCTTCTATTGATTCTACCAGGCTGCAGCGGGAAGCCAGCGCCGGAAACGAAGTCGCAAAGTGTTCAGCCCTTGCCGGCTGTCCCGCAAACTGATCCTGCCAAGGCGGCAGAGTCGGAAAAATTCTTTGTTCAGGGCTTGAAGCTATACGAACAATATGAGTATCGGGAAGCGGTAGCCAGCTTTGATAAGGCGATTGCTGCTGATCCTGCTAATACTAAGGTGTATACAGCTAAAGGCATTGCACTGTGCTTTGAAGGCGATTACGCGGGAGGCATAGCGTTGATCCAAAAGACGCTGGACAGTAAGCCGGGGTATGTACCTGCATTGTACGATATGGCGATGGCCTACAAGCTGCAAAATCAGCTGGATCAGTCGCTATATTGGTTTGAACAAACCATCAAGGGCGATCCTAAGAATACCTGGAGCTATTATGGGATTGCTACCATCTATGCCGATAAGGGGAAGACACAGGAGTCTCTCAAATACTTGAAGAAGGCTATCGAGCTGGATTCAGGTGTAAAAGCAGTAGCAAAGGAACAGGATCATTTNNTCTACTTTTGGCATTGCCCCAAAAGTAGCAAAAGGTCTAGGCCTGTCTTCCAAAATACTTGGCAAATGAGCAGCTTACTAAAATTCGTAAACTCGCTACTGCTCAAACAGTACGAATTTTTTAACGTAAGCTGCTCATTTGCCATCCTGCGGACCGTATTTTTCCAGAAGGGCCGGAAAGAACTGAAGAGAACTGACGAACCACGAGGAGGAGCATTGTTTTCCATCAAAAACGATGATACAGCAAGATGCTTATGATTGTTATATGGTCTTATTATCTGCAACACCGGAGGCAGGAACAATTATCTTTGGAACAAGCGGGCGTTCTGGCTTAACCATAATCCAGGCTATCATACCGATTATTGCGAAAGCAGAGGTAGCGGTAATGGCCGATTGCCAGCCGTAGTTCGTTGCTATCCAGGCGGTAAGGATTGGCGCAACAACGCCGCCGAGGTTGCCCCAGAAGTTCATCCAGCCGGAAACGGAACCGGAGAATTTGCCGCCAAGGTCGATGCAGGCAGACCAGCCGGCATTAAAGGTAAGGCCAAGGGAGCCAAGTGACAGTGTCAACCAGAAGACATTCATGGTCGGGGTTGTGGCGATTGCACCGAGATAGAGACCGGCGCAGCACAACGCCAAACCGACGATACCGAGTAAGGTCCGCACTTTATGCTTCGAGGCTCCAGCCATAATCAGCTTGTCGCTGCAGTAGCCTGTGGCAAAAGTAACAAGACAGAGGGCAGCCCAGGGGAATGAAGCGGCAATCCCCATCTTCTGCAGGGAAAAATTCTGCGCTTCCATTAGGTATAACGGCAGCCAGGCTAAAAATACATACATAATGTAGTCGGTGATAAAGAATTGGATGCCAATTGCCCAGAACTGGGGGGAGGACAAAAAGCTTTTCCAAGGGGCCATTTCTTTTTGCTGCTGAGCGGCTTGGGCTTCGTCACCCTCAATATGGGCAAGTTCGGCGGCATTGACAAAGCGGTTGCCGCGCGGTGATTCTGTAGCAAAATAGTACCAGGCTGCAGCTAAGACAATGCCGACAGCGCCAAAAATCACGAATACGGAACGCCAGCCGAAGGCCAGCATAAGAGCGACAGTTGCCGCCGGTCCAATTACAGGACCGAAAAACACGCCGCCTAGTAAAAAGGAGGAGCCACGGGATTTTTCATTTGCGTTAAACCAGCGGTAAACGAAGCGGGTAAAGGAAGGCGCTAGCGGTCCTTCACCAATCCCGAACAGGGTACGGACGACCGCAAACATCGGCAGGCTGGTACAGGCTGCTGTCAGAGCAGTAAAAATAGACCAAAAGGTGGCGGCTGTTGTAATTACCCGGCGGTGACCAAATAACTCAGACATAATCCCGCCAGGAATTTGCATGAGCGAATAGCCTACAAAGAAAGCAGTTTGTAAGAGCCCGATTTCCATTTTAGTGAAATTAAACTCTTTCATAATTTCCGGGGTTGCTACGGATAGGTTTACGCGATCCATGTAGGAAATAAAACAGATAAGAAACATGAGTACAGCCAGAAACCAGCGAAATTGAGATGGCTTTTCGTTCATAATAATAAACCTCCTAAAAATAAAAAAATATGAAAACAAGCCCTAATGGACTTAATAAATATAAAAAACCTCTTATTCCCCTTAGAATAAATCTAAGGGGCAAGAGGTTATCTCGCGGTACCACCCTTATTAAACCGTTTAGACAAAGTACGGTTTATCTCGTCGGGTCTATCAACCCTAAGCAAATAACGGTTGCACTCGTTTGAGTCGAGTCCGGCGAAGCTTACTGAGCAAAATAATTTGCCGTTAGGCTGTGCAGTTCGGGAGGGACTGGGCTCTACCGGTTTGTACTGACTCGCACCATCCGTCAGTTCTCTGAAACGCTCTCAGTAAGCTTTTCTCCGTCATCACTTTTATTAGTTTATTTTATTTTGTAAAGTTGTAAACTTTCTTTAGATAAAGTATAGCTATTGCCATATTGTTCGTCAAGTATTTTTTAACACGAAAAATCAATGTCCTGTGAGAATGAACAAAAAGTAATGCCTTTCAATCAAAAAGATTTATACTCATTTGGCTAATAGTACTTGACGATGATAATCATTATCATTATACTGATAACAGGGACAGTCATATGTACATAAGAACAAGAGAGCCAAGAGCTCCGATGCGCAGCCACTACGCACGGGGTTTTTATTTTTATCAGCTGTTACGAGCTAGGCTTTGAATAAGGAGTGATGCGAGAAAATGACCGGATGTGAAAAGGTGGCCATGGAGTTTCGAGGAGATTTACCGTCTGTTAGATGCGAATGCTGCAACCGATTGCTGTTTCGCGGTGTTGTTGAAACCATTGAAATCAAATGTCCCAAATGCAGTGCTGTGCAAGTTCTGAACCGGGGAGAGCAGAGCTGGATGAAGCCCTACGGCTTGCCTAAAAATCAAAGAAAGCCAGGCTGTGGGCATGGTGCTGTTGGTAAGCGTGAGGTGACGGACAGCGCGGGCAGACTGGTGGCGGTGCCTGGACGGCCGGAAAGAGTAATTGCTTTAAATGCGTCTAATCTGGGACTATATTATGCGACAGGCGGTAAAGTCGTAGGCAGGGCATCTACGGAAATGCTGCCTCCTGATATCCGGGAAATGGTGAAAAATATTCCGACTGTCGGTCTCCCTCCTAACCCGGACCGGGAGCGGATTATTGCCATGAAACCGGATCTTGTGCTGGGAATGCATGTGCCCATGCATCATGCGCTGGCCGCTGTTCTGGAAAAGACGGGAATCCCTGTGCTGCTGCAGGCTTTGACTCATTATACTGATGTACTGGAGACGTTGCGGTTGTATGGAGAGTTAAGCGGTAATCCGGCACAGGCAGCGGGGAAAATTCAGGCGATTGAAGACAGGCGCAAAGCTCTGCTTCAGGAGCATGGTTCAAAGCCTTCGCCGAAAGTACTGATTATCTGGGGAGTTGCTGAAGGACTTTATACGGCGCTTTCCAATAGCTTTGTTGGCGATTTGGTAAAGCGGCTGGGCGGCGTTAATGTGGCGGACCTGGCAGCTCCTATTGATGCAAATTTGTGCTACGCACCTTTTCAGCCGGAGCTTGTTGCCGGATTTCAGCCTGATGTAATTTTGCTGATCAGCCATAAATTTGATAAAAACGGCGATGACCGTTTCCGGTCGGAGCTTACCGGACCGGTGTGGCGGGGACTGCAGGCTGTACGGCAAAAACGGGTTTACCAGCTGCCTTATCAGTTGTTTGCGATAAATCCAGGACCCCAGCTGGAAGAGGCATTAACCGTATTATCCAATACTTTGTATCGAGGTTCTGACTTATGAATATGGTAACAAATGTTGAACGCGATAAGCACACGGTGCTGCGCAATGGTGTCAGTCTGGCCGCTTTGGCGGCGCTGGTTCTGGTTGTCCTGGCCGGGGTTATGCTGGGCTCAGTACACATCAGCCTGCAGGAAACCTGGCAGTCGCTTACTGGAACAGCCACTGGCGATGCTTATCAAATTATCCATAATATTCGTTTGCCCCGTGTCCTGATTGGCGCCCTAGTAGGAATGAACCTGGCACTGGCAGGCTGCATTCTGCAAGGCGTGCTGCGCAACCCGCTGGCTGATCCGGGAATCATCGGCGTATCGGCGAGTGCCGGTCTGGCGGCGATGATGCTGATGATCCTCTGGCCCGAGTTAACAGCCTTCGTACCGCTTGCTGCTTTCTTTGGGGCCATTGCAGCCCTAATGCTGGTGCTTGCTTTAGCCTGGAACAAAGGGATTGAGCCGCTGCCGATGGTATTGGCGGGGGTAGCTGTTGCTGCTTTGTTCGGCGGAGGAATGAGTGCTTTAATGATTTTTCATTCTGATAAGATTCAGGGGACGGTCAACTGGATGGCTGGTGGTTTACAGGGAAGAAGCTGGGGGCATATCCGCATGATTTTGCCGTACAGTATTGTTGGAATAATAGGTGCAATGGTATCGTACCGATACCTGAATCTCCTGCAGCTTGGTGATGATGTGGCCAAAGCGCTGGGGACCAGAGTGCAGGCTGTGCGCTTTGGCCTGGTGATTCTTGCTGCATTGCTTGCCGCCTCGGCGGTCAGTGTCGCGGGGCTGCTGGGGTTTGTTGGTCTTATCGTTCCTCATATCACCAGGATGATGATCGGCTCTGATTTTGAGTATTTGCTGCCTTGCTCGGCCCTGCTCGGGGCGATAACGGTAGTTGGTGCCGATTTGGCGGCCAGGACCGTTTTTAGTCCGGTAGAAATCCCTGTCGGTATTTTTATGGCTTTCCTGGGAGCACCATTCTTTATCTATTTGCTTAGAAAGGGGATGCGGAAATGATTTCTTCCATTGAAGCAAGGCAAGTGGCGTTGGGGTATAGCGGGAAGATTATTTCTCCCTGTCTCGATATGGTCATCAGCAAACCGGAGATTGTGTCTATTATTGGCCCTAACGGCTCGGGAAAGTCTACTTTTCTGAAGGCGCTCAGCCGCCTGCTGCCGCCAGAGGCTGGTTCAATTTTACTAAACGGCAAAGAAATCCACCGGATGAAGCCCAATGAAGTGGCCCGTCTGCTGGCTGTACTGCCGCAATCCGTACAGGCGCCGGGAGACATGCGAGTTTATGATTTGGTCAGTAATGGCCGGTCCCCTTATATCGGTTTGTTTGGACGTCCGGAAGAGGCCGATCAGGCAGCTATTGCCGCGGCAATTGAAGCAACAGGTATTGGCGAGTTGGCTTACCGGCGGCTGGATACGCTGTCCGGCGGAGAGCGGCAGCGGGCTTGGCTGGCAATGGCGCTGGCCCAGCAGCCGCAAATTCTGATGCTGGATGAACCGACTACCTATCTCGACGTTCATCATCAGCTGGAGTTTATGAAGCTGGTGGAGAAGCTTCACCGGGAGATGCATTTGACAGTTGTTATGGTGCTCCATGATTTAAATCATGCTGCCCGATTCAGCCAGCGGATCATAGCAATGAAAAACGGAGAAATTTTTGCTGACGGTACGGCACGGGAAGTGCTTACTGCAGACAATTTTCGCTTGTTGTACGGCGTTGAGGCCACGGTCATGACGATTGAGCAGGGAGGAAGTGCACATCTTGTCTGTTTGCCACACGATATCTGCAGTTGCCCCGGTGCCTGACACGGCACTGGAGCTCAGTAATGTATGCAAAGTGTATCAGGGAAAAACAGTAGTCGATCACCTGTCGCTAACTGTGAACAGCGGAGAGATTTTCGGCTTGGTGGGACCGAATGGTGCCGGTAAGACGACCTTGATGAAAATGATTGCCGGACTCAGCCGACCTGCATCGGGAACTGTCAGGATTTTCGGCAGGGATGGAAGTAGAGAGCATGCTGCCATTAAGCCGTTGCTCGGCTGGGTGCCGCAGGATAATAATCTGGAACGGGAGCTGACAGTGCGGGAAGTGTTGGGTATATATGCCCGGTTGTATGCTGTTCCTCAGGCTAAGTCCCGAGTGCAGCAGGTTATTGACGAGTTCGGTCTCGAAAGCTTCAGCGATAAAGAGATTGGCTTCTTATCAGGTGGAATGGCCAGGCGGGTACTTATTGCCCGGGCGATGCTGCCTGAACCGGCTATGCTGCTTTTAGATGAGCCCACAGTAGGTCTCGATCCGGATGTACGTCAGGATATCTGGCTGCTCATTCGCCGTCTGGCAGGTGAGGAAAAAACGATTTTTATGACTACTCATTATATGGATGAGGCGGAGCAGCTTTGTGACCGGCTGGCTCTCTTAAAAGCGGGAAAAATTGTTATAACCGGAACTCCCGTTATGTTTAAACAGCTTGCCGATGAAGCAGGGGACCGTGAGATTACTTTAGAAAAGGCCTTTTTGCGCCTGATCAGGAGGGAGGCGTAATGGGGTGGTATGTGGTCTATTGGCGGGAGCTGATTTTGATGAAGAAAAAAATGGGCAAGCTGGGCTATGTATTTTCTTCAGTCATGTTTCCGGTTATTTATCTGTTTGCGTTTAGCTGGGGCCTGGGAACCCGTGTGGACATCAGCGGCGGGTATATCCCTTTTTTAGCCAAAGGGATTTTGGGCATTACAGTTATGCTTAATTCGTTTCAACAAACCTCCCTGTCTACCAGTGTAGGGCGAATTTACTTTAAAACGCTGCAAACGCTGATCTTAAGTCCGATTCCCCTCATTCAGGTTGCCGGTGGCCTGACCTTGGCCGGAGCAACCAGAGGCTTAGCGATGGGCGGTGTTGTCTATGGCATTGCCTGGCTGTTTTTTGCAGTACCGCCGTTGTCAGTTGCTGCTTTGGGGGCCATGGTGTTATCCGCTTTTTTCTTTGCCGCTTTAGGGTTAGTAGTAGGCTTATGGGTATCCGATCCGGATGAATTATCACTGGTGAATAACTTTATCATGACGCCAATGATCTTTTTTGGGGGCTCCTTCTTCCCGGTGGAGCAGCTGCCGGTATTCATCAGAGATGTGGTAGCTGTACTGCCGCTGAGCTTAGTAAACGGCTTACTAAGACAGAATGTCTGGGATGAAATAGCTATTTTGAAAGTATTGCTTCTCAGTGTGTTTGCTTGTGTGATGCTGCTGCTAGCTACAAACAGGCTGAATGCTTATAATGAATAGAGAGTGTGTACGGCAGCAATATTAGAAAAGACTTGGCTTGCACCAAGTCCTTTAGGACGCAGGTGGAAGCCTATGTCGTTCTTATGCACGCCAATCAGAAAGTTATACTTTCTGATAAGATAAAAATAAAGGAGAGATTTTTATGAAAACGTTAATTGTATACTCCAGTTTAACCGGCAATACCCGTCAGGTGGCTGAGGCTGTTCACGAGGTTTTCGGACTAGCGGCTGATTTGTTTCCTGTCGAGCAGGCGCCAACGGGTGAAGGCTATGATTTGGTTGCAGTTGGTTTTTGGGTTGACCGGGGAACGGCAGACAAAAAAGCGCAAGAATATCTTGCCGGTTTGCGCAATAAGCAGGTTGCGTTATTTGCAACGTTAGGTGCTTACCCGGATTCAGAGCATGCTGCTCAAAGTATGAACAATGCAGCTGCCTTGCTTGATGAGAGCAACCAGCTTACAGGAACTTTCATCTGCCAGGGTAAGGTAGACCCCAGACTGATCGAACAGTTCAAAAAGCTGCCGGAAGGGCACCCGCACGGTCTGAACGCCGAACGTCTGGCTCGCCATCAAGAAGCTGCCAAGCATCCCAATAGTGCCGATCTGGCTAAAGCCAAAGCGGTATTTAGCGAAATTAAAGGCAAGCTGCAAGGAATAACAGTATGAAGCATACAAGAAACTTTCAGGAAATACTCGATACCATGGAGCCCGATATATTTGCGCTGGTTGTCGGGCAGGAAACGAATAATCCCCTCCAGGATGCCTTCTCTACCAAGCGGGTTTTGCATGCTGATGTCCGGGGAGCTATGCCCGACCGGGCGAAATGGCCTGCTTTATGGCAGGCGGCGCTAGAGCAGCGAGGCGAGACAAAGAAGCGGTCCGCTTATATCCATATCCCCTTTTGCTTAAAGAAATGTTTGTATTGTGGTTTCTTCCAGAACTATTGCCAGGATGATGCGGAAACAGCTTATATTGACCGGCTGGTTGCCGAGTTAAAAATGAATGCTGCCAGCCCCGGTTTTGCCGATCCGGTTAATGCCGTATTTATCGGCGGTGGCACACCCAGTTCTCTTTCAGCAGCTAATGCAGGGCGGATGCTGCAAGCAGTAAAGGACTACCTGCCGCTGGCTAACGACTGCGAATTAACACTGGAAGGGCGTATTTACGACCTGATACCGGAGAAAATGGAAACCTGGCTGGAGCAGGGCGTAAACCGTATCTCGCTTGGCGTGCAATCCTTCGATACGAAAGTACGACGGGCCGTTGGCAGACTTGATGACCGGGAGACGGTCTTAAGGCGGCTGGAGGCGTTGTCTGCTTATAATCAGGCTGCCGTCATTGTCGATCTGATTTACGGACTGCCTTTTCAGACTCCTGAAGTGTGGCAGGAAGATATTGCGACTCTAAAGACTGCAGCAGTTGACGGCTGGGATTTGTATCAGTTGAATGTCTATGAGAACAGTGCTCTCAAAAAAGAGATTGATGCCGGACGTTTGCCTGCAGTTGCAACCATCCGCGAGCAGGCTGAGCTATTTGCTGCCGCTCATAATACGATTTCAGGCTGGCCTGTTTCGCAAATCAGTGTCTGCCATTGGGCCAAAACCAACCGCGAGCGCAATATGTATAATATTATGGCCCAGCAGGGGCACACGATGCTGCCCTTTGGAGCTGGAGCAGGCGGTAAGGTCGGCGGTTTTTCGCTGATGCAGGATCGGGACATGAGCCGTTATATGCAGCGGATTGACAACAGGGAAAAGCCTATCATGATGATGATGGCTGCTCATGAATCGGTTAGTCTTCATGATGCAGTTAAGAATCAGCTAAAACTGGGTTATCTTGATATTCGCAAGCTTGCTGAAGTATTTGACCCCCGTCTTTTTGAACTGGAAGCATTGCTGGCCATATGGGAAAAGCGTGGCTTGCTGCAGCGCGGGTCCGGTATCAGCAGGTTAACGGTTGCCGGTCAGTTCTGGTATGGCAATATTACGCAATCTGTATTGGAATGCGTCAACACGTTGCTCCATGGAGAACGTTCCTGGACAATGCATAAGGTGGCAGCTCAGGGCTAATGAGAAAAGGTAAATAATAGAAAAAAACACTTAAAATGTAGTTGACATTGATAATCATTCTCACATATAATAGTGACAAGCGGTTATACCAACAAGTAAATATCGATAAGAGAGCCCAGAGCTCCGTTGCTACTAAATAAATAGCACGGGGTTTTTATATTTTCTTTGAAGTGAGGTTTTACATAGGATGATCAACAGAATTTCAGGTGCCGTCATTGTCATTTTACTGCTTGTAGGGGCATTCATGCTTTACAGTCAGGATAGCCGGGAAACAATGAAAAAAGAAACCGTTCGCCTTGTTACTGATGGCGCGGGACGTCAAGTTTCCATTCCGGCTCATCCTAAGAAAGTGGTTGCTTTGAACGCTTCCAGCATTGATTTGTATGTATCTGCAGGCGGAAGCCTCGCCGGGCGGGCAGCGACCGAGACGCTGCCTCCCGATGTTAAGGCGGCTGTACAGCAGGTTCCTACCGTTGGACTGACGCCTAATCCCGATCTGGAGAAGATTGTCGCCATGAAACCGGATTTGGTGCTGGCAGCCAATATCCCCTACCACCATGCGCTGGTTCCGGTATTAGAGAAGGCTGGTATCCCCATTCTGCTGCAGACGATGGATAATTATCAGCAAATACTGGAGACCCTTCGCTTTTATGGCGAACTGACGGGTCAGGCGGACAAAGCCGCCAGTCAAATTGCGCAGATTGAGAAACAGTACCAGACAGCAGTGCAGAATACGGCAGGAAAACCGGCACCTAAGGTCCTTGTCCTATGGGGGACGACCGAAAGCTTCAGCATGGCCTTGTCCAGCAGTTTTACAGGTGATTTGGTCAAACGGCTGGGAGGAATCAACGTATCCGATCAAGCTGATAAAAATGGCGCTATGGCCGGTTATGTACCTTTAAGTCTGGAATTTGTGGCAAAAGCAAGTCCTGAAGTTATTGTATTTATTACCCACAGTTCGGATGACAAGGTGGAGGAGAAGTTTAAGAATGAACTGGCAGGCCATCCGGCCTGGCAGGGAAGTCCGGCTGTCCGCCAAAATCGCGTGCACAAATTGCCGTACCAGTTGTTTGCAGTCAATCCCGGCACTCAGGTTGGGAAAGCAATGGAAGTATTGTCAGGTCTGCTCTATAGCAGTGAAGCCAAATAGAAAGGGAGTTTTAAAGTGAAAATGACAACCAGCCGGAGAAAAAGTAAGATCGCCTTATTAAGTCTCAGCATTATGACCGCCCTCAGCATGCAGGCTTATGCTGAAGAAGAGCAGTTCCAACTCAGCGAAGTGGTAGTGACTGCTACAAGAACCGAGCGGGATGTGAAAGAAACCCCAGCGGCTGTGGAGGTCATTGACCGGGAAGCATTGGATAAACTGGGTGCAAGAAATCTATTAGATGCGCTGCGCTTGGCGACAAGTGTTAACGTAACATCTACTATGACCGGTAATGGAATATCCGTACGGGGTATGGAGAGTCGTCATGTACTGATTCTGGTTGATGGCCTGCGTTTGACGTCCGAAGGCAGCCAGGCCACTGGCAACTCATTTGAGTGGCAGCGGATTAATATGGCGAATGTTGAGCGAATAGAAATTGTCAGAGGCTTGTCCAGTTCTCTATATGGGTCAGAGGCTTTAGGGGGAGTTATTAACATTATTACGAAAAAGCCGGGCAAGGAAGAAATCACTCTATCCTATAGTCCTTCGCGTTATAGTGATGATACAGGCCTAGGCATTGATCAGTTTGCCATGCATTACGATGCCGGGAAAAAAGGACCGTTCTCTTATGGATTTACGGTTGGACGTTCGGAGACTGATGCCTTGCATAGACCGGGAGAAGTAAGTACTACTTACAATGGTACCCGTGATTTTTATAACTTTGCTGCCAGTTATGAATTATCTGGTGACAGGCAGTTGGACTTTAAAGCCGATTACCTGAAAGAGGACATGGAAAATATATCAAAGGTATCAAGCGTATTTAATCATTTTTTCTATGATAATACGAGAAAGTCAGCTAGCTTAGGGCTAAGGGGTAAACATGACAGGGGTGATTATGAAGTTCGCACCTATTTTGGACAACAAGATAAGCAGCAGGATTACCGGAATCTAAATACCAATGTCTATTATCCGGAATTAGACCTTTCCAAACGCAAAACCTGGGTACTGGAAGGCCGTAATACCAGCCAGCTTGATGAGCGTCATGTCCTGACATCAGGAGCTGAGATGCGTACGGAAAGTTATGCAGGCACTCGCCTAAAAACAGGCAAATCCAGTATCGAGTACACTGCTCTCTACATACAGGACGAGTATCAAATCAATGACCGATGGCTGATTCTTCCTTCACTGCGCTATGATGACAGCAATAAATTTGATAGCAATGTAAGTCCTAAAATAGGTGCCACTTATAAAATGAACGATAATTCGCGGCTGAAATTCAATGCTGGCAAGGGCTATCGAACTCCTAGCCTTGATGACATGTACATGCGGATGTATATGCAGCCGATGAGCGGTATGCCGGCCTACATCAATGGCAACCCTGACTTAAAGCCGGAGGAATCGACGAACTATGAAGTGGCTGTTGAAGGGGAACGCGGCAAAGCATTTGCTAAAGCAAGCTATTTTAATAATGATGTAAAAAATAAAATTACATCCACAGTGATAAAAGCTACTCCTCCAATGGAGATGCAGTACATCAATATCGATAGAGCTGAGATTGAAGGAATGGAGTTGGAGTTCGGCCAGCATCTTACTGATAACTGGCTAATAAAAGTCTCCTATACTCAGTTGGATCCAATTAATTCAAAAACAAAAGAGCAGATAGTGGGGACAGCTCGTAAGCAAGGGACTATTCAACTTCACTATGATGACAATAAGCAAAATGGTATAAGCGCAGCCTTATGGAATTCATGGTCAAACGATTTTTATCAAACAGACTCTAGTAATGTTAAAAGAACATATTCTTTTAATACTTGGAATGTATCCGTTACCAAAGAGTGGAATGAAAATTTCCAAACCTATATAGGCGTTGACAATATCTTTAACAAAAAAGTGTATGATCTAAATATTTGGGGATCGCTTCTTCGTGTCGGCATGACAGTGAAACTATAAGATGCAACTAGTAATTAAGCGTGTCCTACTCACAATTTTGGGGCTGGTTATTTTGTTTAGCCCAGTGGAAGGTCAAGCCGCTGCTTGTCAAGTTTATGACACAGTTTCTGGTTCCCGGCTTACGGTAGATGCTATTAGTCAAAAAATGAACAACTATGATGTCGTGGTATTCGGTGAATACCACGACAATCAGATCCTGCACAGCCTGGAAGCGGACCTGCTGACTGGAGTTTATGAGCAGCATCCTAATGTGGCTGTATCATTAGAAATGTTCGAACGGGACAATCAGCAGATTCTCAATGCCTATTTGGCAGGGCGCGTGAGTGAAGCTGCATTTCTGGAGCAATCGAGGCCCTGGCCCAATTACAGGAGTGATTACCGGCCTCTTATCGAGTTTGCCAAAGAAGAGGGGCTGCGGGTACTTGCCGCCAATATTCCCCGCTCTGTAGCGGCTCACTATGCCAGACGGGGAACATTGGACGGTATTGACGGCACTCTGCTTCCACACCTGCCGCGCATACACCGTGCTCCTGACGGCGAATACCGGCAGCTGTTTTTAGCACAGATGCAGGCTATGAGCAATAAACACAGTGCTATGCCGGTGACGGATAGTCAAATGGAAGCTTTCTATCGTGCCCAATGCCTGAAGGATGATACGATGGCAGAGAGTATTGTAGACCATCACCGCCGCTATCCGGACAGGAAGATCATCCATTATCAGGGGGATTTCCACAGCCGCTATCGCTTAGGCGTTGTGGAAAAGCTGCAGGCTTTGGAGCCGGAGCTGAGAATACTGGTGCTTACTCCCGTTTATGTGGAAGAGTTTAAACAGCTTCCTGAACAGGCCCGGAGCTTACAGGCAGATGGCGATATCGTGATATTTGTAAAGAAAAAATCCGCTTCCTCATAGAGGGGCGGATTTTTCTGTTTAACCAGATTTTGCATCCAGTCGATTTATTGTGGTAAGATATGACTATTAAAACGGAGTTCTCTAAAACGGAGGTTTTTATGTCTATCTGGTCAAAATTCTTTCAATATTATAAGCCCTACCGGTGGCTTTTTTTTACTGATTTAGCTTGTGCATCAGTAGTTTCCTTAGTAGATATTACCTTTCCGCAAATTCTCTACTTTCTTACCCATGGTGTTTTTACCCGGAGTGCGGAAGAGATAAAGCAAGTGTTAAGTATGGTTGCTTTTGGCATGATTGCGTTGTATCTGCTCCGCTATGCGTGCCAGTATTATATTACTACCTGGGGACACATCATGGGAGCTAGGATGGAAAGTGATATGCGGCAGGATCTGTTTGATCACTACCAGCGGCTGTCGTTTTCCTATTATGATCGCAACAATACCGGTGAAATGATGTCTAAGCTGGTTTCGGACTTATTTGATATTTCGGAGCTTGCTCATCATGGGCCGGAGAATATTTTTATCTGTACGTTAAAGATTGTTGGTTCTTTTGCCTTGCTAATGCTGCTGAATGTCAAAATGACATTGATTCTCCTGGCAGTTACCTTGTTGATGGTCTGTTTTAGTATTTATAAGAACAGAAGAATGAAAGCTGTTTTTATGGATAACCGTAAAAAGATTGCCGGAGTGAATTCACAGGTACAGGACAGTCTTTCCGGTATTCGTGTTGTCAAATCCTTTGCTAATGAAGACCTGGAACGAGAAAAATTCTGCACGACTAATTTGGAGTTTTTGGATTCCAAGGTCAGCAGCTACCGTATTATGGGCAGCTTTCATGCAGGCAACGGCCTCTTTCAGGGTTTATTGTATACGGCAGTTTTGGTCAGCGGCGGCTATTTTGTTGCGGAAGGTACGCTTCAGGTTGCCGACCTGGCAGTATATGCGTTGTATATCGGCATTTTTATGAATCCGATTGATGTGTTAATCAATTTCACAGAGCAATTCCAGAAAGGGTATTCCGGTTTTAAACGTTTTATGGAAGTGGTGAATACCGTACCGGAAATCCTGGAAAAACCGGATGCGTTGCCGCTGCAGAGCGTAAAAGGCCATATTGTTTATCAAAATGTTTCCTTCCGGTATAATCAGGATACCCAAGTACTGGACGGTGTTAACATTGCTATTGAGGCCGGAAAAACAGTAGCACTGGTGGGGCCTTCAGGCGGTGGTAAAACAACGCTTTGCTCCATTTTGCCGCGTTTTTATGATGTAAGCGGCGGGGCAGTGCTGATAGATGGTCAGGACGTGCGGGATGTAACGCTGAAATCACTGCGCAGTGCGATTGGCATTGTACAGCAGGATGTGTATATGTTTGCCGGTACGGTACGGGATAATATTGCTTATGGCAAGCCCGATGCTACTGAGGAAGAAATCTTTGAGGCGGCGAAGAATGCAAATATCCATGATTTTGTTGTAAGCTTGCCCGATGGTTATGACAGTTATGTTGGCGAGCGGGGGACACGCCTGTCGGGAGGGCAAAAGCAGCGGATTGCGATTGCCCGCGTATTTTTAAAGAACCCCCAGATTCTGATTCTCGATGAAGCCACATCGGCGTTGGATAATGAGAGTGAGCGCTACATTCAGGCGTCCCTGGAACGGCTTTCGAAGAACCGTACGACAATTGTTGTGGCCCACCGGCTTAGCACTATTCGCAATGCCGATGAGATTATTGTTATTAATCATAACGGAATTCAAGAACGCGGTAATCACGAAGCGCTGCTGTCCCAAAACGGGTTGTATGCCAAGTATTACAACATGCAGTTTGAAGGGCTGGATGAGCTGGAATAGATTTAATTTTTCAGTAGGGATGCAGTGACCCAAATCTTCAGTATATCGGAAATAACGATCTTACGGACGGCCAGTTTGAAATGACGGTCATCAAACCGGACAATCCGGTTATCAATCACACCGGTTATTAGATCAGGGTTGAGAGTGCTAACTTCTTTACCGAACAACATATAGTATTGTTCTTTAATATGGTTGGCTAAAGCGGCCTTATCCAATTGATCGCCTTCATATAGCAGGTCAACTTCAATTTTTTTTATAACAGGACCTTTTTGCTTGGAAGATACCTCCAGTTTTTCCAGTCGGGCATCTTTTTCCTTGATGGTGGTTTGCAGCGTTTTGATTTGCTGATAGGAGGAGTCCAGCTCATGGCCAGTATAAGTTGTTACAAGAATAGCGCCTAACCAGAGGCCGCCTAAAAAACCGGTCAGAAGAAAAAATAAATATGGTTTGTGGTTAGCCATTAATCGCTCCATGCCTGGCCGCAGCGCTTAATCAGCATAATAAAATTAAAGCCGGCATTTGCCCCGGCCAGTGCAGCCAGGACATAGGCAAGCTCTTTGGCAACAGAGCGAATATCACCGCGAAAGAAGCCCTGGTCCAGTGCCTCGATGGATTGAAATGTTCCGCCCAAGGCTACGGCTACGGCCCAGATCTTTAAAGAATCTGCAACTGTTACCATCGTTTTAACCGGCGGATGGTGGCTGATAACTGCTGCCAGCCCTGCAAACAAGCTTGCGCCAACCATGACACCCAATGCAATAAAAAAGTTTATGATTAACGTACTGATAAATGCAGTCATATTAGACCGGTCCTCCCCTATTAAACGCCTATGGTTATATATAGTCACTGGGGAAAAATCCATGCCTAACTAATCACAACGAAACTCTTTCCGGTCTTGAATACTGCAGGAGTTTTACTGTTAGGTTAGAAATAATTGCTTACATACTATCGTTGGAGAATCAGTGCAGAGGAGGAAGAGCAGTATATGAGTAAAAAGTTTTTGTTTATTTGTTACCCGAAATGTACGACCTGCCAAAAGGCGCAAAAATGGCTTAATGACCACGGTATTGCCTATGAACAGCGCAATATTAAAGAACAGAAGCCTACTGAAGACGAGTTGAAGGAGTGGTGGACCAAAAGCAAGCTGCCGTTGCGCAAGTTCTTTAACACAAGTGGATTACTGTATAAATCCCTGGCCTTGAAGGATAAACTGCCTGTTATGCCTGATAATGAGCAGCTTGCCTTGCTGGCAACAGATGGAATGCTTGTAAAACGGCCAATTCTCATATCAGAAGATCACGTATTAGTCGGATTTAAAGAACAAGAATGGGAAAGCGCCAAGTGAGAGCGGTGATATCTCAATAATATTAAGGAGTGATTCTCTTGGATATTAAGCTTGATGATTTAAGCGGGGACAAAATAGCTGCTTTTATTGGAGGCCATCTCCAGGAGCTAGCTCGTCACTCTCCGCCGGAAAGCAGACATGCGCTAAATCTGGATGGCTTGAAGAAACCGGATGTTACTTTTTGGAGTGCCTGGGAGCAGGGGGAGTTAGTAGGGTGCGGAGCACTTAAGGAACTGAATGGACAGTATGGAGAAGTAAAATCTATGCGTACCTCTTCCGATCACTTGCGAAAAGGGATTGCAAGACAACTCCTTAGCTGCATCATTTCCGAAGCGAAAATGCGAGGCTACCGGCGGCTGAGTTTGGAAACCGGCGCTATGGCTGCATTTGAGCCTGCTAGAAACTTGTATTTAAGCATGGAATTTCATTACTGCGAGCCCTTTGCTGATTATAAGGAAGACCGTAACAGCGTATTTATGACAAAAGAATTATAAAAAAGAGCTTGCTTCAAATAATACTATTTTGAAGCAGGCTCTTAGTGTTAATGCAGCAGGTGGGACAGTTTTTTGTAAATCAGAATCGTAATGAGTGATACCAGCAGGCCCTTCAGGATATTGAAGGGGATAATTGCGAAAACAATAAAACTCTTCAGGTCAATGATGTAGGGATTGACGGCATGGCCCATTTTGACAACAGCCTCACCGGGGAAATTGAGCACTGCCTGATAGAGTGGCAGCAATACCCAATAGTTTAGTGCTGCGGCGGACAGTGTCATAGCAAGAGTGCCGAAGGCCAGTGCAAGGATCGCTCCTTTGCGGCTCTTGTGGCGCCGGTAAATAAAACCGGAGGTTAGTACTAAAGCGCTGCCGACTAAAAAATTTGCTAGTTCACCAATACCTGCAGTTTGAGAATTAGTCAAATGCAGCAGATTTTTGAGCAGCATGACCCAGAAGCCAGCAAGCGGTCCCATAGAAAAAGCGCCAATAATAGCGGGTATTTCACTTAAATCCATTTTTAAAAAGCCGGGCATAAATACGATAGGAAAGTCCATCAACATGAGAATGATAGCGGCACTGGCTAACACTGCTGTCCGGGTCATATAAATAAATGGCGGTCGCACGAGTGTTCCTCCCAACGGGATCAAGGTTTTATAGGGCTCATTATACTTTTTTTTGACAAACAACGCAATGCTTGTCAACAAAGATACGATGCGGGAACCTTTACACAATTATTTTTAACTGTTATAATTTAACATAAATGAAATTGTGAAGATTTTAAAATATGACAGAAGTCATATGTGCGGATAACTAGTCAAGTATATCAATACATATAACAGTGAGCAGTGGTATGAAGCCATTTGGGGCAGTGCGTCCTGTGGTTTCATGCCGCTTTTTTTGCGGAAAACTGCGAAAGAGGCGCGTGGAACATGGGTAACAGGAAAGGCAAAAAAACAGGGGAGGCAAGTATGAAGAATAAAAAAATCGCATTCATTTTAATCGTTGTATTCCTCTTTACATTAGCTGGTTGTGGTAAAGCAGATAAGAGCGGAGCTGCTACAACGGCTAAAGACAGTGTTGTGATTGCCATGGATGCCGAATCAGAACCGCCTGCAGGTTTTGATCCAATTATGGGCTGGGCGGCTGGTGAGCATACACATGATCCGTTTATCCAAAGTACGCTGCTTGTTACTAAAGCTGATATTACGATTGGCTATGATCTGGCTAAAGAGTATACGATTTCGCCGGATGGACTTACCTGGACGTTTAAAATTCGTTCTGATGTGAAATTTACGGATGGAGTGCCACTTACGGCAAAAGACGTGGCTTTTACCTATAATAATGCAATGAAGCAGGTAACCGAGACTGATTTGTCTATGTTAAAAACTGTAGAAGCGATAGATGATACGACTGCTGTTTTTCATTTCAATACACCTTATTCCGCATTTGCCTATACGGCTGCAGTTGTGGGCATTGTTCCGGAGCACGCTTACAATCCCGCAACCTATGGCAAAAATCCGATTGGCTCCGGCCGGTATATCCTGAAACAATGGGATAAAGGCCAGCAGGTCATTTTGGAAGCAAATCCTAATTACTATGGCGAAAAACCAACAATGAAGAAAGTTACGATTGTCTTTATGTCGGAAGATGCGGCTTATGCGGCAGCTAAAGGCGGACAGGTAGATGTGGCTCATACAGCTCCGTCTTATACGGTAAATCCAATTAAAGGATATACGATCCTTTCGTTTAATACTGTAGATATTCGCGGACTTAATCTCCCTACTATTCCTGCAGGCAATAAAACAGTGCCGAAGAAAAATGGCGAGACCTATCCTGCCGGTAATAACGTGACTGCCAATCTGGCAATTCGTCAGGCGATTGCCTGCGCGATTGACCGGGAGTCAATTGTTAAAAACGTATTATACGGCTATGGTTCGGTAGCCTATACAGACAGCATTAATGAGCCATGGGAAAATGAAGCCATGAAAGTCCAGTATGATCCGGCAAAAGCAAAAGCCATCCTGGAAGCAGACGGCTGGAAGTTAAATAGCGAAGGCATTTATGAAAAAGCGGGCTTAAAAGCCGAGTTTGATCTTCTCTATATTTCATCAAACTCTGTTCGGACCGGCATAGCGATGGCTGTAAAAGAAATGCTGAAACAAGTGGGGATTAAGGTAAATCCAGTAGGCTCAAGCTGGGATAAAATAGCAACCTTATGCTATGAAACTCCCCATGTTTTTGGTGCCGGATTGCATTCGCCTACTGGTGTTAGAAGCCACTATTATACCGGTAAAAACTTTGCCTCTTACTCTAATCCAAAGGTAGACCAATACATCGATCAGGCATTAGCCGCCAATTCTGTGGAAGGCTCCTATCCTTTATGGAAAAAAGCGCAATGGGATGGTACAACCGGTGTTACGCCGCAGGCTGATTCTCCCTGGGTGTGGCTGGTGGAAATTAAACACATTTATTTTGCTAAGGAAAACCTGAATGTAATTGATAAGAAAATTCATCCTCATGGTTATGGCTGGACAATTGTCAATAATGTCCATCATTGGTCTTGGAAGTAATCTATCGTCGTAGTTTTTGCACTATGGTACAGAGAAAATCAATGTTCTCTGTACCATAGGCTTATTCATTTGTAAAATGAGGTAGTTTAATGGATATACGATCCTGTTCCGGTATATTACAATATGCCGGAAAAAGTATTATCAAGATACTATCATTGCTAATTGCGGTGAGCATTCTTTCTTTTATTCTGGTTTCAGCATCGCCGGTTGACCCAGTCCGGGCCTATATTGGTGAAGTTGGTATGGCTAATATAAGTGCGGAAAATCTGGCTAAGCTTGAAGCTTATTTTGGTTTGCATACACCGCCAATCGAAAGATACTGGAATTGGTTTACTGATTTTATTCAGGGAAATATGGGGACATCGCTGCTTTATCGTCAACCTGTTGCCAGTGTTATCCATGTTAAGTTTATGAATTCCATGCTGCTCATGACGACTGCCTGGATTTTATCGGGTGGGTTAGGGTTTGTTCTGGGAATAATCGCGGGTCTCTATCGAGGACGGTGGATTGATAAATTCATTAAAGGCTATTCCCTGCTTATTGCCAGTACGCCAACGTTTTGGCTGGCATTGGTTTTATTGATGGTGTTTTCTGTATGGCTGCAGATTCTGCCTATTGGCTTGAGTGTGCCGATTGGGGTAAATGCTGCAGATGTTTCCATCCTTGACAGTATAAAGCACTTGATATTGCCTGCTTTAACATTGAGTGTAATCGGAATTGCCAATATAACGCTGCATACAAGGGAAAAAATGATTGATATCATGGGTGAGGATTATATCCTGTTTGCCAAAGCAAGGGGAAAAAGCAGATTCTCTATTATTCAGAGTCACGCTCTCCGCAATATTATGCTGCCAGCTATCACCCTGCAATTTGCCTCTATTAGTGAAATTTTTGGCGGTTCTGTCCTGGTAGAACAGGTTTTTTCTTATCCGGGCTTAGGAAAGGCAGCTGTTTCTGCCGGATTAAGCGGTGATGCCCCTCTATTGCTAGGGATTGCTGTAATCAGTGCTGCATTAGTGTTTACCGGTAATTTTATAGCCAATCTTTTATATGGCATGATTGACCCTAGAATAAGGCGGGGAAGCGCACTATGAACAAGCTCGTTTCTGCCACTGTTTTGCAGAAATATCAAAGAAAAAGTTTCAATCAACGAAGCCGGAGCATTGCCTATTTAACGTTTGGCAGTCTGTTTTTAGCAGCAATTACGGTAATCGGTACTTTGGTAGGAGAGATCGCAATAACAACAAACTTTACCCAAAAAAATCTGCTGCCTCAAATGTCTCATCTGTTTGGCACTGACTGGCTGGGCAGAGACATGTTGTCCCGTACTTTGAAGGGGATGTCTGTCAGTATTTATATTTGACTTTTTGCTTCTACTATCAGCGCCGTTATCGCAACCATATTGGGCGCGGCAGCTGCAACCTTAGGGAAAAAAGTAGATGCGGTGATCACCTGGTTTATCGACTTAGTCATGGGCATTCCTCATCTTTTGCTGCTTATTTTGATTTCTTATGCCTTAGGAAGAGGTACATTCGGTGTCATAGTCGCTGTATCGATCAGTCACTGGCCGGTTTTAACCAGAATCATCCGGGGAGAAATTCTTCAGCTAAAAGAAGCAAATTATATCAAAATTGCGGAAAAGCTGGGACAAAGTAAAATGAAAATCGTGGTGCGCCATATGCTTCCCCATGTCTTTCCGCAATTTCTGGTTGGCTTAGTGCTGCTTTTTCCCCACGCTATTCTCCATGAAGCCGCGCTTACCTTTTTAGGCTTTGGCCTGCCGCCTGAACAGCCCGGTATTGGCATTATTTTGTCAGAAAGCATGAAATATTTAGCGCTGGGAATGTGGTGGCTGGCACTTTTTCCTGGAATGGTCCTGCTCATGACCGTTATGCTGTTTGATTTGATTGGCGATAGCTTGCGCAAGATGATTGACCCCCATAGTGCTCAGGATTAAGGAGGTAACCGGCATGAATAGTAAAACCATTTTGCAGATAAAAAATTTGTCGGTTGCTTTTACGCAATATGAGCAAGGCTTGCGGCAGATTGAATTAGACGTAATTCGTGATTTAAATGTTTCCGTACGTGAAGGAGAAATCGTTGCTGTAGTTGGATCAAGCGGCTCGGGAAAAAGCCTGCTGGCGCATGCTGTTTTGGGTATTTTACCGCATAACTGTAATGCGGTGGGAAATATTTGGTTTGAGGATGAATTATTATCTCCGAACCGTATTGAGGAGCTGCGTGGCAAAAAGATTGTTCTGGTTCCGCAAAGCGTGACATATCTTGATCCTTTGGAAAAAGTCGGCAGCCAAGTGCGGAGAGAGCGAAACGAGGAAAGTGTTCGCAAAAAGCAGGAAGCGTTATTTGCTTTTTATAAACTGCCGGAAAACACCGGTGAACTTTATCCCTTTGAGCTATCAGGCGGTATGGCGCGAAGGGTGCTGCTTACCACAGCAATGATGGAAAATCCTCGCTTAATTATTGCAGATGAACCTACGCCCGGTCTGCATTTAGAAGCGGCAAAAAAAGCCATGCGCCATTTTCGGGAGTTTGCCGATAAAGGCAATGGAGTGCTCCTTGTGACGCATGACATTGAATTGGCGTTGGAAGTAGCTGATAAAATTGCTGTTTTTTATGCAGGAACCACTGTTGAAGAAGCTCCGGTAGCGGACTTTCAATCTGTTGATACACTTCGACATCCTTATACGAAAGCGTTGTGGCGAGCTTTGCCGCAGAATGGGTTTCATCCCTTTCCAGGGAACCAACCTTATGTGAAAGACAGGCTCGAGGGGTGCCCTTTTGCTCCCCGGTGTCCTCAGCTTACGGCGGAATGTGAAGATAGGGCTATTCAGGAACAGACGATACGCCTCGGAACGGTTCGCTGTATCCATGCAGAGTGAGGAGCGGGTGACAATGATATTAGAGGCAAAAGGGATATCGTTTGGATATAAGAAAGGTGTCAATATAATAGATAACTTTCAGCTTGCTCTGCAAAGTGATGAAAGACTAGGTATGATAGCTCCGAGCGGTTTTGGGAAAACAACGTTATGCCAAATCCTAGCAGGCTATATCAAACCGAGAACCGGCCAGGTACTCTTAGACGGGGCAGATCTTCACAAAATGAAAGGCTACTGTCCTGTTCAGATGATTTGGCAGCATCCGGAGAAATCCGTTAACCCCCGGCTGCGCATGCAAGATATAGTGGCAGAAGGCGATGAAATCCAGGAAAGAATACTGGATGGATTGGGCATTGAACGCGATTGGTTTAAGCGATTTCCCGGGGAGCTGTCCGGAGGCGAGCTGCAACGCTTTTGTATTGCCAGAGCGCTGGGGAAACGAACGAAATTTCTTATCGCTGACGAAATCAGCACAATGCTTGATCTGATTACCCAAAGTCAAATCTGGAATTTCCTGCTGCAGGAAATAGCAGAAAGAAACATTGGTCTGATTGTGGTCACTCATAGCGCACCATTGCTGGAGCGCATTGCTACGCGGCAAGTTCTATTAGATCGGCAGATAATTTTTGAAAGTGGCTTGTAGGAATAGCAAACACGTGCTAGAATAGAACACATAAAACATGGTCAATGCAGACCTCCTAAGCTTTTTTGCTTGGGAGGTTTTTTGTTGGAGTGAACCGATCATGAGACTATTCGATGCAGACTTAAAACAAGAGATTGCCCGTGTTAATAATAATGTCAATTTGTCGCTGTTTGGGACAGGACTGCGAAAACAACGGGTAACAGTTGTCGAGAACAAAATTATTATTACAGCAGATCATAAGCGCATTCCAGCGCTGGCTGCACTTGATCAATTTGACCGTATGTCTTCGCGCATTGCCGATGTGGCAATATTAGACGAGTATAAGCGCCGCCTGAAAGAAGAACTCTTGCAGATGAACTTGCCGGTAGTGTGCGTGCTGAAAGACTATGCGCCTGATCATGAATTAGCAGTAACCTTTATTTTACTTAAGGAAGATTTACTAAAAGCCTGATCCAAGTTTTGCAGGTGGGTCGTAGGAACTCAAATGAGAGCCGAAAGCTACCGCTTTTTGCAATGCCGCTGATGTACGCCAAACACGCGATCATCAGTGTCATGCTTAAGCGGTAGCTTTGCTTTTTTTAGGCACTATTTGCATTAGCTATACCATAAGGAGGTCATACCTTGGGAGCAATTATCAAAGTAAAAGATGTTTTAAATGCCTTGGATCAAATAACCGGCGGCAGGTGTGTTAAGCAGCTAGATGATATTTTCAGCGGAAAAAATAAATTTGTCGTTATGAAGTCATCACATATTCCCGGCAAAGCATGCATGGAATTGCCCGGACTGATTTGTGGAGATTTGGAGGCACGGGTTAAAAAGCTTGCTGTAACGATGACGCTTACAGAATGCAATATTGAGCTGGCCGGTGCAACGGGAGTTGATGCTATTGTTGCTCACCATCCGATAGTAGATGCCGCCAATTCAGGTGGTGTAACACTCAAGGGTTATTTAACCCTATATGGCTTGTCCGTATTTGAGCTGCATGAGGCTTTTCATGGCTTGCATCCTGGCATTGCCTATATTCACGGTCATAAGGCTTTTCGTGTGGATATTGCTTACGGTAATATTCCGGGCAATATTTTATATGTTGGCAGGGCACTTGCTGAGGTGCCGACAATTGGTGCTGTTTTAGACAGGCTGAATGAGTTTATGGGCATGCAGGAAGAAGAAAAAATGCTGCTGACGGAGAAAAATGTGCGCAATTGCCAGGATATTTGTGAGACGAATGTGGCTACAGGGGGGCAACTACTTGTTGGCAGCCGGGAAAACAAAGTAGGAACGGTCATTCATATTTTTCCTCATACCGGTTTTTCGGTAGAGCATCTTGCAAGGGCGAAACAAGAGCACCCTGAGGCAGATACGGTGATTGCATCGATAAGCAGGGTCGGAAAAGACAGCGATTTAGTGAAAAAAGCAAAGGAGCTTGGCCTCAATTTCATTGTTGGCAATTCTCATGCTATGGAGATATTGGAGAATGGGCTGCCGCTGGCGATTGCTTTACAAAAAATACTACCGGAGGTGGAAGTAGTTCTCTTTCGCGAGCGAATTACCTCAACTCCGCTACATAAAGTCGGTACTAATGCTATCCGGAATTATGCCGATTCTATTTCCCGGCAATACCTGGTAACGAAGAATAGGGGGGATGAGTAGAGCGCAGCGCCTAAGCAATTTTGCTGAAGCTACGGTGATTTTTGAAAATGATAGGAGGAGTAAGACAATGGCAACAATAACAGAACGATTAGGAAACCTTCCTTTAGGCAAATTTCACTACCGTCTACTGATGCTGATGGGCTCAGGGATAGCCTTTGAAGCGCTCGATACCGGCCTTATTGCATTTGTTTTAGCAAAAATGATCGGGGCGTGGAACCTGACACCGGCTCAAATTGGCTTTATCAGCAGCGCCGGTTTACTGGGAATGGCATTTGGGGCTGTTCTGTCGGGAACACTGGCGGACCGCATTGGCAGGAAAACAATTTTTGTGGCAACTTTGGCAATTTATGCAGTGGGCACCGGTTTGTGCGGCCTGGCGTGGAACTATGAATCACTGCTGGTATTTCGCTTTCTCGTAGGAGCAGGAGTTGGCGGGCAGCCACCGGTTGCTAATGCGCTGATGGGTGAGTATGCGCCTGTCAAGCATCGCGGTAAAATGCTGGTGCTGCAAAACAGCAGCTGGGCATTTGGGTGGCTGCTGGCAGCGGCCCTTGCTTATCTGGTTATTCCTAAATACGGTTGGCAGCTTGCTTTTTATATCGGCGCTCTCCCGGCACTCGTAGTTGTTTATGTCTGGCGCATATTGCCTGAATCCGCTATGTATCTCGTCAGCAAAGGGCGTCACATGGAAGCTCATGTGCTGGTATCCAAAATTGAACAGGAGTTGGGAGTACCGGTAGGTGAACCACCGAAACAAGCAGAGCTGGTTAGTGCAAGGACGCAAAAATTTAGTTTTCTTGATTTGTGGTCACCGGTATATCTCAGGCGTACAGTTTGCCTGTGGGTGCTTTGGTTTGGCATGGTATATTCTTACTACGGAATTTTTACCTGGCTGCCGTCTCTCTTAGTGAAAAGCGGACATACACTTATTCGTTCCTTCGAATTCCTTTTGTATATGACGATGGCGCAAATTCCAGGCTATTTTACGGCTGCCTATTTTGTTGACAAGATTGGGCGCAAGGCTACGATGGGGTCTATGCTGGCAGTTTGTGCTATTTCGGCGTATATGTTTGGCAATGCCAAGTCTGCTGAAGAAATTGTGTTATGGGGTTGTATCATGTCCTTTTGCAACCTCGGTGCCTGGGGAATAACGCATGCTTATTCGGCAGAACAATATCCCACTCACGCCCGGGCTGCCGGTGTGGGCTGGGCGGCAGCCTGCGGCCGCTTTGGCGGTATTATTGCTCCGATTGCTGTTGGGTCTCTCATGACAGGGTCTGATCAATATGGCATCGTATTTACCATGTTTACGATTGTACTGGCGATTATTGCAATGGATATTATCTTCCTAGGCAAAGAAACCATGAATAAATCGCTTGATGAACTGACTGAAAGTCAGGCGCCAGCTATGGATTTGGCAGCTACGAAAAGTTCAGGCCTAAATGGATAGAACGGTAACAATAAAAATACCGCGCTCGGGCCAGTCGATCCGTACGGAAGGCACACTTAGCGGAATAGACAGTATCACCTGAGACTCCTTGTATATATCCAGGCGTAGCGAAGCAGCAAGCAGCCCAGGATCGAGAAAAATATTGGTGTCTATTCGGAAAGAGACTTCCTGGCCGCTGCTAGCTATGCTGCCTTCTGTTGCAGCAAGGAGTTTGCCTGCCTCAACGATACAGGCGAACGGAAAAGCTTCAAGACATTCTAAAGAATCAATATCTCCAGGCAGCAGCAGGGTGCTCTCAAAATAATTGCCAGGAAGAATTTGAATATCTTTTTCTGCTCTCCACTCGAAATAATAGCTCATATTCATTTGCACCTCCCAAATTTACTTATACTATGAGGGCGCTGTTTCATTGGTTCCGGCGGCATGTTAAATTCGTGTTTAATCAAGCCGAAAGTGGGATACGCCTGATAAAGTATGGCATATGACTATAAACACTAATGTGCAGCATTGAATCGATAGAAGATGGGCAATCTAACTGGAATAGTTTTTTCGCTGGCAGGGAGTATGCGTATGTGGCTCATCTTAGTGTTTCGAATATGTCTTCTCACCGGTTTCCTGGCTGCCGCATGGAAATGGGCAGACTGGAGGAATTGGGAAAAATATTACCCGACCATTTTATTTGTCATGCTTGTTAATATGAGTGTTGGCTACCTTGGCTACCATCACTCCTTTTGGATTTTTAACCCTGATGTTCTTGTTAACACTGAGACGGTTGTAGAACTGCTAAACACCTATGTTTCCTTACCGGCAACAACCTTGCTGTTCTTATCCCGCTTGCCTTCGCAGGGAGGGCAGCAGCAATGGAAGCACACTTTTTTGTGGGTTTTTATTTATGGGGCAATTGAGGGGATTGATCATTACTTTATCGGCGGAATTTCTTATGGTCATGGGTGGTCTTATGGTTGTTCGTTGCTTTTTGATTGTGCTATGTTTATCATAATCCGGGTTCATTACACCAGGCCGCTGTTGGGCTGGACCATGACTTTGACGGCAGTAACGGGTGTTGTAATTGCATTTAAAATATTTTTGGCGGAAATGAAGTAGAGCGGATCTACTTTTGGCATTGCCCCAAAAGTAGCAAAAGGTCTAGGCCTGTCTTCCAATAGCCTTGGGAAATCATCAGCCTACTAAAATTCGTAAACTCGCTACGCTCAAACAGTACGGATTTCTTAACGTAAGCTGATGATTTCCCATCCTTCGGACCGGCTATTTCCAGAAGGGCCGACAGGAAATGAAGAGCATAGTAAAAAAAGACCTGCCGACTATAGGCAGGTCTTTTCGTATTTACCAGGCCGCAACAACAGAGCCTTTAAAATGTTCCTGAACGAATTTTTTTACATCTTCTGAATGATAAGCTTTAACGAATTTCTGGAAGGCAGGATTCTCTTTATCCTTAGTGCGGACGGCAATGATATTGGCATAAGGAGAATTGGGATCTTCCAAAGCTATGGCATCTTTAGTCGGTACCAGACCGGCCGTCATGGCATAGTTGGTGTTAATCGCTGCTAAGTCGATATCATCAAGGGAACGGGGAATTTGAGCGGCATCCAGTTCCTTTATTTTGAGGTTTTTGGTATTTTCAGCAATATCGGTAACCGCTGCTTTCAGACCGGTATTGGGTTTCAGTTTGATCAAGCCAACTTTTTCGAGCAGCAGCAGGGCGCGTCCGCCATTGGTAGGATCATTAGGGATTGCAATGGTGGCACCAGGCTGGAGCTCATTGATATTCTTTACTTTCTTAGAGTAAATACCCATTGGGAAGATAACTGTTTTTGCCAGGAAGGAGATTTCATATTTGCGGTCAGCAACGATATTGTCCAGATAAGGCTGGTGCTGGAAGCTGTTTAAGTCAATATCGCCTTGGTTAAGAGCAACATTCGGCTGAATATAGTCGTTGAACTCGATTACTTCAATTTTTAAGCCGTCTTTCTCAGCAACCTTTTTAACAAAATCCATAATTTCCGCATGGGGACCGGCAGTAACACCGATTTTTATTGGTTTATCATTAGCCGGTTTAGCTGTCTGGCTGCCGCCGCAACCGGTCAGACCCAGTGAGAATACAACTGCCAGCGTAAGGGCAGTCGATTTTACCCATTTATTCATTGGAAGAGCCTCCCTAGTTTTTAGTTAGAACGCAGGTACAACTGCGCCTTGGTATTTTTCATTGATGAATTTCTTTACGTCTTCAGAAGTCAGCGCTTTGGTCAGCTTCTGAATTTCAGGGCGGTTTTCGTCGCCTTTGCGAACAGTAAGGATATTAACATAAGGGGAATCATTTTGTTCAATGAACAGCGCATCTTTAGTAGGGACTAATTTGGCTTCCAAAGCGTAGTTAGTATTAATAACGGCAATTGCCACATCATCTAAAGCACGGGGCAGTTGAGGTGCTTCCAGTTCAGAAATTTTGAGGTTTTTAGGGTTGTCGGTAACATCTTTAACAGTAGCATTTATGCCAACGCCGTCTTTCAGTTTAATGAGGCCCGCTTTGGCAAGAAGAGCAAGTGCGCGTCCGCCGTTAGTAGGATCATTGGGAATAGCTACCTGAGCGCCATTGGCTATTTCGTTCAGGTTTTTAATTTTCTTAGAGTAAACGCCCATTGGTTCAATATGAACAGCAGCGGTATAAGTGAGCTGCAGATTGCGTTCGGCAGCGAATTTAGTCAGATAAGGAATGTGCTGGAAGAAGTTAGCATCCAGCTCTTTTTCTGCAACAGCAACATTAGGACGGACATAGTCGGAGAACTCAACGATTTGCAGATCAATACCATCTTTCTCAAGCAAGGGCTTTACGACCTTTAGAATTTCCGCATGAGGAACTGCAGTTGCACCTACTTTTAGCACTGTTTTAGCTGTTTGCGCAGGAGCTTTGGCAGAGTTATTGGATGAGCTGCCGCATCCTGCGGCGACAAGAGCCAGAGTAAGCACGGAAATAAGTAAGAGAGCTAATTTTTTCATCGTGAATTCCTCCTGAATTTTTAATTTTAGTTTATTATTTTTGGAATTTATTTTTTGTTAAGCCGGCGGGCGAGATAATCTCCCCCCGACTGGACAAGCTGAACCTGGGCAATAAGGATCACTACCGTTGCCAGCATAATATCGGCCCGGAACCGTTGGTACCCGTAGCGAATAGCCAGGTCACCCAGCCCGCCGCCGCCAATAGCTCCGGCCATTGCCGAGTAACCGATGAGGCTGATAATGGTAATGGTGAGACCAAGGATAATGGCAGGGAGCGCTTCCGGCAGCAAGACTTTTTTAATAATTTCCCAGGGGGAGGCTCCCATGGCCTGGGCGGCTTCGATTACGCCGTGATCTACTTCCTTTAAGGCTGCTTCCACAATGCGTCCGACAAAAGGGATCGCGGCAATACTTAAGGGGACAACCGCCGCATTGGTTCCGATAGAGGTACCGACAATCATGCGGGTGATCGGGATAATAGCGACCATCAGAATGATGAAGGGAGTGGAGCGGGCAGCATTGACAATTGCGCCTAACACACTATTTAAAGGGATATTCTCAAGGATGTGTCCTTTATCTGTTGTAACCAGTATGACGCCTAACGGAATACCGACCAGTGCAGCAACAAAAGCCGAGATCGCTACCATATAAGTAGTTTCCAATAATGCCTCAACCAGCAGCGCGAGCATTTCTTGCGACATAGCCGATCACCTCAATTCCCAAATCTTTTGCCCGTAAATAGTTCAAGGCATTTTCAATATTTTGCTGTTCTCCCGATAGTTCAACGATCAGTGTTCCAAAAGGAGTGCTTTGAATATGGTCGATATTGCCGTAGAGGATGCTGGTATCTACATTAAAGCGGCGGATCATACCGGCGATAATCGGTTCTCCCGCAGCATGCCCGATGAAGGATAAGCGCAGAACCAGGTTTCCATCCTGCAGGGGAGTCGCTGAGAAATTTGTATCAAGGAAGATATCTGGCAAATCGTAGTTAATGATGGCCCGGATAAACTCCCGCGTAGTTGCAGATTTTGGTTTTGTAAAGATATCAAGCACCGGTCCTTGCTCAATAATCAAACCACCTTCGATGACTGCGACGCGATTGCAAATTTCTTTGATAACCTGCATTTCGTGTGTGATTAAGACAATAGTTAAATTGAGTTTCTCATTAATACTTTTTAATAAATCAAGGATGGATTTAGTTGTCTGCGGGTCGAGGGCAGATGTAGCTTCGTCACAGAGCAGCACCAGCGGTTTGCTGGCAAGTGCCCGGGCAATACCTACCCGCTGCTTCTGACCGCCGCTAAGCTGTGCCGGATATTGATCTTTCTTATCCGTTAATCCTACCAACTCTAAGAGTGGCAGCACATCGGCAGCGATTTCTGCCTTGCTTTTTCCGGCCAGCTCTAATGGGAAGGCGACATTCTCATACACAGTACGGGAGGAGAGAAGGTTGAAATGCTGGAAGATCATGCCGATCCTCTTGCGCATATTTCGTAAATCCTGCTCGCTCATGGTCGTTAATTCCTGATTATCTACCGTTACGGTACCTGTAGTTGGCTGTTCAAGCATATTGATGCAGCGGATAAGTGTACTTTTACCGGCGCCGCTTTTGCCAATAACGCCGAAAATCTCGCCCTGGTCAACTTTTAGATCTATACCTTTAAGGGCGTCCACTTGTCCGGCGGTACCCTGATAGGTTTTAGTAATACCTGACAAATTAATCATGGTTATAGTTGCTCCTTTCTAAAAAACAAAAAACCTCTTCGACAAAGACGAAGAGGTAGTTAACCTTTTAATCTTCATCTGCCGGGATAAACTCCCGTGGAATTGGCACCGTTTTCACATTGCTGTGATTGGTTGCCGCGGCGTCATAGGGCCATTCCCTCAGCCAACTCTTGATGAAATGAGTTTTCTATGTAGTTGATGTAACAAATAGTATCATGGTAGTGTAAACATGTCAAGTAAAAAAATATCACTTTATTTATCACAAAGTAAAGAAAAAAAGGATTAAAGACAGGAAAAAGATGTTTATACTAGAATAGTAATTACAATGAAAAGAAATCCAGTGAAGGAGCGATGACCATGACGGTCAATCCGAAATTAAAGGATGCCCTGACAGATCAGTTGTTTAAGGCAGTTTTAGCACTCCAGTCAGAGGAAGAATGCTATCAGTTTTTTGAGGATATTTGTACAATCAGCGAATTAAAGTCACTGGCCCAGCGCCTGGAAGTAGCCCGCATGCTGCAGGAAGGCCATATTTATGACGATATTGTCCTCCGGACGGGAGCAAGCACAGCAACGATCAGCCGGGTCAAACGATGCTTGCACTATGGAGCGGATGGTTATAAGGTGATCCTGGACCGTTTAAAAGATACAGCTGATGGGGGAGACGCATAAATGAAACAAGACTATGTACCGCAAATTCCGTATGGCACACGCGATTTTCTGCCCCGTGAGGCAGGTCGCAAACGGGTGGTTGAAGCAGGTTTGGCCCAGCTTTTTGGCAATTGGGGCTATGATGAGGTTGTAACTCCTACCTTCGAATATCTGGAAACACTGATGGTTGGCGCAACGAATGACGTAGAACAGCATATGTTTAAGTTTTTGGATAAGAATAATCGTATATTGGCACTGAGGCCGGATATGACGACGCCTATTGCCCGGACAGCTGCAACTCGCATGCGCGAAGCAGGAGTGCCGCTGCGCTTGTTTTATTTGACGAATGTTTTCCGGTATGAACTGGCCCAGGCTGGCCGGCAATGCGAGTTTTACCAGGCCGGAGTGGAACTTCTGGGAGCACCGGGACCCGCTGCCGATGCAGAGATTATTGCACTGGCTGTTGCGTCTATGCAGGAAGCCGGTTTAACCAACTTTCAAGTCAGTCTCGGTCAGGTGGATTTTATTAATGGCATTATGGCGGAAANNTTGAATCCCGCCCAGCGCCAGCAGGTCAAAGCCGCAATTGTCCGGCGTGATCTGGTTGGATTGGGAGAAATCCTCAGTGCCAGCGGCTTGAGCGCCGATATGCAGAAGTTCCTCAAAAGTATTCCTGTGCTGCATGGCCGCCAGGAAGTATTTGAGCAGGCCTACAAGATGGCTCCTAATGAGGTCAGCCGGGCAGCGCTCGATAATCTGGCGGATATTTTCCGGCTGTTGACTAGCTATGGTGTACAGGAGCATGTTAATTTTGATTTGGGGCTCATTCGTGATTTTGACTATTATACCGGTATGGTATTTGAAGGCTATACACCGGGCTTAGGTTTCCCGATCTGCGGCGGCGGCAGGTACGACAAAATGCTTGCGGCCTTCGGCAGCGACAGTCCGGCAACCGGCTTTGCTCTCGGCATTGAAAGGGTGCTGCTGGCACTGGAGCGGCAGGGCTTAAGCACACCGCCAGCAGACAAAGACTGTTATGTAGCCTGGCAAGGCAATAGCTTGCCAGAGGCAATTGCAACAGCGAATAAGCTTAGGGCAGAAGGCTGGCGGGTCGAATTGGCACTGGAGGCCGAGAGCCGGGAGGCTGCAGAAATAAACACGAGGCAGCGGTGTTGTACCAAGCTCCATTATATAGGTGGTTAACAAAAATGCTAAAGCGAATCAATCAGGTTGTTAGTGCATTGACGGCAACGATAACCGATGCTGACCGTGATTTTGTCGGTCGCGAGCTTCGTCCGGCAGAGCAGCGGCTTTTCTGGAATATGAATAAGCCAGACCAGCGTCATGCCCTGAATGTGGCATATACGGCGCTGCGTCTGGCAAAAGACCGGACAGATATTGATAAGCCGCTGCTTACCCAATGTGCTTTATTGCACGATGTGGGGAAGGTAAAGGGCGATGTCAGTACGTTTGATAAAATTGCGGCGGTTATTGCTCACAAAATAGCGCCGCACTGGGCGCGAAAATGGGCAAAAGAAGGGCGGGGCAGCAAAGTTGCTAATTTGCGCCACGCCTTTCATACCTACTTTCATCACGCCGGGCGAAGTGCTGCTTTTCTGAAGCAAATCGGCAGCGGGGCAGCGGTAATTGCTATTGTAAGCCGCCATCATGACGCACCGGCGTTTCATGATATACCGGAGCTTACTTTACTCAGAGAAGCGGATGAATTGAATTAATATCCTTTGGCCTTATCAACTACATTTTCCATTTCAGCATGCTGGATAAACCGTCCCAGATTGTCGGCAAAGAGTTTCATTGCCCGATCAAGATAAGCTGGTGACAAAGCTGCTAAATGCGGTGTCAGGATAACGTTCGGCATTGCCCATAAAGAGCTGTCCTTTGACAGGGGTTCGTGATCAAAGACATCAAGTCCGGCTCCCTGAATTAATTCCTGTTCAAGAGCTTGAATCAAGTCAGCTTCTTTTACAACAGCGCCACGGGCGATGTTAATAAAATAGGCAGATCGCTTCATTGCTTGAAAATGCTCAAGGCGGAAAAATCCATTTGTTTCTTCAGTCAGGGGTAAGGCTGCCACTACAAAATCAGCTTCTGCAAGCATCTCATAGATACGGTCGGGAGTATATAATTCATCAACAAAGATTTCCGTTGTTATTTCCCGCTTAACAGCGATTACGTTCATGCCCAGGCCTTTGGCTTTTTTAGCAATTGTCCGGCCAATACTGCCAAGCCCAACAATGGCAATGGTTTTGTCCTGAATTTCCTCGGTGGGAACACGCTTCCAGATCTTTTGCTGCTGCTGGCGGATTAAAAGGTTCAGCCCTCTTGTGAAAGCCAGCATAAGACTTAAAACATGTTCTGCAACCGGAATGCCATGAATCCCTTTGGAATTGGTTAAAATAGTATCACTTGCCTGCATGTCGGGAAAATTTAATTTTTCTACACCGGCGCTTAGTGCATGTACCCATTTTAGTTTGGGAGCATTTTGAAAAAGGGTGCGAATATCCATCCAGCCCCAGGTGATCAGAATATCGGCGTCACCAATGTGCTGTCTGGCGTCCTCCAGATTAGTAGTGTGAATAACGGTATCGGGTGCAACATTATTAATTTTTTCAATATGCCGGTCAGCTAATGGATTAAGTACTAAAATGTTGAGTGCGGGTGCCATAGTGAACCCCCTTTATGTTATTGGTAGTATTCTCCAAATACTTCTACATATTCACCAAAAATCCTACAAGAGTAATTGACCTTTCTTTTTAAAGATGATAATATATTAACATGTTAATCCTTTAATGTGTTAAAGGAAATAAAATCACAGGAGCGAAGCTATGACTTCCAGTGATATGAATTACTTAACAATTGCTTTACCGAAAGGTAAATTGTTTGATCTCTCCGCTAACATGCTGGCCCGGGTAGGGTTTTCAGCCGAAGGACTCAGTGAAAACTCGCGCAAGCTGGTTATTACTAATGAAGCAGCCAAAATTCGCTTTATTATCACAAAAACGCAGGACCTGCCTACGTATGTTGAGTATGGTGCTGCTGATATCGGTATTATTGGCAAAGATGTTTTGCTAGAAGAAAATAAAGATATTTATGAACTGCTGGATTTGAAGTATGGCTTCTGCCGCTTGATGGCGGCTGTTCCCCAAAGTCTGCTGCAGGACAAAATGAGTGACTATGCTCACATGCGGGTGGCAACAAAATATCCCCGGGTTGCTGAAAAGTACTTTCACAGCCTAGGTATCCAAATGGAGATTATCAAGCTTAACGGTTCTATTGAACTGGCCCCGATGGTAGGTTTGGCTGAGCTGATTGTCGATATTGTTGAGACCGGCAGAACTCTTAAAGAAAACAATCTGATAGAAGTGGCTAGCATTCATCCGGCTACTGCCCGGCTAATTGCCAACCGGGTCAGCTTTAAAATGAAATTTGACCGCATTCATCAATTGAGTGAGGACTTAAGGAGCCTGTTGGAAAGCGAGGCTAAACAATGAAACGATTGATCATGAAAGAGCTGACTGCTCTTGAACGCAAGCAAATTCTGGTTAAACCCAGCTTCGATCATGTTAATCTGGGAGAAGGAGCCAAGGCCCGCATTCGTCAGGTCTTTGGCAAGGAATTAACTGCTGCCCAGGTAGTAGATACGATTGTGGGCGCTGTGCGTGAGCGGGGGGATGAGGCGGTTCTCCAATATACGCAAATGATCGACGGTGCTAATGTGACAGCAGAAACTATGGAGGTTCAAGCCGGGGAAATAGATGCTGCCTATACATTGGTCGACAGCGAAACCCTGGCAGCCATCCGGCAGGCGGCTGCAAATGTACGGCGTTTTCACGCAGAGCAATTGCCGAAATCGTGGTTTACGGAACGGGAGCACGGCTCGCTGTTAGGACAAAAGTGTATTCCTCTGGAACGAGTGGGCATTTATGTTCCCGGCGGGACGGCAACTTATCCGTCATCGGTTATTATGAATGCAATTCCCGCTTCGGTAGCAGGGGTGCAGGAAATTATCATGGTAGTCCCTCCGGCTAAAGATGGTTCTGTGAATCCTTATGTATTGGTTGCCGCGCGGGAGTCCGGTGTATCGCGGATTTTTAAAATTGGCGGTGCTCAGGCGATTGCCGCTCTGGCCTTTGGCACGGAGCTAGTACCCAAGGTGGATAAAATTACCGGTCCCGGCAATATTTTTGTTACTCTGGCTAAAAAAGCTGTTTATGGGTATTGTGATATTGATATGCTGGCCGGCCCCAGCGAAATTCTCATCGTCGCTGATCAAACAGCAGACAAACGCTACATTGCCGCCGATATGCTCAGTCAGGCAGAGCATGATGTGCTGGCATCGAGTATTTTAATTACCGACAGTGCCGACCTGGCAGCAGCTGTGGAGGAAGAACTTGCCAGTCAGCTGGCTAAGCTTCCCCGCAGAGAAATTGCCGAACAGGCGCTGCAGCAAAACGGACTGATTCTGGTGACGGAAACAATCTTAGAGGCAATGGAGCTGGCTAATTTGTCGGCACCGGAGCATTTGGAAATTCTTACGGCTGATCCCTTTGGATTGCTGCCTTATGTGAAGCATGCAGGAGCTGTTTTCTTAGGACCCTGGTCACCGGAGCCGTTAGGGGATTATTTGGCTGGTCCCAACCATGTATTGCCTACAGGTGGTACTGCCCGCTTTTATTCGGTTTTAAATGTGGAAACCTTTATGAAAAAAACAAGCATTATTGCATACAGCCAGCAGGCTTTACTGGCCGCCAGCAATCAGGTTATCCGTCTTGCTGAGGCCGAAGGACTGGAGGCTCATGCAAATGCTATTCGCGTCAGGAGGGAAAGCAAATGCTGATTAGACCCGGCTTAGATCAACTCAAGCCTTATTCGGTTGACGAAACAGAGTTTCCCATTCGTCTCGATGCCAACGAAAGGGCCACCAATTTACCGGCTGCTGTTCTGAAGGATGTTATCGCCCGGATAAGTGAGCTGGCCTTTAACCGCTACCCGGATATCGGGATTGTCGGGCTTCGTGATAAAATTGCCAAAGCAATGAATCTATCCCGTGAAAGCGTGGTTATCGGTAATGGCTCAAGCGAACTGCTGGCTGCACTGTGCTATGCCTTTGGCGGAGTGGGGCGGAGCATTGTTTTTCCGACTCCTTCATTTTCCATGTACGGCATTTACACCAAGCTGGCTGACAGCCAGGCGGTACCGGTTCAGCTTAAGGCAGATTACTCCTTGTCTGCCGAAGAAGTGCTGGCTGCTGCAGCCGCGAGTTCAGCAAGCCTGATTCTACTGTGTAATCCGAATAATCCAACCGGCAATGCAATCCCCATGGAAACAATTGAAGCAATTGTCGCGGGGGTGGAGTGCCCTGTTGTGGTAGATGAAGCCTATTATGAATTTCACGGGCATTCGGCAATCGGACTGCTTAGTAAATACTCCAATCTCATCATAACCCGGACGTTTTCCAAGGCCTATGGCTTAGCCTCTGCCCGCGTAGGCTATTTGCTTGCTGATCCGCAGCTTACAACCATTCTTGGCAAGGCGTTAATGCCTTACCATGTGAATGCCTTGTCGCTGGCAGCCGCAGAAGTGGTCTATGACCGGCGCAAAGCGTTTGAACCCGATATTGATTTGGCNNATACGCGAACGGCAGCGGTTGATTGATAGTCTCAGTTTAATTGAAGGATTGGAAGTTTATCCTTCACAGGCCAATTTTGTGCTGATAAAAGCTGACAGCAATGGACTGGCCCCGTGGCTGGCGGCAAATGGAATAGGGATTCGCGATTTCGGCAGTGCGCCAGGTCTGGAAGGGTGCATGCGCATTACAATCGGAACAGTGGAAGAGAACAACACGCTGCTGCAGGCGGTAGCAGCCTATATACAGCAGGTAAAAGCATGAGCCGGACGAGCACGGTAGAGCGCCGTACCGCAGAAACCAATATTCAGGCAACTCTCACCTTGGATGGCTCCGGTCAGGCTGTTGTACAAACCGGCATTGGGTTCTTTGATCATATGCTGAGCTTATGGGCAAAGCATGGCTTGTTTGACCTTACGCTTACAGCTGAGGGCGATTTGTATATTGACGGACATCACACAGTAGAAGATACTGGTATTGTTCTGGGGAAAGCCCTGGCTCAGGCGGTTGGTGATAAAGCAGGCATCCGCCGTTACGGTACAGCTTTTGTACCCATGGATGAAGCCCTGGTTCAGGTATCGCTTGATCTCAGCGGACGTCCCTTTTTGCATTATGAGGTAGATACCCGGGTTGAGCGGATCGGCAGTTTTGATACGGAACTGACGGAAGAATTCCTGCGGGCCTTCGCCGATAATGCCGGAATAACCTTGCACGTCATGCTGCTCCATGGAAAAAACGGACATCACATTATTGAAGCGCTGTTCAAAGCGCTTGGCCGTGCGCTTGACGAAGCCACTCGTAAGGATGAGCGCATTGTTGGCGTTCTATCTACCAAAGGAAGCCTATAACGTAAGTAAAGGAGGCAGCCTAAGTGATTGCAATTATTGATTATGGCAGAGGAAATTTATATAGTGTACAAAAAGCGTTTGCCAAATTGGGCGCCCAATCAGTCATAACAAGCGATGCCGGTCAAATCGCGGCTGCCGATAAAGTCGTTTTGCCAGGAGTCGGTGCTTTTGGCGACTGCATGAACAATCTGCGCAGCTATGGCCTGGAAGCGGTTATACATCAGGTAGTTGACAGGGGAACGCCTTTTCTGGGTATTTGCCTTGGATTGCAGCTTTTATTTGACGGCAGTGAGGAGGACTTGGGTGTCGCCGGTCTCGGCATTATCCCTGGAATGGTCCGGAAGATCGAGACAAATGGACTTAAAATCCCTCACATGGGATGGAATAGCCTCGCCTATAAGGCGGCAAGTCCTTTGTTTGCAGACTTACCAGACAATCCGTATGTGTATTTTGTCCATAGCTTTCATGCCGTACCGGCGAACGAACAGGTGATTACGGCCGTAACTGCCTATGGACAGGAGGTAACAGCGGCAGTTGGCTGCGCTAATGTGCAGGCTGTTCAGTTTCACCCGGAAAAATCAAGCGCAGTAGGAATGCAGATGCTGAAAAACTGGCTGGGCCAATAGGAGAGGTAGTATGATCATTTTTCCCGCAATTGATATACGGGGCGGCAAATGTGTCCGCCTGACCGAAGGCCGCTTTGACCAGGAAACGGTTTTTGCCGATAATCCCGTTGACATGGCAGTGCGCTGGCAGGCTGAAGGAGGAGAATTCCTCCATGTGGTGGATCTTGATGGTGCGCTGGCAGGCAAGCCGGTTAACCTGGGCGTTATTGCAGAGATTGTAAAGACAGTGACTATGCCGGTGCAGCTGGGCGGCGGTATTCGCACACTGGCTACAATAGATGAAATATTAGCGGCAGGCGTCAGCCGGGTAATCTTAGGCTCAGTGGCGGTAAAAGATCCCGGTCTGGTTAAAGAGGCCTGCCGGATATATGGCGACAAAATCGTTGTCGGGATTGACGCCCGCGATGGTCAGGCAGCCGTTGAAGGCTGGGGAATTACCGGCGGAATTAGTGCCGAAGAGTTAGCGAAGCGCATGGCTGCTGCCGGTGTGCAGCGCATTATTTATACGGATATTTCCCGGGACGGCACCTTAAGCGGTGTGAATGCATCAGCTACAGCCGCTTTGGCTAGGGCTGCGCAGATTCCGGTCATTGCCTCCGGCGGCGTTGGCGGCATACAAGATATTGAAGAGCTCATGAAAGCCGGTCCGGATATTGAAGGGGTCATTGTCGGCAAAGCCCTGTATACAGGGGCGCTTACCTTAGCGCAGGCACTAAGCTCTGCCCGGGGAGAGGTGAAATAATATGCATACCAAACGCATTATACCCTGCCTGGATGTGAAAGACGGACGGGTAGTAAAAGGCACGAACTTTGTCAGCCTGCGCGATGCCGGTGACCCGGTGGAGCTGGCCACGCTGTATGATGGCGAAATAGCCGATGAACTGGTTTTCCTGGATATTACCGCTTCTTCTGATGAGCGCAATACCATGGTAGAAGTAGTGGAACGGACAGCTGCTGAGGTTTTTATTCCCTTCACAGTGGGCGGCGGCATCCGGACGGTAGAGGATATCCGGCGTATGCTGCAGGCAGGTGCCGATAAAGTATCGCTCAATACGGCTGCCGTGAAAAATCGTGAATTACTGGCAGAAGGAGCCCGCTGCTTTGGCCGCCAGTGCATCGTTCTCGCTGTAGACGCCAGGCGGACGGAACCTGATAAATGGGAAGTCTATATTAACGGGGGACGTACCCCTACCGGTATGGATGTGCTGGATTGGGTCAAAGAGGCAACCGCACTTGGTGCCGGTGAAATTCTGTTAACCAGCATGGACAAAGACGGCACAAAAGACGGATACGATATCCCTCTCACCCGGGCGGTGGCTGAGGCTGTTGATGTACCGGTGATTGCTTCAGGCGGAGCGGGAGAACTGGAGCATTTTTATGATGTTCTTACAGAAGGTAAGGCAGATGCGGTGCTCGCTGCATCGGTATTTCACTTCAGGCAGTTTTCTGTACGGCAAGTGAAAGAATATCTGCGGTCACGCGGAGTGGAGGTGCGATTATGATCAATATAGAACAACTGAAATTCGATGATAAGGGATTGATTCCCGCCATTATACAGGACAGCACATCCGGTAAGGTGTTGATGTTGGCCTACATGAACAGAGAAGCCCTTACAAAAACAGTGCAAAGCGGTGTGACCTGGTTTTACAGCCGCAGTCGCAGCAGCCTGTGGCAAAAGGGGGAAACCTCCGGTAATGTGCAAAAGGTACAGGACATTCGCTATGACTGCGATGGTGATACATTGCTGGTGAGCGTGGAGCAAACCGGTGCGGCCTGTCATGAAGGAACACTTTCCTGCTTTAGCCGGACACTCGGCGGAGAAAAAGACGGGGAGCAGCTATTTGATCCCGCCAAAGTATATGGGAGTGCGGCAACGGTGCTGCAGGAATTGTATCATGTAATTGCCGACCGCAAGGCTAATCCGCAGGAAGGCTCCTATACGACTTATCTCTTTACCAAAGGCCAGGATAAGATCCTGAAAAAAGTAGGTGAGGAAGCAGCGGAAACGCTGATTGGGTCAAAGAATAACGACAAGAATGAAATACTGTACGAAATGGCGGACCTGTGGTACCACTGCCTGGTGCTGCTGGCTTATCATAATATTACCCCAGCTGAACTGCTGGCCGAGCTGCACAAGCGGCGCAAATAGACATAATAAAAAAGGTCGTTCCTGCAAGGGAACGACCTTTTGAATATTCAGATTATATGATTTTGGATTGCGAAACTATGCTATAATAAGCATACAGGCTGCTCGGGGGACGGTTAGCCCCTTCCTGGCAAGGAAGGGGGTGGTAGGATGACTGTATTTGAAGCATTGTCAATTGCTGTTGCATTTGCCACGCTTATGGTATTGGTCACGACCAACAGAAAATAGCCGCCCCTCCCCAAGGTGTACGGCTATTTCTGAATAGTTTGTAACATATGGGCTAACCGTTTCCCGGTTAGACAACCTGTAGAGGCTGGCGTGTTAGAGCACGTC
>DDHB01000006.1 GCA_002337925.1 Sporomusaceae bacterium UBA1887
AATTAAAATTTTGAAATACAAAACCGATTTTTTTATTCCGGGTCACTGCCAGCTGATCATCTGTCATAAAAGCAACCTCTTGCCCGTCAAGCAGATAGGAGCCTTCTGTCGGACGGTCCAAACAGCCCAGAATATTCATCAGCGTCGATTTTCCCGAGCCTGAAGGTCCCATAATGGCAGTAAATTCACCTGCGCTGATATTCAAGTTGATGCCTGCCAGTGCGGCAACTTCCGTGTCACCCATATGATATATCTTTTTTACATTCGATAAGGCGATTGTCATCGTTATACCCCCTTACCTTCCCACACCGGGAATACGGGTACCACTACCCTGGCGCTGCTGCGTTGACGCTGCCGCCTTAACCTGTGCCTGAACGACCTGATCACCTTCACTTACTCCACTGGTAATTTCTACGCGGTCTTCACCGATCAGGCCGGTGGTGACAATTACATCTTCCGTTTTTCCATTTCCTCTGGACACCGTTACATATTGACCCGTACTACCTGATTTCAAGGCAGAGAGAGGCAATGTTAAGGTGTCCTTGCTTTCGCCGCTATGAATAGAAACGCGGGCTGTCATTGTCGGCTTCAGCAAGTTATCGGTAGCATCAACATCAATAAACACGGTATAGTAGACAACATTGGACGTAACCGTTGCTTTCTGTGAAATACGGGCTACTTTTCCGGTAAATTGTTTACCTGTATAAGCATCAACAGTAAAGGTTGCTTTTTGACCTACGGCAATTTTGCCAATATCAGTTTCGTCCACTTGTGTTTCAATTTGCATTTTCGACATATCGGCAATAGTCAAAATGACCATTGGGTTCGAAATACCCTGTGCCACCGTTTGACCGGCTGGAATAGGTTTGCCGATAACAATACCATCAATCGGAGCCTTAATGATCGTNNGCTGGGATACTGCATCATCATACGCAGCCTGCGCTACCTTATAATCCAGGCGGGAACTGTCAAGCTGCTGTTCCGATACGGCACCGATCCGGTTAAGACGCTCATTGCGCTCATAATTTGTTGCTGTATTATTTAGCTTTTCCCGTGCTTGCGAGGCTTGTGCCTGCAGCCGGGTATCATCTAAAACAACCAGTTCCTGACCGGCTTTAACTGCATCATTTTCCTGTACTTTCATTTCTTCAATTAAGCCGGTAATCTTAGAACTGATTTCTACCATGTTAACCGGTTTGATCGTACCAGTTGCCGAAACAGTGGATACGATATCGCCCCGTTCTACTTTAACAGTCTTCGTCGTCACTACCTGCTTTGTCTGGCTGGCCTGATAAAGCAGGCCGCCTTTAATTGCTGCAGCAGCAAGAATGACAAGAATCAGCCATACCTTGTATTTCATTATGAAAAACCAAAGCGCCTTCATTTTTACCCTCCCCCGTCTGCAGCAGTTATTCTGCTCTCAAACCAATCGCTTTATCAATTTTAGCAACACTTACGTTATAATCATATAACGCTTGAATTTCATTTGTTTTCGCCTGGGTAAGCGCTAATTGCGCATCAATAACATCCAAGTTTGTTCCGACACCGGCATTGTATTTTTCTCTGGCAATTACCAGATCTTCTTCTGCCTTGCCAACAGCTACCTTGTTTGTATCAATACGTTTTTCTGCTTCCTGCATACTGAGGTAGTTTTGTCGCACTTCCAGTGCTGCAGCATTTTTCACCTGCACTGCCTGTTCTTTTACTTTATCGAGTGATGCATCAGCCTGTTTCACTTTTGCATTGCTTGAACCAGCATCAAAGAGTGACCAGCTGGCTGATAAACCAACATTCCAGTTATCATCACCGCTTTCCGGTAATACCGAGCCGCTCCAGCCATTAGATGCGCTGACCGAAACAGAAGGACGGTTGCCGCTTTTCGCCACTTTTATAGCAGTTTCTGCAATCTTCACATTTTCATCGGCCTGAGCAACATCCGGTCTTACCTGAGCTGCTGCAAGACTGTCCTCAAGTGTTTTATCATACTTCTGATAGCTAAGTGTATCTGTAAGGGCAAGCTCAGTCCCTGGATCAATTGTCATCGTATTCAATAGTCCTGCAACGGCAAGATCATAGTTATTTTGTGCTTTAATCAAGTTCTGTTGTGCATTAGCAAGCTCCACTTCTGCTCTGAGAACATCCGACTTGGCAACAACGCCTACGTCATATTTAGCTTGCACGGAAGTTAAATGTTCCTGCAGATTGCTGACGGATTGCTGATTAACATCAACTAGATTTTTAGTTTGCAAAATTGTGAAGTAAGCCGAAGTAGTATCCAGCTTCAGTTGTTGTTTCGTTTTTTCCACACCTAAATCAGCAACCTGTACACCGCGTTTAGCCTGGTCAATTTGACCTTCGACTCTTCCGCCGCTGTAAAGCTGCCAGTTCATGCGCAGCGAATTACTGAGATCGTCAGTGCCTGCCGGATTATTATCTTTCAGACTATATGAGCTGCCTAAAGATACGGTAGGAAGTCTTCCGGCCTTCGCTTCGTCAACACTCCACTTTGATTTGTCCTTATCGGATTGAGCCATTTTTATGGAAGGGTTATTTTTCAGCGCCAAGGCAACACTGTCTGACAGGGATAACTCTACAGGTGCAGCAAAAGCGACAGACGCATTTAACATGACCAGTACTGCTGCAACTAATTTGGCACTATTTTTAACACTTTTTTTATTATTCACGGGCTTACACCCTCCTTTATGCTTATTCTACCTCCCGTTTTTTTGAATTTCTTTAGAGATTATTAAAAATAATAAGAGCACTTACACAGGCGTAAGTGCTCTTATTATTTTAGCAATATTTTTCTCTTAATTGGTCTGGCACTAACTGTTTACAGGCAGCAAAATTGTAAAGCACGTGCCTTGGCCAACTGTGCTCTCCACTTTAATTTTTCCCTCATGCTTATGCACGATCCATTCCGCAATTGACAGCCCAAGCCCGATACCGCCCTCTTCCCGTGAGCGGGCTTTGTCTACACGGTAAAACCTGTCAAAAATATGCGGAATATCCTCAGGTAAAATACCATGCCCTGAGTCAATAATCTGCAATTGAACATTCGTTCCCTTCAAGCGGCCTCTGATTACAATTTGCCCCGCAGTTGTATACTTAATGGCATTATCCAGAATGATGACCATCAGTTGATGCAGCCGGTCCTTATCTGCTGCCAGCACCAATTCTCCCTCTACTTCAGCCGTAAGCGCCAAGCCCTTTAAATCTGCCAACGGTTGAAATTGTTCAACCACAGCCTGTATCAGCTGATTTACATTTGTAGAAGTTTTATTTAGCTCTGCTTCCTCCCCATCCGCCCTCGCCAGCGTAAGCAGCGTCGATATGAGCTTATTCATCCGAACGCTTTCACGGACGATATTCGTGATACGAATGCTTTCTTCCTGGATGCTGTGGCCAGGATGGCGAAGAACAAGTTCTGCATTGCTTTTTATAATGGTGAGAGGTGTTCTTAGCTCATGAGAAGCATCTGCTACAAATTGCTGCTGCTTTTTCCAAATATTGCGTATGGGAACTAATGCCCGGCGGGCTAAATAAAATCCGGCGGAAATAATAAGAAGAATTCCGATACTCATCGCTACGCCAATTACAATCAGGAGACTTTTTAAAAGAGCAGTCTCTGAATCAACTATCCCAATAGCAATAATGTCACGGACGGTAAAAGGCTCACCAAACTCATCAAGGACTGCATCCGGAATTCGGTAAGGCTGGCTGTACACCCTGTAGATATGCCCATGAATTCGTTTCGTTACCGGGGGTCCTGTGCCTACCTGAGCAGCTAGTTCCTTCACATTATTGCCTTCATCCAGCCTGCTCGGATAAAGACTGATCAATAAGCCATTCGTATCACGCAGTAAAATAAAGATACGGGGATCAAACAGTACTGAATCAGGTTTAACAATGGCCATCTTCCCATCAACAATGAGAAATTCTTCCGCCTTTGCCTGGAGCGAATGATCAACCTCATCAAATAAGCGATAGGCCACATAGCCGTACACAATTGCTCCAAACACAGCAAAAATAAGCAGAAAAACAAGAGAGTTTAATGTAGCAAGCGTTCGCATTATTTTTTGGAGCATGTTAGTTCTCCTTAAGGATAAAGCCCGCACCGCGGATCGTCTGGATAAGCGTCTCCTGCCCATAAGGAGCAAGCTTCTTGCGCAAGTAGTGAATGTATAAATCGACAATACTGATCGTAGTGTCCGATTCTAGCCCCCATATGCGATCATATATCTGTTCCCGTGTCAGAATTTGCTCCCGGTTAATTATTAAAAACTCCAGCAGTTCATATTCTTTTACCGTTAGGTGGAGTGGTGCTTCATTAATAAATGCGTCTTTACTCTTTGCCTGAATAATAATACTGCCATATGCCAATTCTCCCTCATGGCCTACGCTGCCGCTCCTGCGCAGCAACGCTTTAACCCTGGCTAAAAGTTCCGGTACAGCAAAGGGCTTAATTAAATAGTCATCCGCCCCTGCTTCCAAACCAGCAACCCGGTCCTCCACAGTGTCCCGGGCAGTCAGTAGCAATATGGGAATGCTGTTGCCCTTAGCCCGGATTTTTTTGACAATTACCAAGCCGCTCATTTCTGGCAGCATAATATCAAGTACTACCAAATCGTAAATGCCTTGCAGTGCTTTATACAAACCCTCACTGCCAGTACCTGCCTCTTCCACTACATAGAATTCTTCCTGCAACACAGCAACCACCGCTTCCCGCAGCATGTCATCATCTTCTACAACGAGAACTCGCATGTAATCTTCTCCTTGTACTTCTTAGCTTTAAGTATGTGCCGATGCAACTGGTGCGATACAGGAACAATGAAAAAAGCAATCCGTACGTTTACGGATTGCTTTTTGCCTTATTTACTATATAGCTCGGCTAATTGTTTTTTCACTTCGCTACTTTCTAAGTACTCATCGTAGGTCAGGCGTCTATCTAAGATACCTTTAGGAGTGATTTCAATGATTCGGTTAGCAACCGTCTGAATAAACTGATGGTCATGCGACACAAACAGCATAGTTCCTTCATAGTTTGTCATGCCTGTATTTAAAGATGTAATGGATTCCAAGTCCAGATGGTTGGTCGGCTCATCCATTATCAGCACATTTGCTCCGCTCAGCATCATCTTCGCAAGCATGCAGCGCACCTTTTCGCCACCAGACAAAACATTCGCTTCTTTTTGCGTCTCTTCACCAGAGAACAGCATCCGTCCTAAGAAGCCGCGAATAAAGGTTTCTTCCTGATCGCGGGAAAATTGTCTCAGCCAATCGACTAGATTTAAATTAACACCATCGAAAAAAGCGGAGTTGTCTTTAGGGAAATATGCCTGTGAAGTGGTTACGCCCCACTTAAAATCACCGCTGTCTGCAGTTAATTCACCCATAAGGATTTTAAACAATGTTGTTTTAGCCAGCCCATCTGGACCGACAAAGGCGATCTTATCCCCTTTGGCAACCATAAAGCTAACGTCATTCAAGACTGTTTCGCCATCAATTGCTTTTGAAATGTTCTCAACGTTCAGCAATTGAGCGCCTGCTTCCCGGTCAGGCTTAAAGGCAACATAAGGATATTTACGGGATGATGGTTTAATATCATCTAAGGTAAGTTTTTCCAATTGTTTTTTCCGTGAAGTAGCCTGTTTGGATTTCGATGCATTAGCACTAAAGCGCTGGATGAAGCTTTGAAGATCTTTCATTTTCTCTTCTTTCTTCTTGTTAGCGTCTTTTGCCAGCTGCAGTGCCAATTGGCTTGATTCCAGCCAGAAATCATAATTGCCTACGTAAAGTCCAATGTTTTGAAAATCAATATCAGCAATATGGGTACATACTTTGTTCAAAAAGTGACGATCATGGGATACTACAATAACCGTGTTAGGAAAATCATACAAGAAATCTTCCAGCCAGGTAATAGATTCAATGTCAAGATGATTTGTCGGCTCATCCAGCAGAAGAATATCGGGATTACCAAAGAGCGCTTGCGCCAGAAGGACACGCACTTTATCGTTACCGCTCAAGTCGGCCATTTTTTGATAATGAAAGGCTTCACCAATGCCCAGACCATTAAGCAAGCGAGCTGCCTCTGTTTCGGCATCCCAGCCGTTAAGCTCAGCGAATTCGCATTCTAATTCAGAAACCTTCATGCCGTCTTCATCGGAAAAATCTGGTTTGGCATACAAAGCATCTTTTTCTTCCATAATAGCATAAAGCCGGGCATGGCCCATGATAACCGTCTTTAAAACATCAAACTCATCAAACTCGTAATGATTCTGCTTTAAAACAGCCAGACGTTCACCTGGTGTAATCGCTACGTCGCCTGAAGTTGGCTCAATCTCTCCTGATAAGATCTTGAGGAAGGTAGACTTACCGGTACCATTTGCGCCAATCAACCCATAACAATTGCCAGGTGTAAATTTTATATTGACGTCTTTAAAGAGAATTCGTTTGCCGAATTGAAGGGTCAATCCATTTGTACTTATCATATTTCACACAACCATCTTTCGTAATGTACTTGCGAGTTATAATTTTATCATATCTCCACAAATATGTCTAATTTTAGCAGGAAAATGGGGAGATAAAAGTGGTTTACATAGGTAGGCGTTCATAAAAACATTGACTTTTTGCCCTTTTCACAGTATAGTAAAGGGGGTATAAATTCTCTATTAGAGAAATAATTCGAAAAGGATTGTGATGATTACTGATGTCCGAGAGAATGAATCTACAGGATGTACTTCGGGACTACGGTGTTCCTTTGGCAACGCTCAATGTAACGGCGTCCCATGACGACTGCCTCCGCCTTAGAGAAAGGCTGATGGCTATCCGGAGCGTAAGTCAAGGCAACGACCAGGGGTATTTGGAAGTAGCCTGTACCTTCTACATTGATGTCCACGATATCGACCGTTATCTCTCAGGCGAATTGCCTAATCTAGCTGAAATTTACACCTTCCCTGAAGATGTAAAAACCCATACGGAGGAATGAAAATGAAAAAATTATTGATATTAACCTTCCTGTTTGCTTTTGCTTTTAATGCTGTTGGTTTCGCTGCGGTAAGCGGCGGCAAGCCTAAAATGTCTGCTCCCAAAGCACCAAGCACCCAACAAGCGGCGCCTTCTACCAATTCTGGCTATAAGCCTTCTGCTCCTGCCAACAGTTACACTGAAAAAGCACCTGCTGCTGCTGCAAAATCTGCGCAGCCAAATGTTCAACAACCCTCTTCAGGCGGCTTTTTGCGCAACATGGCCCTTTTGGGCGGTGGTATGATGCTTGGCAGCATGTTAGGAAATATGTTTGGTTTTGGTGGCGGCATGTTTGCCGAAATGCTGGGTCTGCTGTTTAACGTAATGCTTTTTGCCGGAGTATTCATGGCTGGTCGTTTCTTATGGAATAAATATAAGAAGAGCCAGGAAGAAGATAAATATAAAAACAGATATAAAAATTAATTTAAAGTAACCCCCGGTTACACAGAAAACCTTCCCTGGCAACAGCCACGGAAGGTTTTCTTATTGCCTTTTATCTACTCTAATTCAGCGATTACCTTCATGTAATTGCCTGGGTTGACAGATATGTCATGAACGATTGCAGGGATTTCTTCAAAAGAAATGGTCTTAGTTATGACAGCTGCCACATCCACCTTGTTTTCAGCGATTAAGCGGATGCTTTGGGCAAAAGCCTGAAAACTGTTTCTCGCCCCCACAATATCCAACTCTTTCTTTGTAAATAAAGCAGTCGGTAAGGCAACCTCATTTTTTGGATATCCCACTAAGGATATCCGGCCTGAGTAAGCCACATAGTCAATCGAGCTGCGAATAGCAGCAGCATTGCCGGAAGCCTCGATAACAACCTCCGCCATAGTGCCGCCGGTTATCTCCTTGATAACTTCAACAGCATCCTCTTTCACAGGATTGATAGTATACTCTACGCCTGCCTTACGAGCCATTGCCAGTCTTTCGTCTACAGGATCAACCATAATCGGTTTCACACCGATAGTCAACGCATATTGAGCTGCCAGCAGTCCAATCGGGCCACATCCTGTTATTACCGCGTACTCCCCCTGCTGCAAGCGTGAGCGGTTTACGGCATGCATAGATATGGTAAGCGGTTCAGCCATAGCTAGATGATTCCAGGGAATTCCGGCTGGCACTTTATGCACCAGGTGACGGGGATGGTAGACGTACTCTGCCATCCCGCCATCAATGTGAACTCCCCTGACGTTCAGATTCTCGCAGCAATTTGTTCGTTTATTCCGGCAAGGATAACATTTCCCGCAGTATACGTAAGGTTCCAGCACAACTCTGTCACCTACAGCAAGCAGTTCTTCTCCTGCCGGCACTTCCACAACTTCACCGGCTATCTCGTGGCCGATAATCCGTGGATAAGTAACAAGCGGACTTGTCCCCAAATAAGCACTGATATCAGAACCGCATATCCCCACGCTTTTAACTCTAATCAAGATTTGATCTGCTTTAGATTCGGGTTGATTAATATCCGCAACCTGGATATTACCTGCTTCTTTCAAATAGATTGCCTTCATGTGCCTTCACTCCTATGCCGGTTATACTAGATCAGCTAAAATTAATGATAATGCAGGTATATAGGTAGTTGCAGCCAAAGCAACTAACAGTGCTAAATAAAAAGGAATAATTTCCTTCATATATTCATCTATTTTTACTCCTGTTAAGTTACAAGTAAGAAACATTGTTGTGCCAAAAGGTGGTGTAATAGCTCCAATTGACAGGTTAAAGATCATAGTAATCCCAAAGTGAACTGGATCAATACCCAGCATATGCACCGTTGGCATCAAGAGAGGTGTTAGGACAATAATCGCTGCATTACCATCTAAGAACATTCCTACAACCAGCAAGAAAATATTAATGACTAAGAGAAATACATAGGGATTCGTTGTAAAATCAGCCATCATGGTCGTTACGTCGCTGGCAACACCCTCCCAGGTCAGCATCCAGGCAAAACCCGCTGAAGCCATCAGAATGAGCATAATCGACCCATTCGCACGGGCTGATTCCGCTAGAGCCGCTTTCACATCAGCCCACTTTGTTTCACGATACGCGAAACCAACAAGCAGCGAGTAGATGACCGTAACTGCCCCTGCCTCAGTAGGTGTGAATATGCCATAACGGATACCGCCAAGAATGATAACCATCAGCATAAGTCCCCAGAAGGCATCTTTCGTTGCCAGCAGCACTTCCTTCAGATTAGGCTTCACGGTTCTCACCGGTTTATAGCCACGGCGCTTGGCAACCCAGTCCACCGCAACCATCAGCAAAAAGGTAAGCAATACCCCTGGTCCCATGCCACCTAAGAAAAGCTTTCCAATAGAGGTATCTGAAACGAAACCGTAAATAATGAGACCGATTCCAGGAGGTAAAATAGGTCCCAGCAAAGCGGATGCCGAAGTTAAAGCTGCCGCAAACTGTTTGCTATAGCCATTTCGTACCATTTCCGGCACCAGGACCTTGCAGATCATTGCCGCATCAGCTAAACCGGCTCCGGATGGACCTCCAATAAGAGCCCCCAAAACAACATTAGTCTGAGCCAGGCCGCCCCGTAAATGTCCCGAAAGCAAATCAGATAGTTTAAGCAGCCGCTGCGTAATACCGGTATAATTTAAGATTGATCCCAGCATCATGAAAAAGGGGATAGCCAAGAGAGGTACATTATCAGCTCCGCCAATCATGCGTTGAATAACCATCACAGGCGATAAATCATTACTGATAAAAAAATACACAAATGTCGCCAGGGTTACGGCAAAAGCAACCGGCACATTAATTCCAAAAAGTGCCAACATCACTAAAGATGCAATTAAGACTGTCATATTTTCCTTACTCTCCTAAGTCACATTTTTTGCGCTTTCCTGTAATATCCAGCCAGGTGAGCTCAAGGTAATAAATCAGCATAAATACACTTGCCACTGGAATAGCCAGATCTACATACGTATAGGGAATGCCGAGCATCGGTGTTACTTTGCCGCCAGCTCCCATGGCCAGTTTCCAGCCATACCAAATCATCAATAGTAATGTGATGATTACGCAAATATCGGCAACTATCGTTGCAGTCCTTTCATATTTCGGCGGCAGGCGGCGGACTAAGACATCAATACTGCAATGTCCCTCAGCCTTGATTACAGATGCAGCACCGATCATGGTAAGCCATACAAATGTAAAAATAGTCACTTCCTCAACCCAGCCCCAAGGAGCTCCTACAACATAACGCATGAACACGTTGGCACACGCTAATAAAACAATGAATGCCATCAAAACCATTCCTACAATATCATCAATATTTTTTATTATTTTCCAGATGACTTGCCCCACTCATCCACACCCCTTACTATTCTGACACGATCGGCCCCGGTTTTCGCAACCGAGGCCGATCGTATCCGGATTTTACTTGCTATTGATAATCGCAGTTACCTTATCATACAGATCAGCTGGGAACTCTTTAAACTTCTTATGCACGTCTTTTGTAGCTTCTTTAAATGCAGCACGGTCAACATTTTCTACGACCTGTACTCCGGCTGCCTTCATTTTTTCAATGCATTCTTTATCGGCTTTTTCATTTTCTTTTATTAAGAACCGGCCTGCTTCTTCTCCCGTTTCTTTCAGCATCACAACAATTTCGGGAGGAAGTTTTTCAATAAATTTCGTGCCTGCAATCCAGGTAGAAAGATTCACTTGATGACGGGTTAGCGATAAGTATTTAGCACCTTCATACATTTTCCCGCCAAAATGTACGGGGATAGGATTTTCCGCTCCATTAATTACACCTTGCATAATTCCAGGATACGCTTCTGCTAAAGGCATTGGCGTAGCAGTTGCTCCCATAGCATTCATCATTTCAGTAGAAAGACGGATATTAGGAACTCGGATTTTGAGACCTTCAAGATCTGACGGCTTAGTAACAGGCTTAGTAGCAATAATATGACGATCACCATAAATCCATTTGCTGTGAACGACATATAAGCCTTTTGTTTCTAATTTCTTAGACAAATCTTTAAAGAGATCACTGTCAACAAGCTTAAACAGCTGTTCTTTATTATCGTAGAGATACGGCAAATACGTTACACCGAACTCAGGAACATAATCCATTAAAAACCCGCCATCGGAAATGGTGATGACATTTGCACCAATAGTAAGCTGTTCGGTAACATCTTTTTGTGAACCTAACTGAGAGCTAGGGAAGTATTGGAATTCAACCTGTCCCTTGCTTTTTTCTTTCATCAGGCGGCCCCATTCACGAACGGCCTTATCATTAGGTTCTCCAACGTTATTGCCATAGGCTATTTTAATTACAATTTTTTCACTTGATTTAGCTGAATTTGAATTGTTGCTTCCTCCGCAGCCCACTAAAACCAAAGAGAAAACCACCATACAGGCTACCAGTGCAACATACTTTTTAGTTAGAAAGTTATTCAAGCCCTTATCCCCCTTTATCATTTACAAAAAAGTTCAAAAAACGAATTTTTCTTTATTCTCCCCCTTGCATGTTTAATGCGAATAATACAACAATTATTTATATTGCAATATTCATGCCAAGCCCTCTGGCCCTATAATACAGCATTGTTCTTTATTTTTATTTCATATTTGAAATTCGTTTCGTTTCATTATTGAAATTTTATTTCATCTTGCGCCATAATGTAACCCGGCTGATACCCAAGCGATAACAAACTTCTTCAGCACTGTAACGGGANNCCGCTTCCATTGTCTTTAAAGTTCCTTTTTCCTGAATGGTAATATAGCTGCCGCCGTCAACCTGAGCTTCATTTTCCTGAAAAATAGCAGCAATCTGTGCAGAAGTGATTACTTCTTCCTCACTATAAACGACTACTTCAGCCATATTTCTAAGCTCCCGGATATTTCCCGGCCAGGGATATGCCTTTAGCAGCTTCATCACATTTTCATGTATTGCTATTTCTTTTTGTTCTTTGTCTGCCAGTTTACGCACATAGTATTCAAAAATAGAAGGAATATCCTCCAATCTTTCTCTTAGCGGCGGCAATCGCAAACGGAGCACACAAATCCGGTAATATAGATCGGCCCTAAAGCCGCCCTGTTTGACATGAGTTAGCAAGTCCCGGTTAGTCGCCGAAATAATCCGTACATCTACGGGAATGATCTTGTCATCTCCAATGCGCATAATTTCTTTCTCCTGGAGCACGCGCAATAAACGGCTCTGAATATCAGGAGACAGCTCGCCAATTTCATCAAGAAAGATTGTTCCCCCGTGTGCCAATTCAAAAAGGCCCTGTTTACCGCCCTTACGGGCGCCGGTAAAAGCGCCTTCCACATAGCCGAATAATTCACTCTCCAGCAAATTAGGCGGTATAGAAGCTGTATTAACAGACACGAACGGGCCCCTGCAGCGCTTGCTGTGATTGTGAATACTTTGAGCCAAGATTTCTTTTCCTGTGCCGGTCTCACCATAAATCAATAAGTTAGAGTCATACTTAGCATAGTTTTTTGCCTTATGTATAATGCTTTTCATTACTTCTGATTTACTGATAATATCATCAAAGGTATCCTTAGCATACAAGCCTTTTTGGTAAGAAGAGAGACGGATCTTTCGTTCTGAATCCTGAATATTGCTTACTTCCTGGAATGTAATGATATCTCCCTTCTTACGGTTATTGAATTCCAGGGGAATGATGCGCGCAAGCAAACTGGTTCCATTAATTACTACTATGCGTTCCTGATTGCGGTATTGAAGAAATTTTTCAATATGGGCTTCCTGTATGTCCTGGCCAATGGCACCACAAATACGACGAGCAAAATTATTGCAGAAACTCACTTTTTTATCATCGGTAACAGCAATAATTCCCTCTTCAATATTATCAATGATTGCAGTTAACTGAGCAGCTTGCAGCCGTTCTCTCTCTTTAGCCCTGATGATTCGCATTGCCTCTTCAATCGCCTTGCGGATTGAGACTGTACTGGAATCGAGAAGCTCCGCCACAATACCGCAGCTTTTGGCAGTTTCATAGGCCATACGGCAGCCGATAACGCCTTTAACCCCTTTTTCATATAATTGAAAAACAGTTTGTGCAATCTCTTCCTCATCCACACAGGATCGTATGTAGATTTGCGTATCAGCAATACGAAAATCTCCCACCGTACCATCAAATATGTTGGCCCGGCTCACAATGGCAATACTTTGAATACCATCCCGGGTAAGGCGGCTCAAGGCGCTTAACAAGTCATTTGTTGACATGGTGATTTCGACTACCACGATGCCTGCTATTTCGCTGATCTTCTCAGCGACTCCTCCCCGGCTAATCACCACTTCTACCGATTGATGCCGCTGCAGCATAGCTTGCGCATTATCATCATCAGCAACCTCAACCACCAGAGGTATTTTCATCTCTTCTGCGATATTTGCTGCAATGTTCGCCATACTGTGAAAAGGGGCAAGAAATAAAACAGGCATCAAATAAACCACCTCTCCTTATTACACGATCATTTTAGTTTCAGTTTAGCAAGCGCTTCAGCAAGCGCATTATTAATCGGCTCATTTTTTTGTTGTTGCTGCTCTTTTAAAAATCTTGATACATCTTGCTTAGAAACATTTGAAGTTTCCTTTTTTCTTCGCTCTGTAAAAGAAGACAGCTTTTCGCGATGACCACAGGCACATACAAATAACTGGTTTTCTCCTTCACCGCGCATTTCCAGTTTCTTATGGCAATTAGGGCACCGCGCATTCGTAATGCGGGCTATTCCTTTCCTGTGTCCGCACTCCCGATCCTGACAAACTAACATTTTGCCCTTTTTCCCATTTACCTCTAGCATGTATTTACCGCAATCAGGACATTTACTTCTTGTCATATTATCATGACGAAACTTTTCCTGGCTATTTTTTATCTCTTCAACGGCTGACTTCGTATACTTTTTTATGTCAGTTAAAAAATCATTTTTACGCAGCGTACCTTTGGCTATGGCACTTAGTTTCTGTTCCCAATTCGCAGTCAGCGCCGGTGAGCGTAAATCTGCTGGAACCAGCTCCAATAATTGCTTGCCCTTTGCCGTAATGATAACATCTTTGCCCTTTTTTTCGATCAAAAAACCTTGAAACAGCTTCTCGATAATATCCGCTCGCGTTGCTACCGTTCCCAGTCCGCCCGTTTCTCCCAATGTCCTCTTTAAAGACTCATCACCGGCATTCAAATATTTCCCGGGATTCTCCATTGCCGATAACAAGGTTCCTTCATTAAATGGTGCCGGAGGTTTCGTTTCACCCGTATTTAAGGTAAAAACCGCAACTGGCAATTGATCGCCTTTACGTAAAGAAGGTAATAACTGTTCTTTTATATCTTCTTTACCTTCATCTTCTTCTGTTTCATTTTGATAAATCTCTTTCCACCCCATGGCAATTATCGTCTTGCCTCTGGCAATGAAATTTTGTCCCCCTATTGTCGCTTTAATTGTTGTTTGTTCATATTCAAAAGGGGGATACAGGACGGACAAAAAGCGTTTTACCACTAAATCATAAATTTTCCGTTCTTTTTCACTTAAAGCCGTTAAAACAACCGTCTGCTCTGTTGGAATAATAGCGTGATGATCAGACACTTTGGTATTATCAACAAAAGCGGAGTTCGCCTTAATTGGTCCCTTGACCACTTTAAAGGCAAGCTTTGTATAAGGGCCGACACCGCAGGCATTAACCCTGTCTTTTAACGTATCAACAAGATCAGTTGAAATATAACGGGAGTCGGTTCTTGGATACGTGAGTATTTTATGGCTTTCGTATAATTTCTGCATGATGGATAGTGTCTCCTTAGCTGAATAGCCAAAGAATTTATTCGCATCACGCTGCAGCTCCGTCAAATCATAAAGTTGTGGAGAAAACTTCTTTTTATAGGCTTTATCAACAGCAGCAATGCTTGCAGCCTGTTGCTTTAACGATGCAATAATCGTTTCACACTTTGCCTTATCAAAGCATTTGCTGTCATTCGTTTTGCTATCCTGCCAGGTGAGTTGCAGCTTATCCGCTAAAGCAGTAATGCCATAATACTTGCGAGGTTTAAAATGCTGAATTTCTTCTTCCCGCTGGGCAATTATCGCTAATGTTGGCGTCTGCACTCTGCCACAGGAAAGCTGGGCATTGTACTTACAGGTCAATGCTCTGGTGGCATTAAGACCAACATACCAGTCAGCCTCTGAACGGGCAACTGCCGAATAATACAGGTTTTCATATTCTTTTCCGGGACGCAGGTTGGCAAAACCTTGTTGTATGGCTTTGTCTGTAACGGAAGAGATCCATAAACGTTTTAAGGGCTTATTGCTGTTGGCTTTTTCAATAATCCAGCGGGCAACAAGTTCTCCCTCGCGTCCTGCATCGGTTGCAACAACAATTTCTGTAATATCTTTGCGATGAAGCTGCTCTTTAACAACTTGAAATTGCTTGGCACTCTGCTTAATGACAACAAGCTTTAAATGCTCAGGCAGCATAGGTAAATCTTCAATCTTCCATGATTTATATTTATCATCATAAGCCTCGGGATCTGCTAATGTGACTAGATGTCCCAAAGCCCAGGTCACAACATGCTTATCACCTTCGAAGTAGCCGTTACCTGACTTATGACAGTGCAGCACACGGGCAAGATCCCTGCCTACTGAAGGTTTTTCAGCTAATACTAAAGCTTTTGCCATAATTATCCTCACTCTCATCTGCTTAACATTTTATTTTTGCAATAAATATCCAATCCCCACGATTGCCATGACGATCCAAGCCAGGCCAATTATGCCCAGCAGTCCCACAATAAAAGGTATACGCTTGCGCCACTTTTGACTTTCCCGCTCACTCTCCAGACGTACCTGTTTGGGTAATAACTGAGTTAAGGAAAGTATCCCAACCGGAATGACCGTCAAATCATCCATAATACCAAGGAAAGGTAAATAATCCGGCACAATATCGATCGGACTGATCACATAAGCTGCCATCAGCACGAGTAATCCTCTAATATAGGCAGGGGTTTTGGGATTCTTCCAGGCATAATACAAAATCAATACATCATCTTTAACTTTGGTCAGCCAGCCCCATGCCTTAACTATACTACTTCTTTGAAACACGCGCATCACCACCTGAGTTTTTCTGCTTTAAAACTAGCTTCTCCTTATTATAGCTTGTTCATAGCAGGATCGGCAAAACAAATAATAACAGTAATGTCGGAGGAGACACACCTCGTGTCCCCCCCGACATTAACTTGCATTACCCTATATGATATTTTTTTAGTTTTTCATACAAGGTTGACCGATGTATGCCTAAAAGCCGAGCAGCCACAGACCTGTTGCCACCAGTTTGATGCAATATTTCAATAATTTTAGCTTTTTCTGCTTGATCATCCAAGTCACTTGCCAATCTCCCTGTACCACAATGATCAAGCTGCTGTAAAGGAATTTGCAGCACCGTCAAATGATTGGGTTTAATCTCAACAGCCCCAGTCATTACTGCCAGTTTCTCCAGACAGTTCAATAATTCACGGACATTTCCCGGCCAGCCATAACTGCGTAAAATAGCAATAACCTGAGCAGACAGCTTCTTGTCCGGTATTTTTAGTTTGGCGCAAATTGCTTGCAATAGTGTTGCTGTTAATTCCCCAAAGTCTTCCATTCGTTCTCTAAGCGAAGGCAGCTGAAGATTAATGACATTCAGCCGGTAAAATAAGTCCTCGCGAAATGCTTTAGCGAGCACCATTTTATTTAAGTCCTTGTTCGTAGCTGCTATGATACGCACATCACAGGAAATTATACTGGTTCCTCCTACGTGTTCCACTCGCCCATCCTGCAAAACGCGGAGTAATTTCGCCTGCATGACTAATGGCATATCGCCTACTTCATCAAGAAAAATTGTGCCTTTATCAGCCAGCTCAAATTTACCCTTTTTGCCACCTTTTCTAGCACCAGTAAAAGCACCATCTTCAAAGCCAAATAGTTCGGCCTCTAAAAGCTCAGCAGGTATCGCTGCACAATTTACACATACAAAAGGTTTATCTTGTCTTTCACTGGCATTATGTATGGCATGGGCGAACAACTCTTTCCCTGTTCCGCTTTCGCCTGTAATGAGTACACTGCTGTTGCTGGCGGCAGCTTTTGCAGCAACATTTTTAGCCTGGATGATTTTGCGTGACTGTCCAATAATATGCTCAAAAGTGAACCGAGCTGCATGCATGCCTGCTATTTCTGCTTTCTCCTGCGGATACTGTTGCTCCAAAACCGTTAATTTCTTTTGCAGGTCTTTTAACTGATTGCCATCAAAGCTGATAAATTCACCTAATACGCCCGTAACCTTTCCCTCTACAAATAGCGGTAAGCGATTTAATAAAAATGCTCTTCCCTTATGGCAAAAAAGCTGATATACGTGAGGTACTCCTGTTTCAACTGCAGCTGATAAATGTGCCTCAGGAATCAAATCCGCTGCTGACGAACCTATTATATCCTCCCGGTTATAGCCAAACATCTCTTCAAAAAACTTGTTCACCCGCAGCATATCCCCATTCTCATCAATCACGGCAATTCCTCTGTGGGTTGTTTCCATTACGGCTTCTAATAATTGCGCTTCCGTTTGCAGCGAACTGCATTTTTCTATAATCACTTGTAATTCAGATGTATCCTGAATAATCGTTACCGCACCAACGACTTCCATCCCTTCCATAATAGGCGCAGTGCTGAAAAAAAGATTCTGACCATTAATTTCAGCCCGCCGTCTGAGCCTGCTTTCGCCCGTAACTAATACTTGTTTCAGTAAAAACTCATTTGTAATTACGGCTATATCCTCGCCAATTACCTCCTGAGCATTTACGTTAAGCAGTCTTGCTCCTCCTCCATTTATCGTAACGATGCGTCCGTAGCTGTCTATAACCAGTATGCCGCTATGAGCAGAACGGATGATAGCGTCGATTTCGCTATTGGCTCTCTCCAGTTGTGCCTGAAAAGCCCGCAGGAAAGTGCTTTTTGTAATAATGCCAACTAATTTATTATCTTTATCCACTACCGGCAGACGTTTTACTGGAATATCCCAGGCTTCCTCCAAGGTCGAGTCAGGTTTTACCGTAATTACATTCACACACATAAAGGTACAAACAGGTTCATTAAGTGGCAAATTATTAAGTATCGCCTTAATTAATTGAGCAAAGGTAACTATTCCGCACACTTTTTTTTGCTCATCAATAACAGGAGCGCCTTTAATCTGATATTTTTAGAAAAGAAAAGCTGCATCTGACAACGTATTATAAGACCAGAGTGCCTTAGGTTCCAGTGTCATATAATTGCGCACTAGCATAGACAACCGCCTCCCCAAGCCTGACTATATTATTTTTATTGTTCACTCAGCTTTATTCTCCTGCTGGATTGCGATTTTTTTATTGCCTGGAAAATAAAAAGGTGTCGGGAACTGTCTGCGGCGACAGCTACCCGACACCTTCTTATCTGCCTTATGCTCGGGTGTGCCAGTAACCTACTGTTTCATATTGATCCTGATTATCGTATGAAGAACTATTGGTCGCATAACCTTGATACTCTGCTTTTTGAAAAAATTCGCTGCTTTGTTCCTCATTAGTAGTAATAAATTCCTGACTACCGCAGCCTCTCACGAGAAGGCTGTCAAACTGAATCATACCATCACTTTCAACAGCTTTGCGGACATAAGTCCCTTGAATACATTCCTTGCCATCCAGTTTTTGTAATAACACGTTAAAATCAAACATTTTTACTCCCCCCTCTATAGCTTCTGGCATTTACTAATGCATCGATCATGCCAGACACTCAAATATTTGACTACATATAATGATTACAGCCATTGATCACGCGAAAGGCGGATCAATGGCTGTATGCAAACCTGCTGTTATTACATTTTCAGGCTAAATAGATCCTTGGGCTCCGCCGAATTCTCCTTGGCTGTCATTTCCTGTGGCGTTATCCGGTAAACGGCAACCCCATTACCATCGTGTGAAGAGCGATACTTCTCAATCAAGGTACTGGATAACGTATTGCTGTAATACTTTGGCATAAATTTATCAAGCATCTTCTGCAAAACGGCAGCAGACTCTGCAAAGTCAGTTACTTTTTCAGCCTTTCCAAAAAGCATTACGCTCATATATGCCGTATCAGCATGACAGGGTACCGGATCAGTCACTGTCCCCTCTTCCTTATAGACTGTGAAACAAACCTGTGGCTCCTTGGAAAGAATGGTTACCTTTCTACCCGAACCCATGCCATGAAAGTAAACGGAGCCGTTGTACCATACATAATTTACGGGAACGCCGTAGGGAAGTCCGTCACTCACCATTCCGACCACGCCAACTCTTTCCCTCAAAAGAAAAGCTTCAATTTTCTCCTGATCGGTGCAGTTTCGTTTCGTATAGCTTACCTGATGCATTAAAGAACACCCTCTCTGTCCATTTTTTCTACTTTTTATATTTCCCGCTCACTATAAAAACTCCTGTTCCTTGTACTACAACATCCTTACTTATGCTTCTTTGTGATAATTTACTAATCAGGCAGGGGGAGCGCCGTTGCATAAGCGTTGGCTAAGCAGCAGCCTCGGAGCGTTGTAACAGCGCTGCTCCGATCGTTGATACGGCTTCATCTGCTGCGTTGCACCCGCAAGGGGTAGGCCGCATTTCTAAGGCACTAAAGTGCCAAGAAATTGCGCACTCGCTCCGAGCGCACCTTCCGTACTTCCAGTACAACTCCAGTTGCGTTCTCACTCCGCCTTGCAGCTAAAACCGTCTGAACGACCTCGCCTCAATGCTACTCTTATTGCCCCTATTTGAGTAAATTCTATTATAAATAAAACTATAAATAAAACAAAAAAGCACTCACAGTTGTAAGTGCTTTTGTCTAATCAGCGACTTCC
>DDHB01000103.1 GCA_002337925.1 Sporomusaceae bacterium UBA1887
GTCCCAATTCCTTGGCCATTTTATATCCGTCTCCGCTTGATCCTGTCCCCGGATAGGATGCTCCGCCGGTGGCTAAAATGACAGCATCAGCTGGATACTGCTTTTGATCGGTAGTCACGCCTGTTACTTGACCGTCTTCGACGAGGATTTTTCTAACTGTCTGGTTAGTAAGGACTTCTACCTTTTTTTCAGCCAGTGCATCAACAAAAGCATCAATAACATCTTTTGCCTTATCACTAACCGGAAACACTCGCCCGCCCCGTTCAACTTTTGTCTTAACTCCCCAATGCTCAATAAATTCAACCATATCGGTATTGCTAAATTCCCGAAACGCACTATGTAAAAACCGTCCATTGCCGGGCATATTTTTTATCAATTGCTGCACGTCACAAGCATTTGTAATATTGCAGCGTCCCTTTCCGGTAATCAGTACTTTGCGGCCCAGTGACGACATTTTTTCCAGCAGTATTACGTGCCCGCCAGTTTCGGCAGCTTTAACTGCGGCCATCATACCTGCTGCACCGCCGCCTACAATAATTATATTTTTCATTTCATCACCTAATATCCTCATATGAATTGCATCTTGGCTCGTGCCTTGCCAAAGTCAAATCTTAGCTTAGCCAGCGTANNAGCGTATCTTTTTCCGCACTGCTGCGTTGTCGTCGCCTTACATATTCCCGATATGCGCGGACTCCTCCGCCTTGCATTGTCAAAAAATCTACACTGTCTAATTCTAATTCACAACTTTGCCAAGACACTAGCATTCGCAGAAAAAGCCCTCATCTCCGGTGAGAATAAGGGCTTACAAGAAAAAGTTATTTTTTTAGGGCAATATTTCGCAGGTTCTCAACTTCCGCCGGTTCTAAGTGGCGATAAGCACCTCGCCGCAACCCAATTAGAGTCAAAAATGCAAACTTAATACGCTTCAATTGACGCACAGGGTGACCAATGGCTTCAAACATCCGGCGAACTTGACGGTTGCGCCCTTCAAAAATGACAATCTCAACGGTTGTAAGATCTTTTTCTCGCTCATAATCAATCGTATTTACTCTAGCTGGCGCTGTAAGACCATCTTCCAGCTTAATACCGGTACGCAGGCGGTCAAGCTTTTCTTCCGGTGGCTTGCCGAGCACTTTAGCACGATATGTCTTAGCTATTTCATGGCTGGGATGGGTGAGCGCATGGGTAAGCTCTCCATCATTTGTCATAATCAGCAAGCCTTCCGTATTGTAGTCCAAACGGCCTACAGGATAAATTCGCTCGCTAATATCCGGGAACAAACTGGCAACAGTCTTCCGGCCCTCAGGGTCGTGCAGCGTCGTTACAATACCCCGGGGCTTATTCAGGAGAATATATACCGGTTTTTCACTGCGAATGAGTTTGTTATCTACGGCAACCTTATCCCGGGTTGGTTCAACTTTCGTGCCTAGCTCTGTTACTACAACACCATTTACTTTAACCCGGCCAGCTTTAATTAATTCTTCAGAGTCTCTCCGGGAAGCAATTCCCGCCTGACTAATAACTTTCTGTAAACGTTCCGGCATACTGAATCCCCTAACTTCAATTAATCACAAATAAATTCGGTAAAGTCAGTCTGTACTTTACAAGTTTTAACCCGTTTATTATCGCGGGTAAGCTTTTCACAACTACCACAAATTCCTTCACCACAACACATAGTGGTATTATTCGTTGCAGCCATCGGCAAGTTTACATCCACTGCCTGCATAGCAGCAATAAGAGCATAGTGTTGATCATCCGGTCCGGCACTCACTACTAAATCAGGGCGCCGCTCTTCACTGGCAAAAATCTGACGCAATAATGGCAAACCGGTTTGGCGAAGGGAAGGAATAGAAATTACTTCAATACCGAGTTCCCGCAGCTCTGCTTCGATAAAAGCACGGCCAACTTTCCCTGGAGCTACCAGCGCAGTTACTTGGTTGCCATTGCTCACCAATGTTCGAGCAATAGGCATCGCCGGTGGTTGACCTAGTCCTCCAGCAACTAATATTACCTTACTGGATTTGGTATTGTCAATCCAGGGCTGCCCAAAAATTCCATTTGCATAAGGACCACGGACAATAATCTGCGAGCAAGTATCATCTGTTAGCAGCCGCACCGATTTGGGCCCAATCGCTTCAATAACAACCTGGACAAGAGTATCTTCTACTCCCATTATGCCCACGGGGAAGTAATAAAACTCAGGATCTCCTGCTCTGCGCATAAAAATAAACGATCCTGCTTTTTTAAGCCCTTGCGCTAATTCAGGAGTAACGTTGAACTCTAAGTGATACGTATGCTTTCCTATCTCTTTTTTTAGGGTCAACGGACTTTCTATTTCAATACGTACTTTCGTTTCCTCGCCTGGCAAATCCTGCTTTTTAGAATTCCATTGTTTTTCGTACAATATACATGATCCGGTCCAATTGCAATTGCATACCTGCTCACCCTTCAAGTGGCTGCAAAATACGCAGTGGTTGGTTTCTGCCAGCATACACGGGCAATACTCCGTATTAATATCAATACACCGGGAAGCAAATTTGCGAATCATACTTATCCCTCCTAAACCAAACACCGGTTATAGATATCGGTTAAGCCGGCACTTGCTACCCGCTCATGAATTTCTGTCCGGTTAATCGAGTAAAGTGCCTGCTGTCTCATCCGTTCAAAATAAACTGATCCGGAGAAAGTGTACCGCAGCCGCACTCCTTCAATCGTATTCATTTGTTCATGTACATAAGTAATGAAATCGCCGGTAGTCAACGACCGCGGCAGTTTAAGATATTGCATATCCAGGCAATGACGTACAGCATTATGGCCGGCAAGCAGACCCGTTACAACAGCTTCTGTGTGTCCGACAAGAATAGCTGCTTTCTCACCAGCACAAAAAAGGTTATCAATTCCTTCCACCTTAAGTGAATCATCACAAGGTGCAATTCCTAAATATCTGACCGAATTACCAATGCCGCCTGCATAAGGATCTTCATAGCGTGCTCTTTCCAGGCCGGGAATCGCCCGCAGCTCTTCCATCGGCATAAATGGTTTCATTAGCTTTGCATGGCCCGTATCCAGAAGAACTATGTTCGACTCATATTCAGCTAACGCATATTGAGAGCAGGCTTTTTTTCCTAACCCTCCTGTTTTAATTAGACTCTCAGGCATCGGAATGACTGCAACCCCGTTTTCTTCCAGCTCTTCCCGAAGTTCTTTTGACAAAGAATCTTTATTTAACTTACAAGATCCGCTCATTGCTCCAAAAGTACCATCAGCCTTCTGTCCCATTATTTCTTTGATATCTGATTTGGCGGTAACGCTGACGCGCGGCCCAAAAGACGGGCATCTAATCACACACATTGAGCAGCCATTCCCATACTTTATGCAATTGCCCATAGGTCCTGCTGAACCAGTGGTATCAATAAAGACATCTCCTTGAATGATTTCATCTCCATCGATTACAATTGCCTGCAGCTGCTTGCCAAACTTCACGGTATTAATCACTCTGGTTTGAAAGTGTACTTCAATATTATAATTCTGCAAAACCTTACGCACTAAAGGCTCCATGGTGGTTACATCGTACAAAGACGCATGCTGGTGTCCGGGAAAATTAACTCCCTTGTGCCGGGTGTTGGCATCCATTGCAACAAATAAGTCACCTCCACCCATTGCAATCGCTTCTTCAGCCGCAGTAAACCGTCCGTTATTACGGAAAATCCCACCAACAAGCCCGGTTCCCAACAATAGATCCGTTCGTTCCAACAACGTTACACCGGCACCAGCCTTTGCGGCAGCAATAGCAGCCGCGCAGCCCGCCCAGCCACCACCGATAACAACTACCTTAACCATGGACTTCCCCCCACTTCACCTTGTTTTACACTGTACAGTGTATTCGAAGGCCTCTTAAGTGCCACTACCCGCCAAAAAAATAAGGCTGGTAACTATTGTTACCGACCTTACCAGGAGAAAACATAATGACAAATATATACAGAAAGCAGAAAACCGGCTAAGTCGCCCAGCAGTCCCACCATGACGGAGTAGCGGGGATTGCGAATACCAACCGCTCCAAAATACACCGTTAGAATATAGAAAGTCGTATCTGTACTTCCCAGTACTGTAGAAGCAATTTTTCCTGTTATGGAATCGGGACCATATGTATGTAATAATTCCGTGGTCAACCCTAGTGCGCCTGTACCCGATAAAGGACGCATAATAGCGAGCGGCACTAATTCCGGTGGAACGCCAATATAATTCAGTAGAGGCGCCAGACTATTCACAAAAACATCCATCGCACCGGAAATCCGGAACACATTGACGGCAACCATCATCGCCACTAAAAAAGGCATAATCCGGATAGCCGTATGAAAGCCTTCACTAGCCCCTTCCACAAAAGCCTCATAAACCTTAACTCTTCTCAAAAAACCGACTATCGGAATAAGTAATATCAAGAGCGGCACGATCCAAACTGATATACTGCCCAGCACTTCCATCACTTAAGGCCGCCTCCTTGCCGGTCTTTTCGTCAGCAGCTGACAAATTCGATCAACCCCCAACGCTATCAAAGTTGCTAATAAACTGACCACAAGTGTAGTGCCAACGATCTCTGTAGGATTAGTTGAACCTGCTGCTGACCGTATTGCAATAATGGTTGCCGGTACCAGGGTAAATCCAGTTGTACATAATGCCAATAATGTACACATACCGGCAGACGCTGTGTCCCTGTCATTATTTAACTTCTTTAATTCTTGCATTGCTTTAATTCCAAAAGGGGTTACAGCATTACCTAAACCCAGCATATTTGCACTCACCGTCATGGTAATAGCACCGATAGCCGGATGGTTTTTAGGAACTGAAGGAAACAGACAGCGAATAATCGGACCAATCAGCCAAGAAAAAAAAGTAACGATACCTGATTTTTCAGCTATCTTTAAAATTCCCAGCCATAGACACATTACCCCTATTAGCTTAAAAGATAGCGCAACTGCTCCTTCGGCAGCACTAATTGCACTTTGTGTAATTAATTCAATGCGCCCACTCCAGCCGCCATAACAAACACCGCTGACTAAAAAAAACAGCCAAATCATNNAAATCATATTAATCACTGCCAACCCCCCCTAAGAAGGTATGATAACAGTCAGTAGGCTAGAACGGGAGAAGGCTATGAATTGTTAATTCACAGCCTTCTTATGCAAAATTACGGATGACGAAGGTAAAAAAATTCCACACTGACCCCCATAAAAATCCAAAGAGTGATTTCTTTTCAACCTGAGCAGCCGCAACCAGGTCAACGGAGGAAAACTCCTTTTCTTTATATAAAATTCTAACTTTGCCAATTTTTTGGCCTGGTATAATAGGCGCTTCAATCTTAGTTGGTGCATCAATGATCGTTTTAAACTCTTCTCGATCTGACTCAGAAACAGGAATACTAACATCCTCATTAATTATCAATTGAACACCCTGAGATTTCCCATTATTAACCTGAACAGTTTTGAGTACATCGCCCTTATTGAACATCTTCACTGTTTTAATCTGTTTTAATCCATATTCAAGCAGTGCCATTGAATCTTCCCACATATGATCGCTATCAAGAACAACCGTTATAATTTGCACATTATCACGGGNNCTATCACGCTTTGCTCCTGAAACCAAACAGCGTCCGGCGGCTTCTGTATAACCGGTTTTAACGCCATTGCCGCCCTCCATTAGCGTTAATATCTTATTTTCATTATATAGATCACGATCATGATCTTTCCCCGGCCAGGGAATTACTTTGTGTCTGGTACCTACAATTTGAGAAAATAGCGGATTCTTGTAACCATAGGCTGTAATTTTGGCCAGATCACGGGCAGTACTATAGTGGTTAGGGTCAGGTAACCCGCTTGAATTAACAAAGTTCGTGTTAGCAGCACCAATAGCATGTGCTTTTTCCGTCATTAACTTAGCGAAATTACCTACTGAGCCGGAAATATGTTCCGCCACGGCGACAGTAGCATCATTACCGGAAATTAGCATGATTCCATACAGCATATCCAGCATTTTCAACTTTTCCCCTGGAGTTAACCAAAGTGAGGAGCCTTCCGTGCTTGCCGCATTTGCACTGGTTGTAATGGTATCTTCTATATTACCATGCTCCAGCGCGGTTATCAGTGTCATAATTTTTGTTGTACTGGCAGGATACCGCCTTTCATCGGCATTCTTTGCATACAGAACTTTGCCGGTGGACGCTTCAATAACGATTGCTGATTTAGCCGTCAAATCGGGCGGGCCTGCTGCCGCCAAGATAAAAGCAGGGCAAAATAAATTCATGAACAGGCATACTATTACTAATTTATGTATTTTATGTACCATAAACAATCCCTTTCTCATTTCTGAACATTAACTATTATATATGTGTTTTTCCCTCTCGTCAAAGCTTCCATACATGAGAAAAAGCTCTTCTGCACATACTAATGGCGATAATAAAAGGGAGGTGACAAAATTGGAAACATTAGATGTAAAAACAGCTTTACGGACCACCTTAACACAAAAGCAGGAGCTTGTGCGGGACTATCAAACATTTGCATCCCAAATAAACAATCCTGAAGTCTCCAAAATGTATCGTCATTTTGCTGAGTCAGAAGCTCTGCACGCAACTAAAATCAAGGAAACCCTTGATTCTATTCACTAAATAAACATTTCTATATGATATGTAAAAACCCGCACAGTCATGTGCGGGTTTTTAATGAAAAATTTTATTTACTGTGCCTGCGTTTCAGCCGTTTTCGCAAGTTCATCAAATTTATCCCCTTGACTTGTCTTCTTACAACCGCTTACCATTTGCTGCAGGCGGTCAAGGACCTGAGGAACCATATCTAATATGCGATCATAGAGAATATGACCTTCTACAGGAATGAAGCGTACTCCGCTGACAGAAGAACAAATCAGAAAACCAACTGGTTTTACACTAACACCTGCTCCACTGCCACCACCGAATGCTTGCTCCGGCATTTGGGCATCAGTTTCCTGTGTATCAAATTCCCCGCNNCCGCCGCCTGCGGCAAAGCCAAAGGTTACTCGCGAGATAGGGATTATGACAGTACCATCCGGCGTTTCTACTGCATCACCCACAATGGTATTGACGTCTACCATATCTTTAATACTTTCCATGGCAGTTTTCATGAGACCTTGAATCGGATGCTCAGCCATCTCCTGCAGCCCCCTTGTATTTAAAGTTTACTAATTTTAGACTAGCAATAATAACATGACCAACTGTCAGTCTGAATATACACAAGAAGTCAATATCAAAGCTTTTTTTTCCAAAGGAGGGAATAATTCGGATTTGTGGCTGCTGCAAAAAAGGAAGATGACTTTTTATCACTTTTACAGCCAAACCACTAACTGCCCAAAATGCTCCGACCATCATCCCTGTTTGTGCGGCATCTTCTGATCCATATGTAATTTTACATGTAAGCCTCTCACATTGAACCGTTTTAGCCATTTGATTAGCAAACGTATAATATAAATTGCGATAATGGCGAAATTTTTGCATAAGCACACGCCACTTTTTAGGATGTCGCAAATAAATATTCAACAACCGACTCACAAAACGCCGCTCTCTTTTCGGATGAGTTTGCACTTTTTCACTTGGTGTATGCAATTCAGACTGCAGCCAGGGCAAACTGTTATTGCTTGTTACTTCAATCACCGGCACATGCAGCTTGTACACTAAAAAGCGACGCAGCAAATAAATATGAACCCACAGGTCATCATCAGAGGCCGAACGGCGGTACAGTATATTTATATGAATGTTAATACGGGAAAAAGCATAAGCAACAACAATACCAGCGAGAAAAATAGCGAACCAATTACTCATGCTGTCCCTCCTTCATATAAATTGACATTTTGTTATTTTTACCCACTATCTGGAAATTATACAAAAAAACAGCCCTTATTCGGGCTGTTTTACTTGCTGTTCTTCCATTACATTGAGATATCCTGCTAAATCAGGCAGGTCTTTCAATGTTTTTAAACCAAAACATTTTAAAAATTCGGTTGTTGTTCCATAGAGAATAGGACGGCCAATTGCATCTTTACGTCCTATCTCTTTTATGAGCTGCCGTTCTGTCAAAGTATTAACCACTCTGTCAACTTTTACACCGCGGATACTTTCCATTTCCTGCCGTGTTATCGGTTGCTTGAAGGCAATAATTGCCAAAGTCTCCAGCGCGGCTGCCGACAAGCGATTATCCTGAATTTCAGCTAGCTTTTCCACTGTTTCAGCTAACTGAGGCTTAGTGCATAACTGATAGCCGCCCGCAACCGTCACAATCGTTAACCCCCGGTCATCGGTCGTCATCGCCTGCTGCATTTCAGCGATCATGGATTCCACATGTCCCTCAGGCACCTCTAATATTTGAGCCAGTTTGCTCGCTGGTACCGGATCACCACTCGCAAAAAGCAATGCCTCCAGGGGTCCCTTTAAATGTTGAAAAAACACATTTTATCACTCTCGCAACATAAGGTAAATAGGCGCAAATGGGGCTTCTTGTTTAATAACCACACGGCTTAAGCGGATTAATTCGAGCAAAGCCAGAAAAGCAGCAATCACTTCATTCTTAGTGCCAGTCCGTATGATAGTGTGGCCAAACTCCGTACGACCGCCCTTTTGCCTAAGGACATGAATAATGTCATACATTTTATCCTGTATGCTGATTTCTTCTCTGGCCACCAGCGCAAAATCATCGCCGGAACTTTCCCATACAGCAGTAAAGGCTCGCAGCAAGTCATCCAACTGTAATCCTTCCGGTAACGAAAAGGCTACCGGAAATTGCTGCGGCAAGCGCGTAAATATTTGATCCCGCTGGCGTGCCAGATCTTCAAATAAGGAAGCAGCTTGCTTAAACTTACGGTATTCCAACAGTTTATCTACTAATTCCTGCCGTGGGTCCTCCTCTTCCTCTGCCAATTCAAGAGGCTTGGGTGGTTTGGGCAGCAGCATGCGGGATTTAATTTGCAGCAAAGTTGCTGCCATCACCAAAAAAGAGCTGGCAATTTCGACATTAAATTCTTCCAGTTGCTTTAAGTAACATAAATACTGTTCTGTGATAACTGCAATGGGAATATCATAAATATCGACTTGATGCTTTTCAATAAGATGCATGAGTAGGTCCAGAGGCCCCTCAAAAACTTCAAGTTTAACTTTATAGTCCGGCATACCTGTTACAGATGCATCGCCTCACGAACCTCGGCCATCGTGGCTGCTGCCACTGCCCGGGCCCGCTCAGCACCATAAACAAGAATTTCTTTTACACGACCGGGATTTGTTTCCAGTGTCTGACGGCGGGCATGATTATCAGCAAGAGCTGTAACCATATGCTCTGCCAAACGTTTCTTACAGTCTACACAGCCAATTGCCGCACTTCGGCACTGAGCCCCAATTTCCTCTACTTCGCCAGGATTAAAAATCTTGTGAAAAGCAAAGACTGTACAAACATCCGGGTTCCCTAAGTCTGTCTTTTTTACCCTTTGCGGATCGGTAACCATCAAGCGCACACGGGCTCTCAATTCATCCGGGCTCGCTGCAAAGGGTATTTCATTGCCGTAAGATTTACTCATCTTGCGACCATCAATTCCCGGCAGGAGTTTCGCCTGACTTAATCTGGCCTGAGGCTCTGGAAAGATTTCAGTATACATATTATTAAAGCGCCGCACCATTTCACGGGCCAGCTCCAAATGTGGCAGTTGATCTTCGCCGACCGGTACGGTATCTGCCTTGTAGAGAAGAATGTCGGAAGTCATTAATACGGGATAGCCTAGAAATCCATAAGTATTCAGCTGACCGAGCTGCTGAAGCTTGTCCTTATAAGTGGGAACCCGCTCTAACCAACCCAAAGGTGTTATCATCGATAATAATAAGTGTAGTTCGGCATGCTCCTTTACATGAGATTGCACAAAAATAACATTTTTTTCCGGATCCAGTCCACCACTCAGCCAATCAAGTGCCATGTTTTGAATATTTTCAGGCAGTTTTTTGGTATCTTCATAGGATGAAGTCAATGCATGCAAGTCCACGATAGAAAAATAACACTCATATTCATGCTGCAAGCGCACCCAGTTTTCCAAGGCTCCAAAATAATTGCCTAAATGGAATTTACCTGAGGGCTGCATGCCGCTAAAAATGCGACCTTTTGTCATACTAATCTACTCCTTTTTAGAAAATCAGTCCAATAATAGCATTGATAAAATTTGATAAAGCGTATTCCAGAGGCCTGGTAACAATACCGATAACTCCAAGATATACCAGAGCCAGCAATATCCACGGACCGTAAGGCTCCAATCGCTCAAAAGCATACGACTGTCTTCCAGGCAGCAGGCTGGAAACTACTTTGGAACCATCTAATGGCGGCAGCGGCAATAAATTAAATACAGCAAAAACAATGTTATAGCTGTAGGTAAGCCACAAGATTTTAACCCATTCACCCTTAAATAAATCAAAAATAGACAGCAAGACAATAACGATAGCCGTCACTAATGCGAATAAAATATTAGAGACTGGCCCTGCCAGAGAAACAAGAATAGTCCCTCTTTTACTATCACGAAAATTACCGGGGTTGATTGGTACCGGCTTAGCCCAGCCAAATTTAAACAGCCACATCATGATTAATCCCATAGGATCAAGATGTGCTATCGGATTTAACGTTAGTCTGCCCAGAACGCGTGGCGTTGGATCACCTAAAGCAACTGCTGTTCGGGCATGAGCATATTCATGAATTGTCAGTGTAATCAAGAGCGCAGGAATACGAAATATCATATCCGGATCAAAACCTATCACGTATGTCTGTTCCTCCAAGCACATATTTTACCATAATCTTAATTATAATGGATTACACAGGTAAAAGCAAAAGCAAATCTCCTCTCAAGAATAAATACCGGAGAGCTGGCAAAAGCTAAGTTGAAAGGAGGCGATTTTTTGCTGCATCGCAAATTCCTGCCAGCAGTCACTATGGTCCTTGTTACAATCCTGATTAGTGGTTGTGGTGCATTCACCCCTGCACCTAAACCAGAAGTAGGTCCCACAGGTAAACCGGTTGAGTCCAAACCAAACCCTCCAGTAATGGAGCGATTCTTGTCACCACCTACACAATTCTATGATCTGGAAGCCACTGCAGGTGTGATCTTTGAAGGCTTTACCAGCGAAAAGTGGGATCAGGCCCAAAAAGGACTAACAACGCTTCATACAACCTGGCAGCAAGCCAAGCCGCTATTAGGTGAAAAAAAAGGGGTAAAAGAAGCAGATGAAGCAATTGCTAAGCTGACCGAAGCGATTGCTGCCAAAGAACTCACAAATTCCTATGAGAGTCTCGGCAAGTTTATGGGAAGTATTAGCGATATAGGAAAATCGTTTAAGCTCTCCCCTATCGCCGATATTGTAGCAGTAGGTAATGCAGCCCGCAATGTAAGTTTTTATTCTGATGACAAAAACTGGGGTAAAGCAGCTTCAAAAGTAAAAGAATTGCAAGGTACCTGGCAGCAGGTAAAGCCCAGCATGGAGCAAGTCGGCATTTTAGGTGAACTAACTAAAACTCATGCGGATATAAAGCAATTAACAGATGCTGTAAACGCAGAAAACAAAGCATCTGTTATAGAAAACCTGGCCAAGTTAAATGAAAGCATGGGGCAAATACGCCAGTTTTACTATGGCAGATAAAATAGCAACGGGCTTCCTGCACCATCTGTGGATGCGGGAGCCCGTTGCTATTTTAGTCATCTTCTTCATTTTTGCTGTCTTGATCCTTCTTATTATGAATGATCTCCAAACGATCATTATCTTTCGGCCTCAAGGCTGCAGGACGAAGCAATTTACTAGGGATAGGTAAACGAAATAAGACACCCCTCATCGCTTTCAGATTTAACGGAATAGCAGGCCATAAATACGATACGCCAAACGATTTCGTCATGCCAAAGATCAGCATAATTGCCGCTAATCCCCCTATCAAGCCCGGAAGTTTAAACAGCATGACCAAAGCAATCAATACGATACGAAAAAAGCGCATCGCTAAAGCCAATTCGACACTTGGCGTAGCAAAAGTTCCTACCACTGATACAGCGGTATAAAATATTGTTTCATTACCGAAAAGCCCCACCTTAGTGGCAAAATCACCTAGCATAAATGCCCCAATAAAGCCAAGTGCAGTTGATTGCGCGGCAGGAACATGAACCGTTGCCATACGTACCATTTCAACCCCGATTTCCGCCAGCAGGAATTGTAAGCCCAAAGGAATGATCCCGGTATCCTGCGGCCCGAGAAAGGCCAGTGTCTCCGGCAATAATTGCCGCTGCAAAACCAGAGCAAGCCAAACAGGTGGCAAAAGCAAGGAAAACAGTACCGCTCCCAGACGGACCAAGCGTAAAAAGGTTCCGGTTATTACATTTTGCCGATATTCTTCAACATGCTGTACATGATGCCAAAATGTGGTTGGCAAAATCATAATATCCGGTGACGTATCGACAACCAGACATACATGTCCTTCCAATAGATGCACGGCAGCCACATCCGGCCGCTCTGTATAACGCACTTTAGGCAGCGGATTCCACTTGTTCCCGCCTACTATGAATTCCTCAATCGCTTTTTCCGCCATCGGAACGCCGTCAATATCAATATTATTCAGCCGTCTTTTCACAGTTTCGACTAGTTTTGGATTGGTAATATCTTTGATATAACATACTGCAATGTCGGTTTGCGACCGGATACCAACTTTGGTAATCTCACAGCGCAAATTAGGATCGCGCAGCCGCCGCCGAATGAGCGCCGTATTAAAAACGATTGTTTCAACAAAAGAGTCCCGCGATCCACGGGTAACTTTTTCAATATTGGATTCTGACGGTGACCGCGATGGATAGGCTCGCGCATCAATCACCAATACCTGCTCAGCACCATCTACAAAGAATAACAGTTCCCCTGACAACAGACTGGTCACTGCATCATTCATATTCTCAATCTGCTTTGTCTGAGTATGAATTGCTCTTGTATAAAATAATTTCTGCAATGTATTCATAGACAGTTCTGCCGCATCTGTAGCTACCATTTCCTTGAAGAGATCGGCAATTANNTAGCAAATCATTGGTCATACCATTAATAGTAAATGATGCGGCACGCTTATGTCCAATGCGGAACTCCCGAAACATAACATCATAAGTCTCCCCGATCCCCAGGAGATCTTTTAAATAGTTAATATTCCGGTCAATATCTTTTTCAATCTTACGTCCTTCTGCCATAATGCACGCCACTCCGTTTTAAAACCTCTTCGATTGCTTTACGCGTTACCGGAGCTCCTTTATCAATACTATCAGCTTCTTTCATTTTTCCGATATCGCCGACTCCAATAATAAACGGTATTTCTACATCATTTAATACATCTACCGTATCTCCGTTTATCACCATTTCATCTTTATTTTTGTGTGATCCGATACGGCCATTTTTATCGACCGACGAGGTAACCAGCTTGCCATCACCACAAACACATGCATCTACCTTTACTCCTTGAATGCCTGTGGTATTAGATGCTACTGCCACAGCACCAAGAACTTGTACATCAGGGTGATTAGCAACATACTCCATGGCAGTCTCCCCCTGGGCCTTTCCTGGTTTTCCTCTGTCGTCAAACAGGACTAATACAGGATCATACGGTACACTTTTTAACAAGTGGACAATTTCTTCTCCCGAAATGGGTGTTGGATTTCCACCTGAAGCGGAGATACACCGCAAGCCTAATTCGCTGGCAATGCTTTCAACAGCATGCTGAGCACACCTGTCACCATCAGTAATTAAAACTACTTTAACTGGCTGTTGCATATCTTCACCTCATCATTTATTGGTATTGCCTTCATCAAGTAAATTACTGATTTTATTAGCAATTTTTTCACTATCGCTAATAACCTGCTTTAATTTTGTCAAACTGTTTTCCAGTTCATTTGCTAATTCGTACTGCGCTTGAGCTAATACCTGTGCGGCAGTTTGTACTGCTACAGCACCTTGCTGGTTTCCTGACTGTGATTGCTGCGATTGACTTTGCTGCTTATCTTGTTCCGGCATGGCTTTGGATTGGGAGCTATTTTGCAGCAATTGACTAAATAAGTCTTGTAATTGCTGTGATTCTATCGAAGTTGCTTGCTGTGATTGTTGCATGCCCGACTGATCCGATTGATCGGACTGCCCACCGCCCTGTTTTGTGGAAGTGCTTCTAGTTTGAGCAGTGGCAGTTTGATTACTATTTTTTTGATTCGTATTTTGCCCCTGATTCTGACCACTCTGCCGTTGTTTAAGCTGCTCGGTTATTTCCTGTAATAATGCAACAATTTTCTGATCATCCTGCCCGCCTGCTTCATTATTCTGGGAGCCTGCCTGCTCAAATCTTCCTTGAATTCGCCTGGCCATTGTACGTTCCTCCTTATTAAAAAAAGTGCCATATATTTACCAGAAAAGAAAGTATTGCGAGCCTGAGATTGATTACAGCAAAACTACTCTTAACTACCGCACAGGGATTAAAAAGGTTTACTGTCCGTTCCCTTTCAATTCCACCGATAGTTGCGCTTACCATATAGTTTACCAGTGGTCCGCTTAATACAATTAAGGCGTTTTTTAATACAGAATTCAAATTACTTACATCTGCTGTTCCAAACGCCCCCGCAGCAACAATTGTCTCAATATTGCCGTGTAAAAAGAGCGCCATTATGATTCTTCCCATATCATGAATAACGGCAGCGCCGAGTACAAAATGGGGATATCGCAATCCTACCAAACATATGGTCATAGCTAAACCGATTATATCAATTGCGAGCATGTGACACCCTATCCTTTAGGATTAAATAGCACTGCCATTGTGAAGCCAAAAACAACTGCAGCCATTACACCTACTGCCGTTGCTTTCAAAGCCCCGCTGAAGACCCCCAAAAATCCAACCTTATCAATTTCTTCGATTGTTCCTGAAACCAAAGCATGTCCAAAGCCGGGCAGCGGCACTACAGCGCCTGCTCCCGCCATGTCAACAAGCGGCTGGTAAAGGCCTAGACCACTTAATACACCACCTAATACAACAAACAAAACTAATACATGCGCAGGAGTTAACGGAGTTAAATCCATTAATAATTGACCAACAACACATATTAATCCACCAATTAAAAATGCCATTACATACATTTGCATGTTGACACCGCCTTCATTGTTCAATTGATACTGCATGGGCAATACAGGGAATTGATTCTTTTTGCTGATACGAGGTAGGACTGTGCAAGCTACCTGTTCCAATTAGCAAAATTTTCTTTAAGTCGCCCTGCCTGAGCAGAGAATAAAGATAACTGGCAAATACAATTCCCGAGCTGGCACAGCCGCTAGCCCCTGAATGTGTATCTTGATCTTCCCGGTATATCATACAGCCGCAATCTTCATAATTAGCAGATACGTCTATACCTTTTTCTTGCATCATCGTAACGACCAGCTGTTTACCTACTTTTCCTAAATCACCTGTATAAATCATGTCGTAATAGTCAGGTGTCCGTCCGGTATCATTCAAATGCTTCCATAAGGTATCAACTGCCGCCGGTGCCATTGCCGGTCCCATAAGATTAGGGTCTTTAATGCCTAAATCTACAACACGTCCTATTGTAGCAGTCGTAACCCGTGGACCTTCTCCTTGAGCAGTTACTACCGCCGAACCGGAACCGGTCACTGTCCACTGCGCACCAGGAGGCCGTTGTACTCCCATTTCTGTTGGAAAACGGTATTGCCGCTCAGCCGCATCATGATGACTGGATACCGCTACTGCCACCTTCTCTGCGAAGCCACCGTCAATAAGCGTAGAACCCAGCAAGAGACTTTCTGCTAATGTCGAACAGGCTCCGTATAATCCGAGAAATGGGCGCCCCAATGACCGCATGGCAAAATGAGTTGCCATTAATTGATTTAATAAATCACCTGCTAGTATATAATCAACATTTTCCAACGTGCTATTGTCTTTTTCAACAGCCTTCCGAATGGCCCATTCGATCATATATGACTCGCACTTTTCCCAGCTTGCGTAGTTATGAATGTTATCCTCCATAACACAATCAAAAAAACCGTTGAGCAGACCGTCCCCTTCCATTGGTCCAACAATCGCAGCTGTGCTCGTAATGACAGGAGGTTGTTCAAACTGTATGCTTTGTGATCCTAATTTTTTCTTCATCATATACTCCTCAGTGCAATAACCAGTGTAGTAGTCCAATAATAAAGGCAGTCAACATCCCATAGACTAAAACAGGTCCGGCAATAACAAACATTTTTGCACCAATACCAAAAACGAACCCTTCCCGCTTAAATTCCATGGCCGGTGCAACTATCGAATTCGCAAATCCTGTAATGGGAACAATAGAACCTGCTCCTGCCCGCTTTCCCAATTCGTCATAAATACCCAAGCCGGTAAAAAAGGCTGACAAAAAAATAAGCACTGCTCCTGTTGCGCCGGCAGCATCTTTTTTAGCCAAGCCTAGCTCAATAAAATAATTCATAATAAATTGACCTAATGTACATATTAAACCGCCAACAACAAAGGCCCACAGAATATTCTTCACTATAGGCGGCTTCGGTGTAGCCTGATCTACTTTCTTCTGGAACTGTTTTTCCTGGTTTTCTTGTTTTTGATTGTCTGCCACTATTCCACCTCCCTCTTTATTTTTACCAATGCCTTAACAAAACATTCATTTCCATAATAAAGTAAAAGAGTGCCACAGGTGGCACTCTTTAAATAAATCTTAATTGTTAACGCTAAAGGCAACCTTTAAGTCTGCTTTGTATTCGGAAATACGACCATTATCGATATTGGCTGTAAAATTAGTCACCTCAACACCGAGAATATCATCCAGTGTTTTGGAAGCTTCCATTACAGCATTATCCACTGCGTCTGTCCAGTTGTGACGAGAAGTTCCTACTAGTTCAATAACTTTCACAACACCCATTATTATGCCTCCTTTTGTTTCGTGATTCGAACTCAGTCCTATTTTGCTCAATTACGCCACCGGTTATGCTACTTTAATCAGCTGCCAGACAATTAAATTATCGCTCCTGGGCAGCAATAAGCCTTGCTTGGCACGAATGGGTGAACGTTTAGGGCTATCGCCTAAATACAGCCATGCTGCCGCACTGCCCACCAATGCGAGAATGGTTATAAACAAGAGCAAAATACATTTTTTTACTGCCATACTTTTCACCTCACTAGTACTTTGTCAGTTCTAAAACGGTAGGATAATGGCGAGGCTGTTTTTTTGCAAACCAAGGCGGAGGATGGAGGCATACCGGACGTATGCTGACTGACGACAACGAAGGGTTGCCCAAAACAGACCGTCAGTATTCACTGGATTAGATCTGGCAAGGTACTATTATTATGCCCTGTTACTAAAAGAATAAGACCCCTTTACGGGGTCTCCATTAACTGACGAATAAGCTTTAAAGCCTGTTTTTCAATCCGGGATACCTGGACCTGAGAAACATTGATAATAGCTGCTATTTCAGCTTGTGTCTTATCTTCAAAGAATCTCAACTGAATCACCAATTGTTCTTTAACCGGCAATCTGCTCATGACTTCCTTTAACGCTAAGTTATCAAAAAAAGTATTATTAGGATCATCTGAACATTTAATTTGATCAAGTAAATGTATCGGGTCACCGTCATCGTGATAGGCCTGTTCATATAGAGAAGCCGTTGGCTGCATCGCCTCAAGTGCAGATACGATTTCCTGTGGAGCTAGGGCTAATTCTTTAGAAACCTCCATAATGGTCGGTTCACGGCCTAATACGCCCTGCAATTTCTCCTGCATGCGATGAACCTTATAGGCAAGCTCCTTCAGCGGACGACTAACCTTAACCGGATTGTCATCTCTCATAAACCGCTTGATTTCCCCCATAATCATCGGAACCGCATAAGTGGAAAATTTAACACAAAAGGTGTAATCAAACCGTTCTATTGCTTTTATCAGGCCAATACACCCTATTTGAAACAGATCATCCCACTCATATCCTCGGTTAGTAAACCGGTGAACAATACTACGTACTAAATTAATGTTATGCTCTACAATCTCTTCTTTCGCTTCTTTGTCACCTTGTTGCGCTCTTTTAATAAGTTCCCGTAGTTCTTCGTCACCTAGCATGACATCCCCACCTAATGCGAACTGTTGGATACAAAGTTTTTTACCAAGCGCACCTTGGTTCCTTGACCGACAGCCGATTCAATCTCTAATTGATCCATGAAAGATTCCATAAATACAAAGCCCAGCCCCATACGCTCTGGATCACTCGAGTAGGCTGGTTGGCGAGCCTGCTCAATGTCTGCAATACCATGTCCATAATCAACAATAATAAACTCTAGCTTGTCCTCGTATAAGTTCATCGTCACATCAACTTGTCCGCTGGTCTCTGCATATCCATGTATAACAGCATTGGAAACCGCTTCCGATATGGCGACTTTGATATCCTCAATCTCACTTAGGGTTAAATCCAGCTGTGCCGCAAAAGAAGCCGCTGTAACACGAGCGATTCCGACATTTTCCCCAAGACTGGGAAAAGACATTTTCAAGTGATTTTTCATTCCCATATTGTCCTCCTAAAAGCGGCTTAACGCTTCAGTTTCGGTATCGCAAAGGCCGATGATTCGAAACAGGCCGGATAATTCCAAGATGCGAACTACTTGCGGCTGCACATGAGCTGCCATCATTTGCCCGCCTGCTATGCTAATACGTTTATAGCGGCCTAAAATAACGCCTAAGCCGGAACTATCAATAAACGAAACATTCTCCAGATTTAAAAGAATATTCCTAACGCCGCTCGCATCGAGTGCATCATCGACTTGACGGCGGAATTCATCCGCGCCATGCATATCAAATTCACCTTCAATACGAACTAGCAAAACACCTTGCTTCATATCTGTAACTAACTTCAAACTCATCCCTCCTAAACTAACATAATGTGCATATTCTGTATAAGGAAAATTTTTCCTGCTAATTTCGGCAGAAAAATAGCGAGAGAATTAAAAATCCTCTCGCTCCTTCTACTTTTAACGCGATATTGAGAATAAATTCGATATCATCGATTGAAAGATTTGAAAAAAGCCTGCTTTAGGAATGCTTTTTTCTGCTATAAGATCAACTTTTCCTAATTCTTTACCGTCTANNCCGTCTCTTGTTACAATCAACTCACCATATTTTTCGCCTTCAGTAACAGGTGCATTTACAGTCGGATCGCTAATTACTTTCTTTTGAATATCTTTATTTTGACCTTTACCAATCAGTAATACTAAATCTTCAGCTGCAACAAGCTGAATTTCTTTTTCAGCACCTTTGTTGATTTTTAGCCGTTCAACAACGGCATTTTTATCAACGATTGGCAGGGCCGCATAATTTGCATAGCCCCAGTCAAGCAGCTTCATACTTTCCCGCAAATGAGAACGAGGCTCAGGAGTTGCAAAAACAACGGAAATTAAGCGAAGGCCATCTCGTTTTGCCGTGCCTACGAAGCAATATTTTGCCTCTTCAGTCCAGCCTGTTTTTAACCCATCTGCCCCTTTATACCACCATAACAATTTGTTTGTATTGACAAGCCAGTTCTTCCCATCGCGCAGCCAATACTCTTTAATTGCACATAACTCCATATACAACGGATGTCTGACGGCTTCTTTGGCAATCAACGCCACGTCATAAGCACTCATAAAATGATTTGCCGCTGGCAATCCATTCACGTTTGCGTAATGGGTATTCTTTAAATTAAGAGTCTCCGCTTTTTTATTCATGGCATCAACAGCAGCCTGCTCACTACCATAAATATGTTCCATAAGAGCGACTGCGGCATCATTGGCACTTACTACCGCAATAGCTGTCAACATTTCCCTGACAGTCATTTTTTCCCCTGGCTCCAGCCAAATCTGAGATCCGCCTTGACGCCAGGAATTCTCACTGGTATACACATCATCTGTTAGTTTAATCCGGCCTTGCTCAACTGCTTCCACTGCTAATAGCAGTGTCATAATTTTAGTTACACTAGCAGGTGGCAATGGTTTGTGTGGATCCTTTTCATAGAGAACAGTACCATTACCATCCATTAGTACTGCTGATTGGGCGGTCGTATCCAATTGTGCCGGTGCTTTCGGTCCCGCAGCCAACACAAATGAATTTCCGGTAATGGAAATAAGCAATGCTAAAAGCACGATACAACTAATGCGGCGCAGCTGGCTCATTTATTAAACACCCCTTTCGAACATTTATTAAATAGTTTTTCCGCTGCAAATTGACCTTACACTGGTAATTACATCAAATAAAAAAAACAGCCTTTTTCTGGCTGTTTTTTATTTAAACGTATTAGCTTGATATCCATTCCGATCAACAATCCCCAAAACTAATGCCGGCGGCTTTACTGCTTCATCACCTATCGTGATTGCCATTTCAATTACATGTTGAGTTCTGTCTAACTTTTCCATGCTATTACTATATAGAGAGGCAATCGGCTGAGACTTATCCACATAATCACCAATCCGGCAATGGAGCATAATTCCTGCCGCCAAATCAATGGTATCGCCCTTTTTTTCCCGGCCTGCACCAAGAAGCATGGCATTATACCCAATTTGATCTGCATAGATATTTTGAACATAGCCCGCGCGGGAGCTCGTAATAACTCGATTACACTTTGCTTGAGGCAATCGCGATGGCTGTTGCACAATTTGTGCATCCCCGCCTTGTGCCGTAATGAAATCCGTAAATTTCAGCAGAGCTTGACCATTTTGCAATAACTCATTCAATACAGCTTTTCCTGTTGGCACATCAGTGACTTTTCCACCTAATACCAGCATATATGACCCTAAAACCAAACATGCATCCCGCAATGACGCCGGTCCATTACCACTAAGTACATCAATAGCTTCCTGAATCTCCAGGCTATTACCAACGGCTTGCCCCAGCGGTTGATCCATGTTAGTTAATACCGCCATCGTTTCTCTGCCGACCAATTCTCCAATTTTGACCATTGCTTCAGCAAGCAAAATTGCCTGATTTAAGTCTTTCATAAAGGCGCCACGGCCCACTTTAACATCAAGTACAATTTTATCTGCACCGGCAGCAATTTTCTTACTCATGATCGATGATGCAATCAGCGGTATACTCTCAATGGTAGCAGTAACATCCCGCAATGCATATAGTTTTCCGTCAGCAGGTGCAATATCACCGGATTGTCCTGTTATTGCTATATTATGCTGCCGTAAGCAGGTAATAAACTGCTTTTGCGTCAAAGTAGCACAAAAACCTGGTATTGATTCCAATTTATCAATTGTTCCGCCAGTGAAACCCAGCCCTCGACCCGACATTTTTGCTACCGGCACACCTGCAGCTGCCACCAGCGGTGCCAGCACTAAAGTTGTCGTATCTGCTACACCGCCAGTACTATGCTTATCCACTTTAATGCCGCTAACACCAGTCAAATCGACCGTATTTCCAGATTGCACCATTGCCAGCGTTAATGCAGCAGTTTCCTCACTATTCATGCCTCGCAAAAAAATAGCCATTAACCAGGCTGAAATTTGGTAATCAGGAATTTCTTCCTGTTGATACGCGCGTATTAGATAGTTAATTTCCTGATCCGTTAATGTATAGCCATCTCGCTTTTTCGTGATTATATCTAACGCTCGCATTCCATCACCTCACCAGCTTGTGCAAAAAGCTGCGACCATAATCAAGCTTAGCAATAGAGAAATTATCAGCAATTGTTTGTCCTACATCAGCAAAAGTTTCACGGATTCCCAATTCGCCGCCTGGGCAGTTATGATAATAAACCAGCAATGGTACATATTCACGGGTGTGATCACTCCCGGCAAACGTAGGGTCACAACCATGATCGGCCGTAATGATCAGAAGATCACTAACCTGCAAAGAGTCGATTAGCAAAGCAAGCTGCCCATCCAGCCTTTCCAGTGCACGTCCATAGCCTACAACATCATTACGATGACCATACGTACTGTCAAATTCAACTAAATTTGCCATAATCAGGCCTGAACCGGTATTTGATCGCACCAAATCCAAGAGGATACTCATTCCATCATCATTTGATTTACTCGAAAATGAACGGGTAATACCGCGATGAGCATAAATATCCGATATTTTACCAATACCAATAACGGCAAAGCCATCTTTTTTTAGCGTATCAAGCACAGTGTCACCATTTGGCTCCAAACTATAATCATGGCGATTGGCCGTACGGGTAAAATTACCGGGAACACCAATGAACGGCCGAGCAATAATCCTGCCTACAGCATGTTCACCGACACACACCTGCTCGCGGGCGATCCGGCACATTTCATATAAATCTTGCAGAGGAATAATANNAACACTGTCTGCCGATGTATATACAATCGGATAACCGGTTGCCATATGTTCAGCACCAAGCTCAGCAATAATTTCAGTGCCTGATGCAACTTTATTCCCTAGTACCGGACGGTTAATCAGGCGAACAAACTTGCTTATCACTTCTTCGGGAAATGCATTTGGATAGACTGGAAATGGTGTAAAAATTGGCTGCCCCGCCAACTCCCAGTGCCCGCTGGTAGTATCTTTAGCATGAGATTTTTCTGCCATTTTACCGTAGAATCCGGTTTGTGTTACAGGCTTTAATCCCTCTATCGGGGCCACTGCACCAAGTCCTAATTTGTTCATTACAGGCAAAAAAAGCCCGCCTAATGAGCGAGCAATATTTCCTAAGGTATTTGCGCCGGCATCGCCATATTGATCAGCATCCGGCAAAGCACCAATACCTACACTATCCATAACAAGGACAATTACTCTTTGAAACATCGTAAGCCGCCGCTCCTTGTCTATAGTTGTATTTAATTTCATTATGCGCGTGGATGAGCTTTATCATACACTTCTTTTAAGCGATTTTTTGTGACATGCGTGTAAATCTGCGTGGTCGATATGTCGGCATGGCCTAGCATTTCTTGTACAGAGCGAAGATCCGCTCTATTTTCCAATAAATGCGTAGCAAAAGAATGACGCAGAGTATGGGGCGTAATTTCTCTAAGAATATTTGCTTCCTGGGCATATTTTTTGATAATTTTCCAAAAGCCCTGGCGAGTTAGCCGATTCCCATGATGATTGACNNTCTTCATATGTACGAACAAGCTTAGAACGTCCTTTATTAATGTATTCCTGAACACATTTGGCAGCGATGGAACCTAATGGAACAATGCGTTCCTTAGCTCCCTTACCAAAGCATTTTATGTAGCCCATGTCCAGATTTACATCAGAAATATTTAACGATATTAATTCCGACACACGTATCCCGGTGGCATAGAGTAATTCCAGCATAGCTTTATCACGCAGCCCCGCTGGGAGAAAAGCATTAGGCTGTTTGAGTAATTCTTCAACCTCAGCGATAGTGAGAATCTTAGGCAGCTTTTTCTCTAGCTTAGGTGATTCTAAATTGGCAGCCGGATCTTTCTCTAAGTACCGCTCGCGAACCAAATACTGATAAAAAGATTTTATGGCCGCTAAATTTCGTGAAATGGTTGATACAGCCCTGCCCTTAGTCTGCAGGTTGTTCAAATAGGTAAGAATGGTATTACGACTAGAGTCCTTAAGAATATCCATCTGACTATTTTGCAAGTACGATTGAAACTGGCGTAAATCCCGGCCATAAGACTCAAGCGTATTCTGCGCTAAACCGCGCTCTACTGCAAGGTAGTTAATAAATTGACTAACGTAACTTTCCATTTCTTTCTACCCACCCTTTTTTATCACCAAATTCCGGTTTACATCACAGGTGTCGTATGTGGGTCTTATTCCACATAAAATTTCAATTTCCTTTGTTTGCCTGTCGAAAAGTACTCTTTTTTTGTTAACTGCCAATTATTTTGGTGGAAATTAACAGTTGAACTCTCAGTGGCTTTTCTAATAAGTGCTGATCGGGTGACTTTTGATCCATTTTTTGCGTGTCCCAAAAAAGGTTAAATAATTTTGGCAAGATATACAGCAAAATTAGCGCCAGCAGTATGATCCGGCTTATTACCTTTGCCTTTTTAATTAACGTTCGAACTGAAACTATTGCAACCATATTCCCACTTCCTATTTGGCTTAACTTCATAACATATTTATTCACCAATTATCCTGTTTATTCCATAATACCGGGAAAAATACAAAAGACTTGGCTTTCGCCAAGTCCATCATTATCCATATCCGACTTCTATTCTTTCATTAATNNTAGCCCTGCCAAAGCTTTCATAAAGACCGGCGAAATTACTACTTCAATAAATCCAGCGAGCAACATAAACACGAGACTGCCCCCACAGAAAAGAGTGTAACTAATGGTCTGATAAAACAAACTTGTTTTACGCGCCCGTTGTCTTACCAGCAGAAGAGAAAATGAAATAGCAGACACACCGGCGGCAAGTAAAGCAGGCATTGCAAAGAAGTTATGTGGCAAGACGGAAACTAAAGAGAAGACTAGTCCTTTCATGATATACTCGTTCACTAAAAACCCTACAGTAAACCCAATAATAAAACCCCGTGTAAAAATAATAAACAATATAAATGGTATACCGATTACCGTAAATCCGAGAACCCAGATAAGCCCTATGGTCTTGGCATTATTGAATAAAACACTGTTCAGCAGCTTGGCATCCTGTATATTTTCAGATCCTGTACTCAGCCCCTGAAAAAATACGTGCAAGTAGCTTAGCAATTCTGTTTTTTGCTCATCCGGTAATGTCTTTACAGCTAAAGAGCCTGCAACAACGCCAATAATAAAAATGAGAATCATGAAAAAATAAGCAACAATATTTGCCTTTATATAGCCAGTAATATGTTGCCGTAAATACCCGAGCATGCGTGTTCCTCCCCGCTATAGCCTGTTACCAATCTATGCCGGTTCAGATATCACTATGCCTTATTTGTCCACTTTATTTATGACCTTTCCATAAACCCCGCCGCCGCCCGACTGAATGATAGCAGTACCAGAGCGGGCAGATAGGATTCCATCCGCAATTCTATCCCCAACTGCTTGTCTGAGGTCCGCTGCATTTGCACGATGAAGCACGTTCATTTCCGTACCAAACAAATCCAAGAGCTTCCCCATGCCCTTTTTCCCTAGACCGGAAATAAACTCCAAAGGCACCTGATAATAATAAGGGGCTCGGTGAGCAGGATGAATAGGTGCAGCATAATCCGCAATATCGTTAATGCGGTCGAGTACGCCTGTAACTACCTTGTTGCTTCCGCAGTTCACACATACCCCGGCAGACACGATCTTTTCCGTTTGCTCTGTGTGACCGCATTTCTCACATAAAGTGCGATGATATTTACCCAATCTTGGATTCAAGCCGTAATTAGCAATCACTTCTCTCCCCCGTTGCCTTCGCATAGCCTGGTGAATCTCCTGGAAATTAGCCTGTTCAACTGAGAATAAAGTATACTCCCGTGCAATCTTATCCAAGGAATGGGCATCTGAGTTTGTAAGAAACGTGTAAGAAGACAATTCTCCTATTCGATCAGCTAAATCACTGTCAGCACTTAAGCCTAATTCCACAGCTGACAGCTTACGCATGTTTTTTTCCGTTAATAATGCACGAATCCGCCGCGCGCAAACGCCATACATGCTCTTATAGGGAGTAAAAATATGGGCAGGTACAATCATCGCTTCAAACGACACCGCAATATCAATCAATTGGTTAAGCGGCATATGAGCATTTTGAGCACTCAAATTTATATTTTTAATAAACTGACTCATATAGTTTGATAATCGGCGCATCGCTGCGATATCCGGTAAAAATAACAACGTATGAGCCATCCCGCCCTGGGGCTCAATCGTTTCAATTTCGGTGCCCAGCAGAACGGTAAGTGATTGCTTGTATTGATAGCCGCCGCCAGGCAGTTCCTGCAGTAATCCCTCTGCAAGCAAGCTATTTAAGTCTTCAAGTACAAGCGGTGACATGGCATCTACAATTCCCACAACGTCCATACCTTTTTGCCGCGATGAATGTTCGCAAATATTGCGGACAGTAAGTCGGCGGGAAGTGGGAATTTTTATCCATTTCCCGCCTTCAGTTGCACCGACATGAATATGTAGATCCGCAAAACAGTACTTCATTCTCAAACTCCTGCCAATAAAAGCCCTGTAATGGTTTTGTTATCACATATAGAACCATCTGCTATCAACCTGCGCACCTGAGCTTTCGTAAATGTTGCAATTTGCAAAAACTCATCTTCGTCCAAATGCTGCTCCGTAGGAGTCAGTGCTTCAGCCAGATAAATATGAATAATCTCATCGGAAAAGCCCGGAGTAGTGTAAACGGACGCAAGTTTATGCAGGCGCTGGCACTGATACCCGATCTCTTCTTCTAATTCACGGGCGGCACAACTTTCCGGCTTCTCTCCTTTATCCAGTTTACCAGCCGGTATTTCAAGCAGAATTTTACCGGCAGCATGACGATACTGGCTTACCATAACAATGCTTCCATCCTCTAAAACCGGCACTATTGCAACTGCTCCCGGATGTTCTACCACCTCGCGGACAGCTTCCTTACCGTTGGGTAATAAGACCGTATCGCGACGAACATTAATAATCTTGCCATTGTATAATTGCTCCGACCGTATTTTGTGTTCAAGTAACGTATTCATAAAATCCTCCTGAATATATCATCATAAGTCACATATACATCTTAATAAGGGAGGGATGTACAATGGTGATTTATGTAGATGGCGGCCTATTCTTTTCCGGTAAAGTAAAAGATCTGCAGGCTCTTTTATCTCAGCTGCAGCAAGAGCAGACTACACTTGCTCAGTTGATTAAACAAAATATGCATTAAGCCGTATAACCTTCTAGTTTCTCAATCCATCCATGGATAGTGCGTATATCTCTTCAAAACAAATACAGGTACTGGTAAATCTGCCATGGACAAGCTTTCTGGTACTACTACTGCCCGTACTGATACTTGTAGCTGCCGCGCTGCTTCTTCCGTTATTTCGAGCCCCTTCAGCACCTGGGGCAGATTCGTCTCATCAGCCAAATTTGTATTGCTGATCAAGCCGCTTACGGTAAGCTGAGATGCTTGCTGAATGCGCCTGACTGCCTCTACAATCCCTTCTGACGTGCTGGTAAAGGGGCGGCAGGTATTAACAACAAGTAAGGCCTCATACCCTACAGCAGCCAACTGGGAGCTGATTTGCCCTAATGCAATGGAAGATTCGCCGCCGCCAACATCCATAACGACCTGCATAGATGTATCATATAGCGCAGGAAACAAATTCTGCGGCAAAACAGGTAAATCTGCATGAGCTAATCTTCCTTCGGGAGCAATAACACGGATTCCTTGGGCTTCAAGTAAAGAACGGTTTTCTCTTGTACGAAAGTAAGGCTTAATGATATCAATATCCACAATTGCAGTAGAATAACCGTTATCCTTTAAGTACAATGCGTAATTTACAGCCAGTTCTGTTTTCCCACTGCCAAATTCGCCAACAAGAATAGTAACTCTTGCATTGGATAATAATTGTTGCGTATTCTTCATCACTATCTCCCTATTGATAAAGCTTAGCAGCTTCCTCTCCCCTGAGTACGCGGAGTGTTCCTTCTACCAGCGCCTGAAGCTCATCTTCCCCTGGATAAATCAGTACTTGGGCAATGAATTGTACTCTCTTCGTAATCCATTCTACCAGCAGCTTCGAATGGGCAAGTCCGCCAGTAAGTACAATAGCATCTACGCCCCCGTTAACAACAGTAGCCATCGCACCTATTTCTTTCGCCACCTGATAGGCCATTGCTTCATAAATAAGAGCTGCTTGTTCATCACCTGAATGAATGCGCTGCTCAATCTCGCGTCCGTCATTCGTTCCTAAATGAGCGACCAGCCCGGAGCCACCATTTATTTTTTTCTTCAATTGTTCCCATGTATATTGACCGGAATAGCACATTTTAACTAAATCACCTGTCGGCAGAGAACCGGCTCGCTCAGGAGAAAATGGTCCCGATTCATTGGGATTGGCAACATCTATCATTTGCCCCTGCTGTTGAATACCTACCGAAATTCCGCCGCCTAAATGGACTAACAACAACGTTAAATTGTTATACTCCCGTCCCAGATCATTCGCAACACGATGAGCAACTGCTTTTAAATTAAGAGCATGAAACAAGCTGCGTCGTTTTATTTCAGGAAATCCGCTTATTCTCGCTAATGGCCGCAGTTCATCAACACTTACAGGGTCAACAATAAATGCCGGAATGCCAACTTGATCAGCAATAGCACGGGCAAGCAATCCACCCAGATTAGAAGCGTGTTCTGTCTGAATACCGATACGCAGATCTTCGCACATAACGTCGTTCACCGAATACGTGCCGCTGTCCAGCGCCTTTAAAGGACCGCCCCGTCCTACTACGGCATGCAGTTCCTTTAGCTCCGCTCCATGCTGTACTAATGCTTGTTTTATCGTGCAAAGCCGGAACTCATATTGGTCATTAATTCGGACAAAGTTCTGTAATTCTTCGTTACTATGACGAATTACAGCCTCGAACTGACAGTTTTCATTTTTATATAGAGCAATCTTCGTGGAAGTTGACCCTGGGTTAATTGCTAATACTACATATTCTTTAGCCATATTATCCCTCCTCCGTCTTTGTAAATGGTATTCATTGTTTTTGCAGGAAAATCCTGCTGAGATAAACATTGGGATTATATGCGCTAAAAATTTGATACTCGGCAATAAAAAATAAAATCCGGACAAAGGTCCGGATTTTACAATTTACTTGGAAGTATGACTTTCGACATCGGAGGCACCATTTTGTCTAAGGATTTGAGCTGCTTGCTGAACCTTAGATGCATCCGAGCGAATCACAGCTAATATATTGCCTTGTGCTACACTTTGTTCATATTTTTGGCTTGTCTCAGCAGGAATGCCCCAATCGATCAAGCCACCGGCAATACTTCCCGCTACAGCACCACTCAGAGCAGCTGCTATAGGCCCGGCTGCAATGATGGGACCAATTCCCGGAATGGCCAGTGCACCGGCGCCTACAAGCAAACCGCCAATCCCACCAAGGGTTCCACCTGTTAAAGCCCCATCTGTGATATCATCTTCATACGTTTTGGAACCACTCTTATTTTGACCTTTAGAGATAATATTAATTTCTTCTGTATTAAAACCCTGGCTGCGCAACTGTCTTACTGCTTTTTCAGCACTGTCCCTGTCCGCAAATACTCCGATAACCGCTTTGACTCCCGCACCTGCATTGGATTGGCTTGCATTTGCAGAGGCATTTTGAGTACTTGCTGTAGCCGAATCATTTTGCTGAGAGCCCGAATAGCTGCTGGTAATGACTGCATTCGCTTGATTTGTTTCATTATTCTGTTGCATAGATTTTTATTCCCCCTAACATTAAAAACTAATGTTAGTCTGTCCCCGGCAGGAATTAATATTCACTCTCCCGGCGATCACGGCGATATGCACTATACATCTTATCGTAGGCATTGTTTAAATCGACAATAATCACCTCATCGCCAATACGCTTAATTGCAGTCCAGGGTATAGTGGAATGACGACTTTCACTGAAAAAACTAAACACACTGCTTTTGCCGGGTAGTACAAGTGACTGAATTCTGCCAGTATTGTCATCAAACATTAATTCACACTCATCTACTACTCCTAATCGTGATCCGTCACCAAGATTAATCACTTCTTTACCTGCTAAATCGCTTAAACGCATTTCTTTGCTTCACCTGCTTTTCTTATTTATTCATCAACCGAAAGAAGAAAGGCTGTATAATTGCCAGCCCCATAGATAGTAATGCGAGCGGATCAAGCGCAATGGTATAAAGCGTTACTTTTCCCGGCAAATCAATTTTTAAAAAAGAAATTAACATGACTATGGATAAGTAAAGACCACCGGCTGTAGCAACCAGTTCCTGAACGGCTAATGCCAGTGGAGAGGCTTTAGGCGTTACTTCTTCTAATGAATTGCGGTGTCTAGCGACACGCAGCCAGAGCGATAGTGACGTTAGGGCTAAAAACAAGAGCAATGCCACTATAGTGATCATGGACATCCCTCCGTACTTACTTATTCAATAGATATGCCTGTAAAAAAAATATATGTATATAATACAAGAAAAACCTGTCTTATGCTGCCCTTTTGGCAACACAAGACAGGTCTTTTTCTCATCTTTCACGCTATTTCCCTGTGCTTCCCATTCCACCGGTTCGAATAGCCTGCGCATGATCAGCATCTACTTGCAGGTATTTCACAAATATACCTTGCGCAATGCGCATGTTCTTTTCCAGTTTAACAGCGGTTTGGGCATGATTCATAATCGCAATCATAATATGACCTTCATTATCACTATTATTATAATAATCGGCATCAATAATGCCCTGTCCGTTAATCAGTGAAAGTTGATGTTTAATTGCTATACTTGACCGGATATGAATACCCAGATATTCATCTTCTCGCATATATGCTTTCAACCCTGTGGGCACAAGTGTCACGCTTCCTGCTTCCAGCATTATATCTTCAGCAGCGGCTATATCATACCCTGCGCTGAATGCTGTTTTACGTTCGGGCAATGAAACGTGAGTAAAACCGGAAACCCGTTCAAATCCGCGATTTCTTTTCTCCATATTCTCTCCTAAAAGGTAATATCTGAAGGCAGTACTTTCTCATCAACAGGCCCTAATGCTGTAAAACAAAAAGTCTCTGGACGGAATAACTGCTCCGTGATACTCTGTATCGTTGGTACTGTCACCTGTTCAATTTTTTCTACTACTTCATCCAAAGTGATAAACTTTCCTAACGTTATTTCCATCTTACCAATACGCGACATTCTACTGCTCGAGCTTTCTAGCCCCAACAACAAGCTGCCTTTAATTTGCTCTTTAGCCCTTGTCAATTCTTTTTCAGTAATTCCAGCTTTCTTTAATTTGCTAATCTCGGCAAGAATTAATTGAATTACCTGTTCCGTATTAGCCGGTCTCGTACCGGCATAAACAGTAAGAAGCCCCGCATCACTGTAATTTGTCTGATAGGAATAAACAGAATAAGCTAAACCCCGTTCTTCCCGAATGGATTGAAAAAGCCTGGAGCTGATTCCTCCGCCCAAAATATTGTTTAAAATATGAACCGGATAAATCTCCGGAGCATTTTGGGCTACACTGACAGTACCTAAGCACAGATTAACCTGCTCAGTATCCTTTGCCTGGAAGATGCGTGTTGGAGTTAACAGTGGCACCGGGTGGACAACAGCAGCTTTTTTGCTTGCTAACTTACTAAAAAACCGGTCAGTCAGCTCCACTAAAAGCTCGTGGGAAAGATTACCCGCCGCAGCTACTACCATATTATCGGGAGTATAGAAATCATGATAATAATCCAATACCAAGGAACGATCAAATGCAGAAATGGATTCAGCTGTACCTAAAATATTTCTCCCTAATGCATGACCTGACCAGTTGCGGTCTAGATGAATATCATGTACCAATTCATCCGGCGAATCTTCATACATCTTAACTTCTTCCAGTACAACTTCTCTTTCTCTAGCAATATCCTCAGGATCAAAACGGGAATTAATAAGCATATCGCTTAAGATATCAATTGCCAGCTCCATATGTGTATCAACCACTTTTATATAATAACAGGTATATTCTTTAGCAGTGAAAGCATTTAATTGCCCACCAACTTCGTCCACTACTTCAGCAATATCTTTGGCAGATCGACTGGTCGTTCCTTTAAATAAGAGATGTTCGATAAAATGGGAAATACCGTGATTATGTTGTTGTTCACTACGTGATCCGGTCCCGACCCACACACCTAATGTTACAGATTTTACATAAGGAATGGCTTCTGAAACGACCCGGATACCATTGGGCAATACTGATTTTTGATACATGTTATACTCCTTTTTGCTATATGATACTTACATTTCTGCTGTAAGCTAAGAAATCCTTCTAATAAGTAACAAAAAACACTGCTATCAGATTACTGCACTAGTCTAGTATATTCAACCAAATAAAAATATAACAGAGACCAAACGGCCCCTGTTATATTTTCAGTAAAACATGCTTAGATGCTATTTAAAATATGCAGCAAGTCCTTCCACAATGCCTTGAGCCATTTGATTACGATAGGTATCTTGCTGCAGGCGGGCAGCTTCCGCCGAATTTGTTACAAAGCCCATTTCCACTAAAATGCTAGGCATTGAAGCATTTCGCAATACATAGAACGTAGCAGGTGAAGTACCTTTATCGACGGCACCTGTTCGCTTAATAACACTGCTTTGCACCGCTGAGGCCAAATCACTCGAATTACCGCTAGGATAAAAAGTCATAGCTCCGGCAATTGACGAGTCAGGATTACTATTAGAATGAACACTGACAAATAGATCGGCATTATTGGCTTGAGCCATATCCAGGCGAGCCTGAAGTTCTTCGCCCAATGAGCTTCCTTCTGATGCAACAGTAGTATCTGAACTACGCGTCATAACTACTTTTGCACCTGCCTGTACCAGTTTATCACGCATTTTCAAACCAACAGCCAAATTGTTATCAGCTTCGCGTGTATCATTGGCTACTGCCCCTGGGTTACTGCCTCCATGGCCCGGATCAACAACAATGGTTTTTCCCCGCAGAACTCCCAAGTCCTGATTTGAGCCTGGATCAGGCAAAGGATTTACCTTACCCGGAGTAGAATCACTTTTCCCGCCAAAAATATTAAAGATTGGGCCTAATATCTTATCAAAAAGCAACCCAAAAATATTGTTAAAGAAACCCCCATCTGCAGCTGTGTTGCCAGAAGATGACGCCATGGTTGATGTGGCCAGACTTCCCATTAGTTCATCCAAAGCAGCTGCATGAGAAACTTGCGTCGGAATTACTATGGAAATTGCCATAAACACCAACATTACAATCGCAAGAACTTTTTTATTATCCACCATTGCAACCTCCTGACACTGAACTTTTCATTTCATTATTTTTTAATGTGAAGCTTATCTTTAAAGACTTGCCAGAATCCTGGATCTTCTTCACCTAATTTCCATATAGCAACTCCAGCTATATCATAGCGGTTTACGAGATCAAGTTTGTATTTTAAGCTTTCCTGATTCTCAAACCAAACCTGATGTTCTACGCCATCGGCATCCCGATATGCAAAGTGCGGTGATTTAGACTGTTCGTCCCACTTTATTTCAGCATTATATTGCTTTGCCAGATCCATTAAGGTGCCATATTCCAGCGAATTGATCCCCTTAGTAGACCAGTCATAGCCATAAGCAGCAATTCCCAGATAAAGTTTATTTTTCGGGATTGATTTTAGAGCGTAAGCGAGGTTTTTCTCTACCCACTCAATACCGGCAATCGGGCCAGCCTTACTCCACATCCCATGATTATCATAGGTCATAATCATAATCTTATCGGCAAATTGGGATAGTTGGGCGTAATCGTATGCAAGAGCAACGTCATTCGATTCATCCTGCTTAGGAAAGACGTCGATCGTAACCAGATACCCCTGTGGTTTTAGCCGGTTAGAAAGTTCTTTCATAAATGCAGTTAAATTGTCCCGGTCTTCTGCCGGAACCATTTCAAAATCAATATTCACTCCGTCCAGCTTATATTGCTTTATATATTCCTCTAAATTAACAATCGCTTTTGTACGTAAATCGGGATTGGACAAAAGCATGTGGATCGGTACCTGACCATTCGCTTCTTTTGCATTATTCACAAGCAATAAAGCTGACACATTATTTTTTTTAGCAAAATCGACAACTGACGCGTGGTCATCACCACCACGATTCGTCAATGCTCCATCACTTTGTAATGTCGCCCAAAAGGGAGCAATAGTTCCAATTGCATCTGCATTTGCTTTCAAAGAATTAAAGGATGAAGTATCCTTCCCCCACCATTCAGCATAAAATCCAACAATCTCTTTGCCTTGCTTGGGAGTAACGACTTCGCCTCCATTGTTATTCGGGACTCCGGGGATCATATTGGCTAGTTTACCGAAGAGATTATCCATCAACACTCCAATTAAACCAACAAAACTTTGTCCACCGGATCCACTAGTTTGTCCCATTAAATCTTGCAAAGAAAAAGCGTAGGCTGGAGCAACAGGTACCATAGCTGTCATTACTATGACTGCTACGAGCAACCAAGAAAGTTGTTTTTTATAGTCGCGCACAGCAAACTCCTTCCTACTGCATAAACATTATGTCAACATGTTAACATAAACAAGCAAATATAGCAATAAAAAAAATAGACATATGTATGCCTATTTATGTTAATTCAGTATATCACTTACAGTTGTTATCGTATAACCTTTTGCCTTTAATTCTTTAATTAGCTCTGGTAATGCCTTTGCTGTAGGATCGGTCGGATGCATTAATATGATTGCACCGTTATGAATCTTCTTTAGCACTCTATTTTTCAGAACTTCTACCGGAGGCCGCTGCCAGTCAATCGTATCGATGCTCCACATAATCGTTGTATACCCCAGATCAGCTGCCGCAGCTAAGACATTATCGTTATATTCACCATAAGGTGGAGCATATAGGGTAGTTTTTATATTGGTAGTTTCGTGGACTAATACTTCAGTACGGGTAATTTGTTCTTGATTTTGCTGCTTAGTCAGATTATTAGGATGGGGATGGCTATACGTATGATTTCCCAGTTCATGCCCACGGCTGGCAATATCCTTCAGCAAGTCAGGATAACGCTTCGCCCAGCTCCCGCCAATAAAAAAAGTAATTTTACTATTTTCTTTATCCAGCGTATTAAGCATATCCGGTAAAAACTCCTCCCCCCAAAAAACATTACAGGCAAAAGCGATTTTAGGATTATTTGTGTTTCCCTGGGATATGGGCTGTGGCTTAACAGGCGGCAGCAACTCACCTAAATAAGGCTGAAGCATACCTGCCAACATAGCAACAGTAAGAAAAATGCCAGTTGCAAAAAAAACATACCATTGCGGAAAGCGTCGAATCATGATCAGACGCATACAATCACCTCTGGGCAACGTATTTTTACTAGTATATTAACGATTACCCTCTTTCATGAAAATAAAAAAAACATAAACCAAAAGGTTTATGTTTTAAAGATTATTCCACTTCGCGCGGCGGCTCATCTTTCAGCAGTTCTTTCCGGGATAAATTAACTCTGCCTTGACGGTCGATTTCCGTGACTTTAACCATTATCTCGTCGCCAACTTTTACGACATCTTCAACCTTTGCAACCCGCTCACGAGCAAGCTGAGAAATATGAACAAGGCCTTCCTTGCCTGGAATGATTTCAACAAAAGCTCCGAAATTCATCAAGCGCGTTACCTTACCTAAATAAATCGCACCCAATTCTACATCGCGGGTAAGATTTTGGATAATACGAACGGCTTTCTGGCCTGCTTCTCTGTCGATGGCAGCAATGAAAACTTTACCATCATCTTCAATATCAATTGTTACACCAGTTTCATCAATAATTTTCTTGATGGTTTTACCACCTGGTCCAATAACATCGCGAATCTTATCAGGATCAATTTCCATCGTAATGATTCGTGGTGCAAAGGGTGATAATTCCTCGCGCGGTTGACGTATTGCAGATAACATTTTACCAAGGATATGTTCTCTGCCAAGGCGTGCCTGCTCTAATGCATCTGTTAATATTTCTTTAGTAAGACCAGCTATTTTAATATCCATTTGAATAGCTGTAATCCCTTTTTCTGTTCCGGCAACTTTAAAGTCCATATCTCCCAGAGCATCTTCCATTCCCTGTATATCTGTTAATATGGTATAATACTCGCCATCTTTAACCAATCCCATTGCCACACCAGATACTGGGGCTTTAATAGGAACACCTGCATCCATTAACGAAAGTGTGCTGCCACAAACGCTGCCCATTGAGCTTGAACCATTTGATTCAAGAACCTCGGAAACAAGTCTGATTGTGTACGGGAATTCAGTCTCTGAAGGAAGTACAGGGACTAAAGCACGTTCAGCCAATGCACCGTGTCCGATTTCGCGTCTGCCGGGGCCACGGGAAGGTCTGGTTTCGCCAACACTGAAGGATGGGAAATTATAATGATGCATGTAACGCTTGGACTCTTCCACTCCCAGGCCATCAAGAATTTGTTCGTCACCAATGGCTCCCAGCGTTGTCACTGTCAGAACCTGGGTTTGTCCACGCGTAAATAAACCAGAACCGTGTGTACGCGCCAGTAATCCAACTTCACAGCTTACAGGACGAACTTCATCTACTTTGCGGCCGTCGGGGCGGATTTTATCGACAGTAATCATTTTGCGAACAGTTTCTTTTACTATTTTTTGCAGACAATTGCTGACATCTTTTGCATTCTCAGGAAAGAGAGTGGCGAAATGAGCTGCTGCCTCTACTTTAAGTTGTTTGATTTGTTCTTCTCTTGCTAACTTATCCGGGTTAGTTACAGCAATTCGCATTCTTTCCGTAGCATAGCCCCGAACAGCTTCATCAATATCTGCAGGTATTTTATAAAGTTTTAGTTCACGTTTAGCTTTACCAACCTGTGCAACAATCTCATCTTGAAAAGCAACAATTTGTTTAATCACGTCGTGACCAAAGGTAATTGCTTCCAGGATAACTGCTTCCGACAATTCACTTGCTCCAGCCTCAACCATTAGTACGGCGTCACGAGTACCGGCAATTACTAAATTCAGTTCACTTTTTGCTTGTTCTTCAATTGTCGGATTAACGATCAATTCTCCAGCTATGCGACCAACTCTTACTCCCGCAATAGGACCGTTGAAAGGAATATCGGATATAGAAAGCGCGCATGACGCGCCAATCATTGCCGGAATCTCAGGCGAATTATTTTGATCTACCGACAAAACGGTTGCAACAACTTGTACATCATTACGAAACCCGTCGGCAAATAAGGGGCGAATAGGGCGGTCAATTAAGCGGCCTGAAAGGATGGCGGCTTCGCTCGGACGTCCTTCCCGTTTTATAAAGCCACCGGGAATTTTTCCTACTGAGTATAAACGTTCTTCATAATCAACAGTTAATGGGAAAAAATCAATTCCCTCTCTTGGTTCAGCTGACGCTGTAGCTGTTACTATTACTGCGGTATCACCATATCGAACCAGTACCGCACCACCGGCTTGCTTAGCTAATTTACCAGTCTCAATGACTAATGGTCTGCCTGACAATAGCATTTGAAAAGTATGCATTCAGGTCTTCCTCCTCTTAAACGCTGTTCTTTTTCTACCAAAGTTTAACACTTCGACATTTTTTTTAGTATTCCCTTTTTTCTTTTTGTCTAACCCCGAAAAATAAATAGAAAAGCGGGAATATCCCGCTTTTCCATTATTTTCTGAGATTCAATTTTTCAAGAATGGTACGATAACGATTTAAATCGTTGTCACGAAGATAGTTTAATAAACCTCTACGTTGACCAACCATTTTCAAAAGACCACGACGAGAGTGATGATCTTTCTTATGTTCTTTCAAATGCTCTGTCAAGTAATTAATACGTTCAGTCAAAATTGCAATTTGCACTTCTGGCGATCCAGTATCACTTTCATGAACACGATACTGTTCAATCAACATTTGCTTTTTTTCTGGTGTAAGCATAACGGCACCTCCTTTTCTTGTATCCCTATAGCCAAGACGATCGTCGGAGTGTCGATGATCCTCGCTACAGTTCATGTCAGATGCTATTCGCATCTTCATACCTTATCTATTTTATCATAAGGAATACTTACTGTAAAGTTTCTTATCGCTTTTATTTCAGATTTAGAAAAAGCGCTGTGCATCATTGATATCGCGGATTATCTGTTCCTTTAACGCTTCCGCTCCCGCAAATCGTATCTCACCTCGAAGACGGGATAGAAAGGATACTCGTACTTCTTTATTGTATAAATCACCATTAAAGTTTAGTATGAACACTTCCAGCCTGCGGATTTGCCCGTTAAAGGTAGGGTTTACACCGACATTCGCCACACCATTAAGCCAAGTGGTGCCTATTTTAATTTGTACAGCATATACACCATCTGCCGGTATTACCATGCCTGGAGGTATCGGCAGGTTTGCCGTAGGATATCCAAGCAGTCTCCCCCGCTGGTCACCATTTATTACTTTGCCATCCATTGTAAATGGTCGTCCAAGCAGTTTTGCGGCCTGCTGCACATCCCCGCCTGCAATCAACTGCCTAATGAGTGTACTGCTAACCAGAGATCCCTCAACTAAAACTGCCTCAGGTACCTGAACATCAAAGTGATAGGCAATTCCCGCTTTTCTCAAGATCTCAGGTGTCCCCTTTCCCTGAAAGCCAAAAGTATAATTAGGGCCTACCACTACATGAGCAGGGCGAAAATTTCGCATCAATAACTGAATGAATTCAGCAGGCATAAGCTGTAAGAATTTTGCATCAAAAGGTATGGACATCAAAATATCGACTCCCATACCTGCAATAATCTCAACCTTCTCTTCTTCCGGCATGATAAAAGGTGGACACCGTTCAGGATCAATTATGCTTAGAGGATGATTGCTAAAGGTAAACACCACACTGGTACCGGATGACCGTTCAGCTAGTTGTACCGCCTGTCCAATGATTTGTTGATGTCCGGCGTGGACACCGTCAAAGGTTCCCAAAGCTATGGCAATATTCTCATGCTTGCTTATATCTGCGAGTTCCGTAAACAGCTCCATACCATTCTCCTCACATACCTAGATGATATTAGAATAAGGACAAAATCTTCACTGGTTTTAACAGTGAGGAGGTACTGTCATACTGTCCAATTCCAACTAAACGTTCTTGCGTATCATAAAGCCTTACTAAAGAACTTGGGCAAGTTTGAGTAAAAACTGCTTTCCCTTGCTGAAGGTCCTTACATTCTGATGGACTGAGCTTAACTAGCGGAAAATGTGCAACAGCAAAATCAAGAGGTAATACGATCGCTTCTTTCTTATTGCTGATCTCTTCAATAGAAACAGCTTGCTCCAGCGTAAAATCCCCAACCTTGGTACGAACCAAAAAGCTCATGACTGCCGGACAGCCAAGCTTCCTGCCGATATCTTGGCAAAGTGAACGAATATACGTGCCTTTTGAGCAGTCTACATCAAGCAAAAGTGTTGACCGCCTGACTTCCAGTATGCGTATGTCGTGAATATGCACCTGACGGGCTTTGGGTTCGACAGCAATACCAGCGCGGGCTAACTCATACAATTTTTTCCCATCAACCTTTATTGCAGAATATACCGGCGGGATTTGCGTAATAGCTCCAATAAAAGTCGCCAGCACTTCTTCAAGTCGCTGGCGGGCAGGTAATTCACACGGACCGGTCTGCGTTACTTTACCGGTATCGTCACCGGTGTCAGTTTCAAAACCAAAAGTAACTTCTACCCGGTAACTTTTTGCAGCCTCTGTCGAATACTCGATCAGACGAGTGGCAGAGCCTAAAAATACCGGTAATACACCTGCAGCAGCTGGGTCGAGAGTTCCAGCATGACCTACTTTCTTCATAGCAAAAACCCGCCGTATATAGGATACTGCATCATGAGATGTCATGCCTGGCGGTTTTAATATATTGATTATACCATTCATTGCATCACCTGATTTGAGCAATAGCAACAGGCAATACTTGTTCTATCGCATTTTCCAAAGTATCATGAATGGTGCAGCCGGCAGCGCGAATATGTCCGCCTCCACCAAAAGTAAGGGCAACTTGACTCACATCTGCCCGATGCGACCGGAAACTAATTCTAACAGTCCGCTCATCAATTGCTCTAAATAAGATTGCTATTTCTACGCCCTCAATCGAGCGGGCATAGTTGATAAAGCCTTCTGTGTTTTCATCGGGATCATTGAGTAAGTCAGGTGAAATTGTCATAATGGCAATTTTACCTTCATAATGAGTCTCAATCGTTTGTAATACTTTCGTCAACGTGATAAGGTTTGCAATTGACCGCTGTTCCAAGGCCTCAGATATAACTTGAGGCTGCGCTCCGGCATCAACCAAATCTGCTGCGTAGTGCAAGGTAGAAGCCGTGGTATTTGCATACCGAAAGAAGCCGCAGTCTGTTGCTATTGCCGTATACAGGCAAGTACCAATATCTGCCGTTACCTTAGAATTCATTAGGTTCAACAACGCAAGAATAATTTCTCCCGTTGCTGCTGCTTTGCTGTCAATATAGTAATAATCAGCGAATCTCGTATTCGAGATGTGATGATCAAGGTTAAGGATCGGCGCCTTAACCGTATTCTGTACTTTTCCGATTCGCTCAATATCACTTGCATCCAGGACTACGAGCAAATCTGTAGTAAACCGGTCATTATCGACCGGTTTACTAATTTTTTTCCAATTAGGTAAAAAATGATACGTTGCAGGAACAACATCATCAAGCAACATATATACTTTTTTACCGTCTGCCTGCAGTGCCTCATATAGAGCCAGCATGGAGCCCAGCGAGTCTCCATCGGGATGTACGTGTGCAGTTAGTACGATTGTGTTTGCACTATGCAGCATTTCAGCCACTTGCGGCAATGATATCTCCATGGCTATTGATCCTCTTCCTGCTTGAGTTTATCCAATAGCGTTTGAATATGAACGCTATGATCAAGCGATTCATCCAATTGCAGCAGCAATTCCGGAGAATGCCGGATTTTCAAGCGTTTTCCAACCTCAGCCCGGATAAAGCCCAGCGCTTTTTGTAATCCCTGCCAGGTTTCTTCTTTTTGTTCTTTGCTTCCAAATAAGCTTAAATATACTTTTGCCTGACGCAAATCCCCCGTAGCTTCCACCCTGGTAACCGTTACAAAACCAATACGTGGATCTTTAAGGTCAGTCAGAATCATTTTACTTACTTCTTGCTTAATAAATTCCTGTACTTTTTCCAGTCGCAGCTGACCCATTATAACCCCTCCGCTTTTGCACTAAGTACCTGGCTTAACCACTTCCATAGCGAATGCTTCAATGATATCTCCCTCTTTTATATCGCGGAATTTTTCAATCGATAAGCCGCATTCATAACCAGTGGCAACTTCTTTTACGTCGTCTTTGAAACGGCGTAAAGCATCGATCTTGCCTTCATGCACTACTATACCATCGCGTATAAGGCGTACTTGCGACGAATTGGTAATTTTGCCTTCCAGAACATAGGAGCCGGCAACAACAGCCTTAGGAATGGAAATAACTTTACGTACTTCCAGGCGCCCTTGAATTACTTCTTTATACTCTGGAGCAAGCATACCGGTCATAGCTGCTTCTACATCATTAATTGCTTCATAAATAACTCGGTATGTCTTAAGATCAACTTTTTCACTTTCAGCTGCTTTACGCGCATTAGCATCAGGGCGAACATTGAAGCCCATGATTAATGCATTTGAGGCAGATGCAAGCATGACGTCCGACTCATTAATCGCGCCAACGCCTGCATGAATAATGTTTACCCGAACTTCTTTATTCTTTAATGCCATTAAAGACTGGCGCAGTGCTTCAATGGAGCCCTGTACATCCGCCTTGATGACGATATTCAAATCTTTTAACGTACCATCTTGAATTTGCTTAAAGATATCATCCAAAGTAACTTTCTGCGTTTGTGACATATCGTCAGTCCGCTTTTTAGCTATGCGTTTTTCAGCTACTGCCCGGGCTATTTTTTCATCAGTTACATTTAGTATATCCCCAGCTTGAGGAACATCAGACAAGCCTAAAACTTCAACAGGCATTGAAGGCTCAGCTTTTTTGACCTTTTCCCCTCTGTCATTGATCATAGCGCGCACTTTGCCGTGAGCAGTACCGGCGATAATCGTATCACCA
>DDHB01000077.1 GCA_002337925.1 Sporomusaceae bacterium UBA1887
AAAGTCGGCATACTTTGCGATATTACGGGTATATTTAAAGACCTCAGTATGAATATCAGCAGTTTGGTCAGCTATCCCCTGGAAGATGGATCTTATGAACTGGTAATTCGTGCCCAAGTAGATAATAGTGAAGCGCTGGTAGAACGCCTTTCTTCTGCCGGCTATCCCGTAAAACATATTACGCAAATTAGTTAAGGCATTTAATTTTACACATTTTCCCCGCTGTGGTAATATAATATAACAGGATCAGGCAACCGAACTTTTCGGTGTAGCCGGGCTGAATGCAGCAGGAAAACCTGCGGGACCTTAGGGGACCGCAGGTTTATTTTGCTTGTCCGGCGGCTGAAAATGCAGTTTGGCTGTCTGCAGTAACGGTTATACTGATACTGATGAAAAGTCAGTTTCAATTTTTTATGGGGGGACTATTTGCTTGGAATCATATAATCAATTGAAACAGAGTACAGCTCGGTTATCGGTTATTTCTAATTCCCTGCTGGTTATTTTAAAGCTGGCCGTTGGGTTATTAACTGGTGCGGTGAGTATAGTGTCTGAAGCCGCTCATTCGGGTGTTGATCTGATTGCAGCGCTAATTGCTTTCTATGCAGTCAAAAAATCCAGTAAGCCACCGGATGAGGATCATGCCTATGGACATGGTAAATATGAGAATTTGTCGGCAGCAATTGAAGCATTCTTGATTATTCTAGCTGCACTGTGGATTGTCTATGAGGCTGTTTCTAAGTTACAGTCACCACAGGCACCGGAAATGCTGGAGTATGGTATTGCCGTAATGATTATCTCAATTGCTGTTAACTACTATGTGTCAGGTAAGCTGTTGGCAGTAGCGAAAGAGACTGAATCGCATGCTCTGGAAGCAGATGCTTTGCATTTGCGAGCCGACATTTGGACTTCAGTGGGAGTATTAGCAGGGTTAAGTATTATTAAGGTAACCGGGCTAGTTTGGCTCGATCCGATCATTGCCATAGCCGTCTCCGTTATAGTTTTCAAAGCCGGTTATGAAATGACCCGCAAGAGCTTATATGAGCTAACGGATGTGAGCTTACCAGAAGAAGAAGAGGAATTAATTAGAGAAATACTGAATAGTCACCCTGATGTCATCAATTTCCACCAATTGCGCACGCGCCGTTCAGGGAGCCGCCGGCTGATTGACGTTCATTTGGTGCTTAACAAAAATATGCATCTTAATAAAGCTCACGCCATTTGTGATCAATTGGAAGCAATAATAACAGTTGAATTAGGAAACTGTGATGTAGTAATTCATATTGAGCCATGCGACTATCATGAGGATCTGGGATACTGTCCCATTGATGGCAGCGAGGCAAATAAATAAGCATGAGCGTTTACGCTCATGCTTATTTATTCTTTTTATCCCGGTTATTCCTTTTTGGCTGCCCATAGGGATCATCAATGTGCTTTAACCGGACGCGACTGGGGCGGGGCATATGAGTCTCGGTTTTTAGTTCATTTAAAATAGATTCGTTTTCCTCAGAGGCTTTTGCAGCAATGGCGGCTGCAATTGCTGCAGTTGAAGGCTGCGGAGTTTGACCGTTTTGTGCGGTGACTTCATTAGGAAGAGGATTAGATAAGAAGCCGGTTTGTGTAAGATTGCTAATGATTTTCGTCTCTACTACTTCGGCGATATCACTGTCGACTGGCAGAGCGGTCTCATCAGGCGATGGGGTTGTTGGCGGTGAAGGCGGCGTTCCGGGAGGGGCAGGGGGTTTAGGGCATATCACCGGACGATCAGGCAGGCAGTATTGATCGCCGCAGAAACAGCCCTGGAGACGTCTAAGAGCTGCCAGACCAACAACTTCTTCGGCGGTGCGGCAAGGGACATCCTGGCCATCTAAGCAGGTAATAAGGTAGCGGACCAGGTCGACAGGGCCACAGGTTACGCGCAGTAATTCAGAGCTAAATACAATTTTACAGCACAATAATTCCAGTAATACGTCAAGCAGCATGCCGGCGTTATCGTAGCGCCGCACTGCCCGTTCAAACACATCAGGACAAACATTCGGTGTACGGTTAATTTCCTCGGCTGCTCCTACAAGCAAGCGGTAAGAGCTGACAAGGCTGTTGAAATTGGGAAGGACGGCGTTAACGTCAGCAAGGATTAAATCAATGATTGCCAGTGGTGCGAGGTCTGTAGTGGTAGTCGAGGTTGTCGTAGCGGTTGTATCGGTATTAACTGTCTGAGAAGTAGTAGTACTAATGGGCATGTCAAACACCTCGCTTGTTTGCTACGCTATTATATGCAGACCTGCCGCTTTTGGCTTATGATAAAAAGTAGTATTCAGAAAAGGATTTTTATATCAGGAAGTATAAATTAAAGAACAGCAAGGTAATAACTAGTACTGCTAACTATGCCGTTTTCATAAGGAGGTATGACGATGGACGTAAAATTAACCCAGTATGCAGCTAATGGCGGTTGTGCCTGCAAAATTGGCCCCAATGCCCTATCGGGGGTGCTCCACCAATTGAAGCTTCCCCGTGATCCAAGATTACTTGTAGGTATAGATACGTCTGATGATGCCGGAGTATATAAGCTGAATGAAACAACAGCGCTTATTCAGACACTGGATTTTTTTAGTCCTGTCGTTGATGATCCTTATTTGTTTGGCCAAATAGCAGCAGCAAACAGTCTAAGTGATGTATACGCAATGGGTGGCAAACCGCTGACTGCTATGAATATTGTGGCTTTTCCCCTTACTATCCTTGACGGAAGTATATTGCTTGAAATTTTAAAAGGCGGACTTGATAAAGTCACTGAGGCAGGCGCAATTATTGTCGGTGGACACAGTATATACGATAAAGAACCTAAATATGGACTAAGTGTTACGGGGACGGTGCACCCTGATGCCGTTTTGACAAATGCAGCAGCAGTTCCCGGGGATGTGCTTATTTTATCGAAGTCCTTGGGGACAGGCATACTGGCAACAGCCGCCAGGGCGGAGCTGTTTTCAACAGGTGTGGAAGCAGCTAAGCAAAGTATGATCACGCTGAATAAAAAAACAGCAGAATGTATGAAGCATTTCCGGATACACGCCTGTACGGATGTGACCGGCTTTGGCCTATTAGGCCATTTATATGAGATGGCTTCTGGCAGCGGAGTACAGGCGGAAATTAATAGTTCAGCCTTGCCTCTATTACCAGAGGCATTAGAGGCAGCTACTATGGGGTTAGTGCCGGCAGGTGCCTACAGCAATCGCGATTATTTAAAGTCTGTGAGATTTTCCTCTTCCGTACCCGAGAACATGCAGGATCTATGCTTTGATCCGCAGACATCGGGAGGGTTGCTGATGAGTGTTCCGGAAAGCCAGGCAGCGCAGTTATTGGCGGCGCTCCATGCAGCCGGAGTGGAAGCAGCTGCAATTATTGGCAAAATGACAGCAGAAGGAAAGGGTGAGATATATGTCTATTAATGTAGATGCCCGTGGGTTGAACTGCCCTCAGCCGGTTATTGCGACAAAGAAAGCATTAGATACGATTGCGGAAGGTGTAATTACTACAATTGTCGATAATGCTGTCAGTAAGGAAAATGTTGTGAAGTTTGCCAAAGCAAACTCGTGTGATGTTACTGTAGCCGAAAAAGGTGACCATTTTTATATTACCATTACTAAAGGAGCAGCTAATGGACTTTCGCTGCCGGTTGTGACTTTTCCGGAAGACCTAGGGAGGACCCATGTTTTCCTCATAACCCAGAATACTTTTGGACATGGCAGCAGTGAATTGGGTACAATTCTAATAAAATCATTCTTTTTTACCATGGTAGAAAAGGAGCCGCTGCCGAAAACTGTGCTTTTTGCCAATAGCGGAGTGAAGCTGACAGTAGAGGGATCTCCCGTGCTTGACCATTTACAGGCACTTGCAGCGCGGGGCGTAGAGATTCTCTCCTGTGGCACTTGTTTGGATTATTATCAGTTAAAGGAGCAGCTCGCGGTAGGCGGCATAACCAATATGTATACGATCATGGATGAAATTACTGCTCATAAGGCTGTTACATTGTGAGATGATGGTTATTTATCCACAATATGATCGGCTATTGTCTTTTGCGTCCATCCATCATGCAATTCGAGCCGAGAAGGTTCTTAATGAGGGCTGCATACCGGTGGCGGCTGCTCCGACTCCGCGGGAAGTGGATATTAGCTGTGGACAATGCCTGCTCTTTTCAGCTGCGAACGAGCAAATTCTCATGGATGTGCTAAATGGCAATTCTATCTGCTGGTCAAAACTGTTTCAAAGGGATGTACAGTCGAAAAGCTATCAGCTAATAATGGAATACAATCATACAAAATAGTGAAAATGGTGTATGGAGGTTAAAGTGGGATTGACGGAATTTCTGACACCGGAGTTCTGGTTTCATGCTGCCGGTAAAATAATGCGCATTTTATTTATTCTTACGGCAGCAGTAGTGGTACAGCGCATACTTGGCGCTGTAGTAGAGCGGTTTTTCTTTGTTGGCGGTGGTATAGCTGCACTTCATTTTGAAGAAAAACGGGCAAGAACGCTTACGGAATTATTAAAGACATTAATTCGATATTTACTGTATTTCATTGCATTAGTGCTTGTGCTATCCGAGTTTCAGGTTGATACAACCTCACTTATTGCCGGTGCGGGTGTTGTAGGCTTAGCGTTGGGTGTTGGTGCACAAAGCTTAATTAAAGACTTTATTACCGGCTTCTTTATCATACTAGAGGATCAGTATGCTATGGGTGATTATATTGTCAGCGGAGATCAGGCCGGTACCGTCGAAGAAATTGGGTTTCGTGTTACCAAGCTGCGTGACGCCAAAGGGGTACTGCATATTATCCCCAACGGCAGTATCGTGAAGGTAAGTAATCATACGCGCGGTCCTATGCAGGCAGTAGTTAATATTCCCGTAGCGCAGGAAGCCGACATTGATCAGGTGCTGATGTTGTTGGAACAGGCTTGCAGCGAAGTACAAGGTATGTTGGAAATAGTGGAAGGGCCCAAAGTGGTAGGAATTGTGGAATTGCGGGCTGCAGAAGTGGTTGTCCGGATTACGGCTAAAACGATACCACTAGAGCAGGCTAAGGTTGAGACGGCCCTTCGCTATCAAGTTAAGAGGTTGTTTACAGAGGCTCATATTCCAATTCCGGCAGCGGTACGAGCTTAAATAGGAGGTTGCTCATATGGTTATTCGCTATCAAATCGGTGATATTGTAAAAATGAAGAAACCTCATCCCTGCGGATCGGATCGCTGGGAAATTACGCGCACTGGAATGGATTTCGGACTTAAATGTCTGGGCTGTGGACGGCGGGTAATGGTTCCACGGCCTAAATTTGAAAAAGGGGTTAAAACGATTTTAGAAAGCAAGGAAGTCCAGTCTGAGTAATTGCAATTTATAGTTATGAGAGCCAATCCTTAAAAGCTGGGATTGGTTCTTTCTTTGCAACGGAGAGGAATCAAAACAATGCTGTCGAAATATTCATATATCAATAGCAAGTTTACGTCTATACATGGCTATTCGATTTAAGAAAAAGTTTTTTTGGTTAATGTGAAAAAAATAACAATGTTAATGGAATTGATGAAGTATATCTTGAGGTGAAGTATGAAACTGATTATTAGTGCGATAACGTGGGAGTCGCTGCTCCAATCGGGTATGAAGCAGTGGGAACTGATTGAACTGGCTAAAAAACTTGGCTGTCAAGGCGTGGAGTTCCGTCAATACTGGAAGGATATTGAGGTTGAAGTTCCCCATATCCGGGCTCTGCTTGCTGAAGAGCAAATGGTTTGTACTTATGCCTGTAATGAGGGATTACTGGCACCAACCCGTGAGTCTACGGAGCAATCTTTAAGATTGATCACTAATCACATTGGAGTAGCCTGCAGCCTGGGTGCCAAAGTGCTGCGTATTAATATTGCAGCAGGGCTTTTTAATGAAGAGTTTATTAATGCTTCCTGGTGGCACCAAGCGGTAACAGGAGTTATGGCTGAGGCTTCTGCCCAAAAAATGCTGATAGTAGTCGAAAATGGCCCTGATCAGCATAAAAGTAAAATTCAACTAGTACAAAAATTGCTAAAAGCGGTAAACTCACCTTGGCTAAAGCTTACCTACGATACAGGTAACTGGATCTATGCAGGTGAGGTGCCGGAAGAGGCGCTTACAGTCCTGGAAAATGAAATTGGTTATGTCCATTTAAAAGATATTGTAGAAAAACCTGACGGCAGCCGCGGTCACAGTTATTTAGGAACCGGACTGGTCGATGTGCGCGGTTTAGCCCGCAAGATCATCGCAGGCGGCTACCAGGGACTATTGGCACTTGAGTTTCCTGGTGGTGAGGACCCAATTTTCAGGGTAAAGCATAGCATACAATATTTAGCATAAGGTTGCTATTGACTAGTCACAGGAGCTCCTTTTATAATAGGAGAAGAACAATTGCATTTCAACCGGTACAGGACTGGCGGATCAGTGGATTAACCACGTGGACTGTATTCGGTAAAAGCCGACCGCCTGGGCAAAGCTAATTACTTTACCCAGGCGGTTTTCTATTTGTAAAAACACTATACATAATAATGATAATCAATATCGTTATTATGTATTTTACTTATAGTTTACTCCTGCGTAATATGAAAGGTAGAAGATCCAGCAGATAAGTACTACACATTTTGGAGGGATAATACGATGAATTTTAATACAGGCGACTGGGTAAATACTATAAATGTGCGGGATTTTATTCAACGCAATTACAGCAGCTATGCGGGAGATGCTTCGTTTTTAGTGAAAGCCACACCACGCACCAGTAATCTCTGGGGAAAATGCGCCATGCTGTTGGCTGCCGAGCGACAAGCAGGAGGAGTACTGGATATTGATACCACCAGGGTCTCAACAATTACTGCTCATGATGCGGGTTATATTGACAAACCGCTGGAGGTGATTGTTGGCCTGCAGACAGAGGCCCCGCTTAAACGCAGTGTTATTGTTAATGGTGGTATCCGCATGGCGGAACAAGCCTGCGAGGCCTACGGTTTTAAACTAGATTCAACTATCAGTGATATTTATTATAAGCACCGGACTACTCATAATGCTGCAGTGTTCAATGCTTATACAGAAGAGATGAAACAAGCACGGCGTGTAGGCATTATCACCGGACTGCCTGATGCTTATGGCAGAGGCAGAATTATTGGCGATTACCGCCGTGTTGCTTTATACGGCATAGACCGGCTAATTGCAGCTAAGATCGAGGATTTGCAGCAACTCAGTGGACAAGCGGCAACTGAAGAGGTTATACGTTTACGGGAAGAAGTAGCGCAGCAAATAGCAGCCTTACACGATATGGCTGCTATGGCCAAACAGTACGGCTATGATATAACCGTACCCGCTCAAAATGCAAAGGAAGCTGTTCAATGGGTTTACTTTGCCTATTTGGCAGGGTTAAAAGAACAAAATGGAGCGGCCATGTCATTGGGACGAGTTTCCACTTTCCTGGATATTTATCTGGAGCACGATTTGCAGCACGGCATTATTGATGAAGCGCAGGCACAGGAGCTGATTGATCAGCTGGTTATCAAGCTGCGGCTGGCTCGCCACCTGCGCACGCCTGACTATAACGAACTTTTTGCCGGCGATCCGTTATGGGTAACCGAAGCAATTGGCGGAATGGGAATAGATGGACGTACGCTGGTAACGCGAACTTCGTTTAGGATGCTAAATACTCTCTATAACCTGGGGCCGGCGCCGGAACCGAATATGACTATTCTCTGGTCTCCACAGCTGCCTGAAGGGTTTAAAAAGTTCTGCGCCCGTGTATCTATTGATACCAGCGCCATCCAATATGAAAATGACGAAGTGATGCGTCCCATATATGGCGATGATTATTCCATAGCCTGCTGCGTATCGGCTATGAAGACCGGTGAGCAGATGCAGTTCTTTGGTGCCCGGGCCAACCTGGCGAAGGCGCTTCTTTATGCAATTAACGGCGGCAGGGATGAAATAAGCGGTGAGCAAGTTGCGCCTGTGCTGCCGCTTCCCGCGGGAGAATATTTGACTTATGACGAAGTACGGCATAATTACAGCATTGTCATGAAGTGGCTGGCCGGACTGTATGTCAATACACTGAACCTAATTCACTTTATGCATGATAAATACGCTTATGAACGAGCTCAAATGGCACTGCACAATACCCAGGTTGGACGTTTAATGGCGTTGGGCATTGCTGGCTTATCAGTTGCAGCTGACTCGTTAAGTGCTATTAAGTCGGGCAATGTGAAAGTAATACGTGATCAACGCGGCATTGCTACCGGATTTTCAACAAATGAGGAATATCCTTGCTTCGGAAATGACGATGACCGGGTAGACTCGATTGCAGCAGCTATTTGCTCGGAGTTTTCCGCAAATATTAAACAGCATGAAACCTATCGTAATGCTGATACAACGTTATCGGTATTGACCATTACTTCGAATGTAATGTATGGGAAAAAAACCGGCGCTACACCGGATGGACGTTTGCGCGGCGAAGCTTTTGCTCCCGGCGCAAACCCTATGCATGGGCGGGATAAAAAAGGAGCATTAGCTGCTTTTAACTCCATTACTAAGCTGCCATATGACGATTGCCGGGACGGGATATCCTATACTTTTTCCATTGTGCCCCGTACTTTAGGTAAGAGTCAGGACACGCAGGCTGCTAATCTTGTAGCCTTACTAGATGGTCATGCTGTGCAAGGCGGTCATCAAGTCAATGTAAATGTAATGGATCAATCTATTCTGGAAGAAGCTATGAAACATCCGGAAAAGTATCCGCAATTAACGATACGCGTATCGGGATATGCCGTTAACTTTATTAAATTATTTCCTGAACATCAGCGTGAAGTTATCAGCCGTACTTTTTACGAGGCTATCTAAAGAAAGGTGGTGGACCCCGTATGCAGGCATATTACCACTCAACTGAAACGTTTGGGACGGTAGACGGCAGGGGTATCCGCTATGTACTGTTTTTAAGCGGCTGTGGGCTGGCCTGCAAGTTTTGTCACAACCGGGACAGCTGGCAAACTACGGAAGCGACGATTTCAATTGAACAGGTACTAACTCATTACAACCGCTACCGAGCTTATTATGAAGCGGCAAAGGGCGGAATTACTGTCAGTGGTGGTGAACCACTGCTCCAGGCAGAGTTTGTTACTGAACTGTTTCGCAGATGCCGCCTGGATGGTATTCATACCACACTGGACACAGCAGGACACGCTGCCGCAGAAAGTCTGGCAAAGGTTAGCAGTTATGCTGATGCAATATTATATGGACTGAAAGCGATTGATAATTCCGTGCACAGGCAGTTAACCGGAGCTTCAAACCGGGCGATACTGGACAATTTACGCTGGCTGGCGGATAAGACGGCTGTGACAGTGCGGTATATTATTATTCCGGATATCAATGACAGTAAACGGGATATTGGCAAATTGGCGCTGTACCTGCAGTCGCTGACTGTTACTCCGAAAGTTGAACTACTGCCCTATCATAACGCAGGGCAGTATAAATGGCAGCAAATGGGGCATGCCTATCCTCTAGAGGGAATTCGGGAGGCCGGTGTCGAAGATATCAATCATGCCCGGCTGGAATTAACGCAGAGGGGAATTGTTGTATTGTAGGAGGCATGTATGAGACTGCAATTTATTGTAGGTACAATGACGTTATTGACAGGAATTGTACTAATTCTTGTTGGAACGGATTATGGTAGAATTATAAATGTTACAGTCGGCGTAATTGCAGGAGCAGTATTTGTTTTGCTCGGAATAAGCAGACTAAAACAGGCATGGCTTAACCGGGATAAAGAAGAGTAAAAAAGCATCTGCTGTAAGCCACATGGCCAGCAGATGCTTTTCTACATCAGCGGGAGTACCAGAGTAATTGTAGTCCCTACATCTTTTTTTGATTGAACGGACATAGTGCCGTCATGTCCTTCTACAATATTCATGCATATAGGAAGTCCTAGGCCGTTACCTGTTTTTTTTGTGGTATAAAAAGGGGTAAACATCTTATTCTGTTCGCAGTCCGTTAAACCGGTACCGGAGTCAGATATACGAATAATGACGGAATGATTTTGATAATGCGTGGTTATGCCCAATATGCCGCCTTGTTCAGTGGCATCCATTGCGTTTTGGAGAAGATCAACGATAGCCTGTGATAACTCCTCAGGTGCAATGTGGCAAGACGGGATGGAATCATCAAGCATAAAATACAATAAAATTCCCCGTTCACAAGTCTGGGCGGAGAATTGCTCCCATAAACTGGTGATAATCCGGTTTATGCTGTCGGGACGCTTTATGATAGCTCGCTTCCTGTCTAATGCCAGCAGACGGGTAACCACCTGGTTGATTTGCTTAAGACTTTCATTAATTTCATGATAATAAACGGTATTTGCCGGGGATAATCCCTTCTTCATCAGTTGAAGATACCCGGTTGCCACTGTTAATGGATTTCTTATTTCATGAGAAACAACAGAAGCAAAGCGTCCGAGCGCTTCTGTATGATCAGTGCCTTTTGGCCTATGATTAAAATCGGCAGCAGCACCTAAGAGTGAGGCAGGTATAAAACTAAATTTTCCACGCTTAATAGTGAGGATTTTTGTTATTTTGTAGCGTTTTGGGGCTTTCCAAATCGGTGATACTAGACGGATAGCTCCTTGTGGCCGGTGGAAGCTTGTCCTAGCGGGTAACACGCAAATCAACCCCTTCTTAGTTATATAAGTAAAGCCTTCGACTAAATTCTGAAAATTCCTCTTGCCTTTTTTTAGAAGATGTAAATTTGTAATACCATGTTTTGGCTGCAACTATCCAAATGCAGTGAAAACAGGTATAATGTCATTGCACTGTTAGAACGATTATACTTGAAAGGTGGAAAATAAATGAGCACAAATCTAGAAGTTGGAATAGTGGGGCTTCCTAATGTCGGCAAAAGTACTCTATTTAATGCGATAACCAAGGCTGGTGCTGAGGCGGCTAATTATCCCTTCTGTACAATTGAACCTAACGTAGGCGTTGTAGATGTACCTGATGAGCGTCTGTGGAAATTAACTGAGATGTATAAACCCAAAAGCAGAACTATCCCGGCAGCTATGCGCTTTGTGGATATTGCTGGCTTGGTAAAGGGCGCTTCTAAAGGAGAAGGGTTAGGAAATAAATTCTTATCCCATATTCGCCAGGTGGACGCCGTAGCGCAAGTTGTTCGGTGCTTTGAAGATGAAAATATTACGCACGTAGAGGGCGGCTTGGATCCCCTTAGAGACATTGAAATTATTAATACAGAATTATGTTTAGCCGACTTAGAAGCAGTGGACAAGCGTATTGAACGTGGACAAAAACTGCTCAAAAGCGGCGACAAAAAGATTCAGGCAGAATTGGCTGTACTGGCTCAGGTGCGGGCAGCTTTAGAAGAAGTTAATCCGGCCAGGCGTATTGGCTTGAGTGAAGATGAAATAGCATTAGTAAAAGATCTCAATTTGCTTACCATGAAGCCAATCTTATTTGTCGCCAATGTCAGTGAAGAAGAGGTTGCAAATCCTGACGATAATCTCCATGTACAGGCAGTGAGAGAATATGCTGCCAAAGAAAAAGCTGAAGTTATTGCTGTCTCTGCAAAATTAGAATCGGAAATTGCCGAGCTGGCAGATGATGAGGCCAAAGTATTTTTAGCCGATCTTGGACTTAATGAATCGGGACTGGATAAGCTTATTAAGGCTGGCTACACATTGTTAGGCTTACTTAACTTTTTCACAGCCGGAGAGCAGGAAGTTCGGGCCTGGACAATTACCCGTGGGACAAAAGCACCCCAGGCGGCCGGAAAAATACATACTGATATCGAGCGCGGCTTTATCCGGGCTGAGATTGTAGCTTATGAGGATCTAATGAATGCCGGCAGCTATAATGCGGCTCGCGAAAAAGGACTGGTACGCTTAGAGGGTAAAGAGTATGTGATGAAGGATGGGGACGTAACGTACTTCCGCTTCAACGTCTAGTCTGGGGCGGCCGCCGATAAGGCACCATCTGCGTTGTTGTCGGGGCAGACGCAATCCTCACCGTACGCCCCATGTACGCCTCCGGTTGCGTCTACCCCTCCGCCTAGCAGCTGGTACCTTCTCGACGGCCTAAGCCTGGTGGCAGGGGGACGAGGGAAACGGGGAACGGGCTTATTTCCGTAAGTGGTGATGGGCTCCCCTGCGGGGGTGCACGACGGAGGTTGGCATTGTCATTGCGAGGAGCGCAGCGACGTGGCAATCTCACTTAGCTTCCTAGCCTGTCATGGGGACGGTTCCGGTGACACACTTTCAAGAGCAAAAAAAGGTCAGCTTCCATTGCTGGAGGCTGACCTTTTTACTATTTACAGGCTTAGTTTTGTTTTGATTCTTTCGATGGCTTGTTCGGTATTTTCGCGGCTGCCGAAGGCGGTTAGGCGGAAGTAGCCTGCGCCGGAGGGGCCGAAGCCTGTGCCAGGGGTACCGACGATATGTACTTCGGTGAGCAGTTTATCGAAGAAGTCCCACGAGTCCATATTGTTTGGCGTTTTCAGCCAGATGTAAGGAGCATTTACGCCGCCAAATACCTCAAGGCCAATGCTTTGCAGGCCTTCGCGGATAATCTTGGCATTAGCCATGTAGTATTGAATCGTTTCTTTAATTTGCTTTTGCCCTTCAGGAGTATAGACTGCTTGTGCACCGCGTTGAATGATATAAGGTACGCCGTTAAATTTTGTAGTTTGGCGGCGGTTCCACATTTTATTGAGTGAGTGGGCTTCGCCGGAGGCAGTGCGTCCCATGACTGTTTTGGGAACAACGGTATAAGCGCAGCGGGTTCCGGTAAACCCGGCAGTTTTGGAGAAAGAGCGGAATTCAATAGCCACTTCTTTAGCTCCGTCAATTTCATAAATGCTGTGCGGAATATCCGGTTCCTGGATATAGGATTCGTAGGCAGCATCAAAGAGAATAATGGCTTCGTTTGCTTTTGCAAACTGGACCCATTTAGTTAATTCTGCTTTAGAAAGAGTAGTGCCTGTGGGATTATTAGGGACGCAGAGATAAATCATGTCTACTTTTTCTGTTGGCAGCTCCGGTATGAACTGATTCTCTGCATTGCAGGGCATGTAGACAATTTTTTCAAAGCGGCCATTATCTAAGGCACCTGTACGACCAGCCATGACATTGCTGTCCAAATATACCGGGTATACAGGATCGGTAATTGCGACTATATTATCAAGGCCAAAGATCTCCTGAATATTACCGACGTCGCTCTTGGAGCCGTCGCTGACGAAGACCTCATCAATATCAAGGGTAACGCCGCGGGGAGTAAAGTCATGATCAATGATGGTTTGGATAAGAAAGTCATAGCCTTGCTCCGGACCGTACCCGCGAAAGGTCGTCGGTTGCGCCATTTCATCAATGGCAGTATGCAGGCCGTTAATAACTGCTGATACCAGCGGCTGGGTAACATCACCAATACCTAAACGGATAATGTTTGCAGAAGGGTTTTCATTTTTATAAGCAGTTACTCTTCGTGCTATTTCTGCGAACAGATAGCTTCCTGGTAGTTTCAAATAGTTTTCATTAATGCTCGCCATTGTCAGACTCCTTTTCCCAAAATATGCTATAGTATATTATACAATAGTTTGCCCGCAAATGGCGAGTTTAGTTGCATAAAAAAACTTAGAGCATTTCTTGCATTTTCTAAAGGGGTAAGGTATAATTAATCAGTCTGGGACAGCCAGGCGGAAAGTTTATTTATAAACCTTCCCTGCCCCTTTTGCAAGGGGCCATAGTCCATAGGAGGAGGTGATTTCGTGAAAAAGTACGAAGTCATGTTTATTGTGAAGCCCGCTGAAGAAGAGGCTCTTAACAACGTAGTTGCTAAGTTCGAAAATCTTCTGCAAGCAAATGGCGGCACGGTGGAAAAAGTTGACCGTTGGGGTAAGAGACGTTTGGCCTATGAAGTAAAAGAACACGCAGAAGGCCACTACTATCTTATGTTCTTCAGCGCTGAGCCTAAGGTTATTGCCGAGCTCGACCGCGTTATGAAGATTACCGACGAGATCTTAAAACACATGATCATTAAAGAAGACGAATAGACCAGGGGGAAAGTGGCATGAACTCAGTTAAACTTATCGGTCGTCTAGCCCAAGACCCTGAAGTGCGATATACCAAAACCGGCAAAGCAGTAGCTTCGTTTACCGTGGCCGTGTCCCGTAGTTTTGGAGCGCCTGGACAAGAACAACGGGAATCAACGGACTTTATTCCTATTGTGGCATGGGGAAACTTAGCTGAGATGTGCGGCAATAACCTGGCGAAAGGACACCGGGTATTTGTGGAAGGTCGTCTGCAAGTTCGTTCGTATGAAACTACGGATGGACAAAAAAGACGGGTAACTGAGATAGTCGCCAATTTTGTCGCCCAAAGCATGGAATCGGATAAGGGAATGGGAAGCGGAACGGCCGTTTCAACTAACGCCAGTAAGCCAGTTGATTTTGGCCAATTCGGGCGTGATGTGATCGACGAGGAAATCCCGTTCTAAATGATGGATCCCTCAAATTCTGAAGGGAGGTATAGACGAGTGAAACGCGAAAGAGGCAGAAAACCAAAGAAAAAGGTTTGTAGTTTCTGCGTTGATAAAATAGTGGCAATTGACTACAAAGATGTCCCTAAATTGCGTCGTTACACCACCGAGCGCGGCAAAATTCTGCCCCGCCGGATTTCTGGAAACTGCGCAAAACATCAACGTCAATTAACTCTTGCTATCAAACGGGCTCGCAATATTGCATTGCTCCCGTTCACAGCAGAATAGAAGCGCAACCAAACGCCGGGTATATCCCGGCGTTTTTTATTTACCGAGAGGGTTTCTTGCTCTTGTATGAAGTTGGAAATTTTTTTTGTTTAAAAGTGTACTAAAAACATCGTATAGCTGGAAAAACTATAATTGTCACCAGAAAGGTGGCTTTTTCTTTTTATTTTGACAACGTGGCCTTGTTTAAGAGCACTGGTATAGGGTATACTAGTAGTACTATAGTTGAGCGGCTTATAAATCATTTTCGATGAGCGGATTGTGGACGAGATTATTTTTGGCTAGAGGGTCTCGAAATTTGGGGCGAGACCTTTCTTTAGCTGTACCTATAGTAAGTATTTTATAAGAGAGATTTTATGGAGGTATATTATTTTGGAGCAAAAAGATAAGTTATTAATTATTCCTTTAGGTGGTTTGGGAGAAGTCGGCAAAAATATGACGGTTTTTCAATATGGTGACGATATTGTCATACTGGATGCCGGACTCGCTTTTCCGGAAGACGATATGCTGGGAATTGACCTGGTCATCCCGGATATAACCTATTTGCAGGAGAATAAAGACAAAGTCCGGGCAGTTGTATTAACGCACGGACATGAAGACCATATTGGAGCATTATCCTATTTATTGAAGCAAATTAATGTGCCAGTCTATGGCACCCGTTTGGCGTTAGGATTAGTAGAGGGCCGCTTAAAAGAAAATCGCGTGCCCGAGTATTCTTTAAACCCTGTAAAACATGGTGATGAAATAACGGCCGGTGCTTTTACAATTGGCTTTATTCGGGTGAGTCATTCTATTCCTGATGCCTGCGGTTTGTATTTTAAGACGCCAGTGGGCACTGTTGTGCACACGGGTGATTTTAAGATTGATCAGACCCCGGTAGATGGAAAAGTAATGGATATTCACAAGTTTGCTGAACTGGGAGATCGCGGCGTTTTAGCGCTGATGTCGGATAGTACAAATGCGGAGCGTCCCGGTTATACCGAGTCGGAGCGTTCAGTGGGTATTGCCCTGGATACTGCTTTCCGGGCTGCTAACGGGCGGGTTATTTTAGCAACTTTCGCCTCAAATGTATCACGTATTCAACAGGCAGTTAATGCAGCTTGCAAATATGACCGCAAAGTGGCAGTGCTTGGCCGCAGTATGATCAATGTAGTGTCTATCGCCACTGAACTGGGCTATTTGCAGGTTCCTGAAGGCGTCATTATTGACACAGATGAAATCAATCGCTATCGTGACAATCAAATGCTGATTCTGACGACAGGCAGCCAGGGTGAACCAATGGCTGGTTTAAGCCGTATGGCAACAAGCAATCACCGCAGTATTTCCATCATCCCTGGTGATACGGTCATTATTTCTGCAACACCGATACCGGGTAATGAAAAATCAGTAGGTAAAACAATTGACAGCCTGATGCGGTTAGGCGCTCATGTTGTATATGAAAGGTCGGCAGGCATCCATGTATCTGGTCATGCCAGCCAGGAAGAATTAAAATTAATGCTGAACCTGGTTCGGCCTAAATATTTCATTCCGGTTCATGGTGAATACCGCATGCTTAGACAGCACGGTCAAATTGCTGAAAACATGGGTGTTGCCAAGGATAATATTCTGATTGGTGATAATGGACAGGTATTTGAGTTCACAAAAACCAGCGGACGTAAAGCCGGTCGAGTAACTGCCGGGAAAGTCTTCGTAGATGGTTTGGGAGTTGGCGATGTAGGTAATATTGTTATCCGTGATCGTCAGCAGTTGTCAAAAGAAGGCGTGCTGATTGTTGTCTTAACCCTGGATAAACAACGCTGCTCGGTGCTCTCCGGCCCTGACCTGGTATCACGTGGATTCGTGTATGTCAGAGATTCAGAAGCGTTGATGAATGAAGCCCAAAACCGTGTAAAAGCAGTGCTTGAACGGTGCGAGGCAGGCAGCATAACGGAGTGGTCGGTGATTAAATCTCAGGTACGGGAAGCTCTTGGTAAATTCTTGTACGAGAAGACGGGAAGGCGGCCGATGATACTCCCCATCATCATGGAAGTCTAGTAGAGGGACGGCCGCCGATAAGGCTCCATCTGCGTTGTTGTCGCTGCGGGCGTTCGCTTGCCGTACCGCCGCTGTACTGTCTGCGTTCACGTCCTCGCTCCGCCTAGCATCTGGAGCCTTCTCGACGGCCTGAGCTTGTCGGCAAAGAAGGACGAAGAACGGGGCTTATGCACAAACTATTGGTTGCATAGCTCCCCTTCCGGGGTGCACATAAGCACCTTCAGGACTTCCGAGACCGGTGGCAGAGGAACGAGGCTTGGCACAACTGGGTGGTAAAGAGGCTCCCCTTCGGGGTGCACCGTGGACGAGAGCAAGGTATCGGGCACAGCTGCGCAAGGATATGGTACTAGGCTCATCTGTCATTGCGAGGAGCG
>DDHB01000062.1 GCA_002337925.1 Sporomusaceae bacterium UBA1887
AAGACATTGCTTTTGGTGTACCCGGACCGTAAAGAGATGAACAAGGTTTTTGGCTGGTCTGGTGATCAAAGTGCGATGGGTGTTTACTGGGGTGGGGTCATCCAGTTGTTGTCTCCTCATGCCTGGCTGAAAGCTGGGGATTCAACAGAAGAATTCATTCGCTCAGGTCCTATGGTACATGAGTTTACGCATCTGGTATTTGACCATATGACAAATGGCAATTACACTCGTTGGTTCACTGAAGGTCTGGCTCAGTATATGGAATATAAGACAAATGGCTACGAGTGGCTGTCGAACAGCAATAAACAGCCTGAAAAATTTTATACGCAAGCAGAACTAGACGGAGATTTTGATAATCTTCCTGATCAGTCTTTGGCCTATCGCTCTTCGCTTGCAGCCATCCGGTATATTGCTGAGACGTATGGTGATGAGAAACTCAACCAGATTGTACAAGAGCTGAAAGCGGGCAAGAAGCCTGAGAAAGCGATTGCGGCTGCATTAGATATGGACTATAGTAGTTTTGAACGGGAGTGGCATAATTGGTCTGCCGTTCACATGAACACTAACAATCGCAAATAGCGTAATTGCGCGAAGGAGATTGCCACGCTGCGCTCGCGATGACACCCGGCTTTACTGTCATTGCGAGGAGTAAAACGACGTGGCAATCCCTTTCCAGGTATGTTTGTTTACATGCGGAACCACTGTTAACAGTAACAGTGGTTTTTTCCTATATATAGGAGATTTCTATTGCCGGGAAATATTGTTCCGCCTATTAGTATACGGTACTGTTGCTTGTATCATTTTCCCCGATCGTGCTACAATAACGATGATACTAGATGTGACTAAAGGAGATTGACGATGAGCATATTTCATGCCTGTGATATACGAGGAATTGCCGGAAAAGATTTAAACGGGATTATGGCCCGCCGTATTGCCTTAGCCGTAGGCGCTAAACTGACAGGGCAGCGGGTAGTTGTGGGCGGAGACATCCGGCTGTCAACGCCGGAACTGCAGCGAATCATGATTGATACATTAGCGGAATCAGGTTGTGAAGTAATTGATATCGGCACTGTGGCAACGCCAGTCTTCTACTATGCGATTAAGGCAATGGAGGCCGTAGGTGGCGTAATGGTTACCGCTTCGCACAACCCGGGTGCCTATAATGGCTTTAAATTAGTCTTTGGTGATCAGCCTGTTACGGAAGAAGATATTAAAGAAATTGCTCGTATGGTCGAAAATGATGAACGTGTGCAAGGACAAGGGCGGATAATCGAAAAGGCAGTTATTAGCGACTATATTAAGGATACTACTGCCAAGGCGCGTTCCACCAACCTGAAAGTGGTAGTAGATGCCGGAAATGGAGCTACTTCAGGCATTGCTCCGGCGCTTTTTAGAGCGGCCGGTTATGACGTGATTGAACTCTTTTGCGATGCCGATGGACATTTTCCTAATCGCCCTCCCAATCCGGCTTTAGCCGAAAATCTAACAGCCCTTGGTGAGAAAGTACGTCAAACCGGTGCCCGCCTAGGGGTAGCTTTTGATGGTGATGGTGACAGAGCCGGTTTTGTAGATGAAAATGGCAGAGCTATTGATAATGATGACATTATTGTGCTCTTAGGGCAATATTATTTGGAAGGCCAGCAAGGCACGATAATCTATGATGCGAAATGTTCAATGGTGGTACCGGAGGAAATTGTAAAGGCAGGTGGGAGGGCAGTAATGGCCCGGGCCGGTCATACGTTCAGCAAAGCGGCTTTTCTACGGGAACAGGCATTGTTTGCTGGAGAAATCAGCGGACACTTTTTCTTTCGCGAGCTAGGGTATGATGATGGCATGTTTGCGGCTCTGAAAGTGTGTGAGTTTGTTGATGAACATGGTTCTTTGGCGGCTTTGACTGATGCAATTCCGAACTATCTGCTGACACCTGATATTCGTGTTCCCTATAAAGGCAATGACAAAGAAGCGATATTGGCTGAGACAGCCCAAAAGCTCGCTGCCTATCAACCCAATCTGATTGATGGGGTACGCATTGAATTTGCTGATGGCTGGGGCATGATTCGCTCTTCTGTTACGGAGCCGCTGTTCACGCTGCGGTTTGAAGCCAAGACCGATGAGCGGCTGAAGGAGATTATTACCACTCTGCTTCAGGCCTTACCAGAAGGCGTTCGGGAGGCGGTCTTACTGAAATTACCTGCTGGAAAATAGCAGAGTAAGAGGATTTTGGCTCATTTGAGGCGAATTAATTTACAGTTAATACGCAAGAAGAAGGTGCCAAAATAGTGAAGGTACATGTTTTAGCCAGCGGTAGTGCTGGTAACTCTATTTTCCTAAAAGACGAACATACAAGTATTTTGATAGATGCCGGCATCAGTGCCAGGCGAATAAAAAATTCACTCGCGGCAATCGGTACAGCCATTGAAGATATTGATGGTATTTTTATTACCCATGAACACAGCGACCACATTAAAGGACTGCCGACGCTGCTGAAAAAATACCGTCTGCCTGTTTATACCCGCCCGGCAACCTGGGATGCTATGCCGTTTAAAGAGCCGCTGCCTGCAGCCTGTTATCGCGGCTTGCCGGAGAGCATTGATCTGGGATCAGTGAAAATAGAGCCGTTTTCTATTTCTCACGATGCTGCAGACCCAGTAGGGTTTAACTTCTTTTGCCGGGATAATAAGTGCAGCGTCGCTACCGACCTAGGGTTTGTAACGGATAAAGTAAAACAAGCATTGGCTTTATCCGATATTCTGGTACTTGAATCCAATCACGATACGGATATGCTCGAGCAAGGGGCATACCCGTGGCCGCTAAAAAAACGGATTATGAGCAACCGGGGGCATCTTTCTAATATTGATGCGGCCTGGACAATTGCGCGGTTGCCCCGCAAAGCACATACCCATGTTTTTTTAGCTCATATGAGTAAGGAAAACAATCGCCCGGAACTAGCCCGTGAAACTGTGGGCAATATCTTAAGTTCCCAAGGATTGCGGTTAGGAATGGATGTTTCGCTTCATCTTACTTTTCCTGATCAAACAGCTAGTATAGCTGAATGACGCTGAGGAGGTTGAAATGATGTCTAGAAGAATTACCCCTATTTTAGTAATTGCGCTTATTGGTGCCGTTATTGGCGGCAGTCTGGTATATAGCTGGGGCGGTAAATTTTATGCTAAGCCTACTCCCCAGATGCCAAATTTGACTCAACAGGTACCTGGGCTTAAAACGTCAACAGCCCAGGCCAGTATATCTGATGCCCGTAATACACCTATAGTCCGGGCAGCTCAAGCGGTAGGTCCCTCTGTTGTAGGGATCACCAACAAGGCTTATGCCCGTGATTTTTATAACCGCAAGGTTCTTGTTGAACAGGGAACCGGCTCGGGAGTCATTTTTGATGCGAATGGGTACATTGCCACAAATAACCATGTAGTAGAAAATGCACAGGAGCTTGTGGTTTCGCTTGCTGACGGGCGTACTGTTCCCGGGAAAGTGCTTGGCACAGACCCAGCGACTGATTTGGCAGTGGTGAAGGTAGAGCTTACCGGGCTGCCCGCCGCACAATTCGGGGACTCGGACACAGTCATGGTTGGGGAGCCGGCTATTGCGATTGGCAACCCGCTGGGGCTTGAATTTAAAGGCAGTGTTACGGCTGGTGTTATCAGCGCTCTTAACCGGTCACTGGAAATCGGGGAACGCCGTTTCAAGCTGATTCAGACGGATGCGGCAATCAACCCCGGCAACTCCGGCGGTGCCCTGGTGAATGCCGATGGTGTTGTCATCGGGATTAACAGTGCCAAAATTTCAGTTGCAGGGGTTGAAGGAATCGGCTTTTCTATTCCGATCAATTCAGCTCGTCCTATTCTGCAATCCTTAATTGAAAAAGGCCGTGTAGTCCGGGCCTATCTTGGTGTAGGCGCCCTTGATAAAAATGCTGCCGCTAAATACGGCTATGATCTTAATATTGACAAAGGTGTGTATATCGCGAAAGCCTCTAAGAACGGACCTGCCGGAAAAGCGGGAATCCGTGAAGGTGATATTGTGTTGAAAGTTGCCGGTCAGGAGACTAACAGCGTAGCAGACCTGCGCTCCGTGCTGGATGCCCAGCCTGTAGGCAGTCAGGTTGAGGTTCAGTTTAGCCGCAACGGCCAAGTCCAAACCATTTCCGTACTTTTAGAAGAGATGCCTGCTGAATAATGAGGATATCGATTGTAACGGCCGGTAAAATAAAAGAAAAGTATTTAACGGCAGGAATAGCGGAATTTGTAAAGCGTCTCGGTCCCTATTGCCGGCTGGAAATCATTGAAATAGACGAAGAACGGATGCCAGAAAACCCGTCAGATGCTGAAAAGACAAAAGCGCTCGCTAAGGAAGGCGAGCGCCTGTTAAAGGCGGTACGGGATTCAAGCTATCTCATGGTGCTGGACGTAATCGGCAAACCGCTTTCCTCGGAAGAATTGTCCGCTAAGTTTGATAAGCTTGGCCTGGAAGGGCAGAGCGATATTACCTTCATTATCGGCGGCGCTTTTGGCTTATCCGATGAAGTCCGCAAAGCTGCGAAAGAACGCCTGTCCTTTAGTAAACTAACCTTTACCCATCAAATGATACGCCTGCTGCTGGTAGAGCAGATTTACCGGGCTTTCCGGATTAGCCGGGGAGAACCGTATCATTGGTGATGGTGAATGTCCTCAAACCTTGTATTTGCAGGGCTTGAGGGCTTTTTTTCAGTGTAGTGGGAAAATAGGTGGATATTAAAACGCATAAGGAGTGTATTGGATTAAAGCAGGTTAAAGGGTACGTGAATGTCCGCATGGCGTCGGCGGGAAGGACAGTTGGGGACGTTCCTGTTCTGTCACTAACTGGAGTTGCTCGATTGCTCCATGGGCTTAAGCTTGCGAGAAGCTGCCAGGACGCATTGAAGGAAATCGCTAAGATTTGGAGAAAGAGAAGGTTAACTATATGGTGGAATGCGGATATCAAAGTTGCTATGAAGAGACTAGACCATAAGGGTTACCTCTACTTGGTAATCATCCCTAGAAGTGTGAATTAGATTCTTATAAAGATAGGAGGTGTGAGTTTTGTTAACTGTTAAAAAAGGAAGCAAAAGTTTTTATGTGGGAGAATCGGAATCAGCCCCGCTGGCAGAGATGATATTTTCCACAGACAAAAATATAATTACTATTGAACATACTTTTGTATCTGACGAGCTCAGAGGCCAAGGTGCCGGCAGGCAGCTGCTGCAAATGCTGGCTGACTGGGTCAGGGCGGAGAATAAAAAGATAGTTGCTGTGTGTCCGTTTGCCAAGAAGGAACTAACCAGAAGCACGGAATATGATGATGTATTATACCATTTCCCCAGCTAGGCCTGGTCATATCCGAATACCCGAACATTGAAAGTGAGTTTGAAGCAGAAGTTACTGTACTGGCAGTTGTGAGAAAATAATCGGCCGAATTGATTATTTAACACTAGTGAAAGTATCGAAGAAGAAAACAACGGCTCTGCCTGACAGAAGGTGAATTTTAATACTGGCAGACGGAGCTGTCGGTAAGACTATTACTGCCTTTTAACTGACAAGGAGGTTGGCGATGAACGAACTCAGAACTATCCGCAAAATTGTGACAGGAAAACACACTGTGGACGGTGCCGGGGTCAAACTAGTGAGAGTAATTGGTCATGACGACATAAAAGAGTTTGATCCTTTTCTCATGCTGGATGCCTTTGATTCGGTGGACCCTAATGACTATATCAAAGGTTTCCCCTGGCATCCGCACCGTGGTATTGAGACGATTACTTATCTTATTCAAGGTGATATTGAACACGGAGACAGCCTGGGAAATACGGGCAGGATTTTAACTGGAGAATGCCAGTGGATGACGGCCGGCTCTGGAATTCTTCATCAGGAAATGCCACAGGCCAGTGAGAGGATGCTTGGGATTCAGCTCTGGCTCAATCTGCCGGCGAAAGATAAAATGGTGTCTCCCCAATATCATGGTATACGTAAAGAGGACATACCGGTGATTGATGAAGGAGACCGGCGGGGACACATCCTGGCCGGGGGATATGACGGAAAAAACGGAGCCATGCAAGGCAGCTATTGTAAACC
>DDHB01000016.1 GCA_002337925.1 Sporomusaceae bacterium UBA1887
TGTACCTGTTGCAGGTTCATAGACACAAACAAAAAAGGAGATGTCTCAAATAAGGTTTAAGACCTTATTCTGAGACATCTCTTTTTATTTATACAAAGCCTTATCGAGCTGGCTGATAAACGGGGAGATTTTTCCCTGATAAAAAAGGTTTAAGCGATGGAGCGCTCTTGTGCAGATAGTATAGAGGATATGCCGTTCTTCTGTGCGGTTATAATTGCTTTCATCAACATTAATAACCAAAACAGCGTCAAATTCCAGGCCTTTGGCAAGATAAGAGGGCATAATAACAATTCCGCGCGGGAATTGATCATCTTCACTGGTTACCAGCTGCAAATGTCTAATGTGGTCTTTCAGCTCAGCAAAAAGCATTTCTGACTCAGCGGTGCTTTTGCAAATAATTCCGATAGAATTCCAGCCATCTGCTATATGTTGCCGGATTGTTTTAAGCAGCATTTCTGACGATTCTTCAGGAGTTTCAGCAAAACATACAGTTGGTAAAGGACCTGGCCGGTTGATGGGTTCCACTTCGGTCTTATAAGGCAGTAAAGATTGGCAAAAGTCTTGAATCTGCTTTGTGGACCGGTAACTGCGGGTAAGACGGACCATGAACTGCTTTTCTATATTGATAATAGTACTGGCTGTATTAAAAGGCGCTGTATGTAAAAAAGGATGGAGTGTTTGTGCGGGGTCGCCAACAACTGTCCAGGAAGAATTAGGAAATAAATTTACCATTATTTTATATTGCAGCGAGGTATAGTCTTGAGCCTCATCAATTACCAAATGCTTAATATCCGGTTTGGCTGCAAAACCTTGTAGAATACCTTGGAAATAGAGAAAGGGAGGAATATCCTCATAAGGCAGGATACCTTGATTCATAAAGGCCAGGCTTTGCTTACGAATAGCATGCCACTTTGCAGGCAGCTTATTAGCCAAAAATTGAATAAGCCGGCTGTTTTTAGAATATAGGCGGCGATATTCCTCGAGAGGATTAAGGCTGGTGAGACGGTCAACTTTATCAATTAGTGGTTGAAGCTGCTGCCTGGCTTGAATTCTGGCCATCGCTTTAATCACCTTTTCATTTACTTCTTCGTCGCCTGCAATTAGTGCGGCCTCTTTCTCTTCACGCAGTGCATGGACGAAAGGACGCATGCGAATCTGAATTAGTTCGCGAATTTTCTCAAGCCTGATTGTAACAGGCATAGTAGAGTAACTGTCCAAGAAATAATGTTTCCAGTCATTTTGCGTAAAAATAATTTCACCTTGAACTTCAATATCGGGATACTCATTAACCAGGCTGGTTTGAATCCAGTTTAAATACTCCTGTAAAGCCTGATCAAAAATACCGGAGGACTTAAAGCGGATACCGGCAGAGCGGATTTGCGATGCTTCATCATCGGAACTTGCAAAAATATGCTCTAAATGCGCGGAGCGAGTTTCAAACTGTAAGGAGAGGTTTGCTGCCGATTGAGACACATAATCCTGAAAAGTCATTTGAGGAACATTTTCCTCTCCCAGTTCAGGCAAAACATTTGATACATAATCGCTGAACAGATGGTTGGGCGAAAGAATTAGAATGTTTTTAGAAGTGATTTTATCCCTGTCCCGATAAAGCAGAAAGGCTATACGGTGCAAAGCAACAGACGTCTTACCACTGCCAGCTGGCCCTTCTACAAAGAGAGCACGATGCGTTTCGTCACGAACGATCTGGTTTTGCTCACGCTGAATACTATTAACGATGGTATGCATTTTATCGTCAGCGCTTTTACCTAAAATTTCCTGCAAAACTTCATCATCTATTTTCCAGTCGGCATTAAACATATATTCCATGTGACGGTTGGTAATTTTATATTGCCGTTTTAGCGTAATAGATCCATTGATAATTCCGGCAGGGCAATTATACCAGGCTTTTCCCAGACCAAAATCATAGAACATGCCTGAAACAGGCGCCCGCCAGTCATAAACGAGAAATTCTCCTGTTTCTTTATGCGTAAGAGTAGAAATTCCTATGTAAATCTGTTCAGTTTGCTCTTGATAACCGGGAGTTTCTTCAATAAAATCAATTCGCCCGAAATAAGGGGAATTAATCATTTTTCTAAGCTTTTGGGCAGTTCCATGGGTAACTGCAGTAAGCGCGCGCTGGCGGTCAACAGTTTCGACTAGTTGCGCTTCATCGACAGCATTGCTGCCGCCATAATCCCAGTAGCTCTGCAAAGAAGCTCTAAGTTCGGCCTCCTGGGTGTAGCAATCTTTGTCACTTATCAGAAGTTGTTTTTCTATTTCTTCAAGCGTCATATCAAGTCGCCGTAATTCGGCTTGCCGTTCTTGATCGTTCATGATAGGGCCTCCGATTTTACAGAATGGAAGGAAACGAAGTTGACAAGGGGCTGATTCTCGCTGTATAATTACTTTGGATTATTATGAATGAAATCAAAATATGCAGACTTATATACTAGCAGGATTTCTAGTAAAATACAATGATCATAGATGCTTATATTCTGCCCAGAACAGCAGTACCGGCAAGTAATGCTCTTTATTGCTTATTCTTTCATCATTTCTAGTGAATATTCAATAACAACCCTGCGGTTTGCCGCAGGGTTTCTCTATTGCCAAAAAAGAAAGCAGGCAGGATTATACCTGCCTGTTTCAGCTCTGGATTATCGAATATAATTAATCCGGTTCGGTTTTCGGGCGGGTGTATTAACGGTATTAACTTTTTTATAGCCAAGAGCTACGGAGCAAATTGGTCTATAACCAGCGGGAATCCCTAATTCCTGCATATATTTTTTAGCATCAGGATGTTGAAAGAGGAAGAGGATTAAGTTCACCCAGCACGAGCCCAGACCGATGGATTCTGCAGCAAGCAGCATATTTTGATTAGCTGCGGCGCAGTCTGATTCAATTGAGGTAGCGTCTTCTTTGCCGGATACAAGAATTACTGTAGGCGCTCCATAAAAAATATGTAGTTTTTCATTATGGGCCATTGCGCGGATATGCTCATTATCAAAGGTCTTAGCAGTTTCCTTTGCATGTTCATTCAGCCAGTTGAGCAATTCTTTATTTTGAATTACAGTAAAGTGCCAGGCTTGTTGGTTTATCGCACTTGGGGCATACAAGCCAGCCTCTAAAACGCTTTGAAGTTCGTCCTCCTTTATTTGCTCATCAGTAAAGCTGCGAGTACTGCGCCGGGTTATTATGGTATGAATAGTATCATTAGCAATCATGCAACAGGCCTCCTAATCATCTCTTTCTATTATATACGCAGGCAGGTGAGGATATCCTGCAAAAGTAATTCTCAATTGACCAGCTTCCCGTGGATGGTATTGTACAATAGGGTTAGCAGGAAACTGCAGTAGGAGAAAAAGTTGTGGACATTAAAGTAAAATTGGCTTATATAATTATTGATCTTGTTTTGCCGTTAGTGATGGGGTATCTGTGCAAGTATCACAATAGAAGCTATGAAGGCTTTTTTCAAAAAATGATTGACAGTAACATCTGTATCATCTATCCGGTCTTATCGGTTTTGACCTTTTGGGTGCTTTCTTTGCACTATGAACTAATTTGGTTTCCTGTATTCGGTATCTTACTCAGTCTCATTCCCGGGGCAATCGCTTATTTGCGGGTCAAGAGTAAGTATACCGACGAACTGGACAAAGGAACCTATATTATTTGTGCTATGCTGTCTAACGTAGGTACGCTTGGGGGATTATGCGCTTTTATCCTGTATGGTGAAACCGGATTTGCATACACCCAATTAGTCGTATTGCTGCAGACGGTGATTACCTTTATGTTTTGCTTTCCTTTAGCACACTATTATTACCAGAAGAGCGTTCAACAATGTCAGGAAAGGCAATCTCTTGCGGCAATGTTCTTAAATCGTACCCAGCTGCCGGTTGTTGGGATGGCAATAGGTCTGCTGCTTAGTTTCGCCGATATTCCCCGTCCTGAGCTGGCAGGACAATTAGTTGATCCTCTGGTGCACCTCGGTGCATGGACAGCTTTGCTGCCTATAGGCTATTCTATTGACTTTTGCCAAATGCGGACCTGCTATACAGGAATCTTAGATCTTATTCCGATTAAATTTATCGTTACTCCGATTATATCTTACTTATTAGCAATGCTTGTTTTTACTGATGAAATAGCACGCAATACCATTCTGATACTGGCCTGTATGCCAACTGCCATTAATGCTGTGGTAGCTGCAAAGATTCATAATCTTAATTTGAATATTGCCATGGCTGCTTTTGTACTTACGACAGTGGTATTTCTGCTAGTGGAGTTTCCCTTGTTGTTTTTGTGGCTTCATTTGCAATAAAAGGGGCAAAACGCTTTTTTGTATGTACCAGCAAAGAGATGAGTGAAAAAGCCCGGCTTTCTACTTTTGTCATCGAAACAAAAGTAGGCAAAAATTCTAGGCCTGTCTTCCAATAGCCTTGGCAACTTGTCGGCTTACTAAAATTCGTAAACTCGCTATCGCTCAAACAGTACGAATTTCTTAACGTAAGCCGGCAAGTTGCCATCCTTCGGACCGGCTATTTCCAGAAGGGCCGAAAAAATGAGGAATAGATACGAAGGAATTAGAACAACAAAAATAGGGACTGCCTCATTCGTTAGTGAGGCAGTCCGTTTACTTTTTCATAACTTGGCCTCAAGCGGGAGATACTTTTTTAATGAGTATTCTTTTACCGGGAGGTTTCACCTTGGAGAAAAACGATAAAGGCTTGTCAGCCTGGCAATTGACAATGATGGCTTTAGGAACAGTTATCGGCGGCTCCTTTTTTCTTGGATCAGCAGTTGCTATTCAGGCAGCAGGTCCTGCAATCCTGATTTCCTATTTGCTGGCAGGCGCTTTGGTTTATGTTATTCTCTTTGCCCTGTCAGAAATGACAGTCGCCGATCCTGCTCCCGGTTCATTCCGCACATTTGCGCAAAAAGCGTATGGGCCTGGACTGGGATTTGTAGTAGGGTGGGTATATTGGAGCGGCATGGTACTTGCCATGTCCAGTGAAGCTGCTGCAGTATCCATTATCCTGCAAAAATGGTTTCCAGCATTGTCGGTACCCTTATTGGGAGCTTCCGTAATTATTGGCGTGACTTTTCTAAATTTGCTTGGTGCTGATAAGTTAAGCAAGCTAGAAAGCGGGCTGGCGGCTGTAAAGCTGCTGGCGATTGTCGGCTTTGTTGTGGTAGGTGTCGCTTTAATCAGCGGCGTTTTTAATGGTACAGGGCAGCGTGTGGGTGCAGGGGCATTGTTAGCAGAACCCTGGTTTCCCCAGGGAATAGCAGGTATTGCCGGAAGTATGTTAATTGTTATGTTTGCCTATGCGGGATTTGAAATTATTGGCCTGGCAGCTTCGGAGACTGCTAATCCTGCCGAAACGGTTCCTAAAGCAATTTCCTATACGATTGCAGGATTGGCAGGTCTGTATATTACTGCAGTACTTATTTTATTGCCGCTTATTCCAACTGCTGCTTTAAGTACCACTGAAAGTCCGTTGGTCTTGGCTTTGGACCAGTGGAATCTTGGCTGGGCAGGTACGGCTATGAATATTGTTTTAGTGACTGCTATTCTTTCCACTATGCTTGCCGCCATGTTTGGTCTGGGCCGGATGATCCGTTCGCTGGCCGAGGAGGGACATGCGCCTGACTGGGTGAAGGATTCGGGTGATATACCACGCAAGGGAATTCTGTTTTCAGGGGCTGCCATGTTGACGGCGCTGGGAATGGGTTTCTTTCTTCCTCAGCAGGTCTATCTTTTTCTTGTCAGCTCAGGTGGGTTTTCCCTGCTTTTTGCCTATGTAGTTATTCTAGCCTCTCATTATAAGTTTCGTAAGGAACATGGCTGCTCACCTGATGGCAAGTGCCAGCTTCCCGGCTACCCCTATACTTCGTGGCTGGCTTTGGCAAGCTGCATATTAATCATTGCCAGTATGCCTCTTATTCCGGGGCAGGGAGCGGGTCTTGCGGCTGGAATGGGTTTAGTTCTTCTGTTCTCAGGAATTTATATTGGTCAAAAGTTCTATCATAAAAGAGCAGCAAGTGCACTCGGAGTTGCCGGGGAGCAGCTTCAATTTGAAACCGCTGAGGAACTGGCGCCTGATCAGTCTAAAATTGAACAAAAAAAGAATATTCACGAACAAGAATAAAAAGCGTTGCCTTGCAGAAAGCAGGGCAACGCTTTTATATTTAGCTTCTTGTACGGGCCATTAGACGGGACATTTTATCTGCAAAACCAATTGGATCTTCTGGCGGCAGACCTTCAATCAGCATGGCCTGAACATAAAGCAAATCGCAATAATCCTGGAAGGCTTCCGAATCAGGAGCAGTTTGATATAGATTCTTAAGTGCAGCAAATACTTCGTGATCAGGATTAAGTTCAAGAATACGTTTCGCTTTGAACATAGTCTTGTTCATTTCGGCCAGAATCTGTTCCATAGAGAGGCTGATGCCGCTATTGTCACTGACTAGGCAAACTGCGCTTGATTTTAAACGGCTGCTAATTTTAACATCAGCAATTTTACCATTCAAGTGCTCTTTTACTGCTTTAATCAATCCTTCATTTTCCTTGGCAAGAGCTTCGGTATCTTTTTTGCTTTCTTCTGTATCGATTTCGTCAAGATTCAAATCCCCGCGGCTGACGGACTGGAAATTCTTTTCTTTGTATTCCCGTAAAGCGTCAATAGCAAATTCGTCTACCTGGTCAAACAGATAAAGGACTTCAATTCCTTTTTCACGCAGCAGCTCCAGCTGAGGCAGGCGCTCTACCGAGGCCTGATCTTTGCCGGTAGCATAATAGATCGATTTTTGGTTTTCTTTCATACGCTGCAAGTACTCATCCAGGGTAGTCAGCTCTTCGGCTGAGCGGGAGGAGGAGAATAATAACAAATCTTTTAACTTTTCTCTGCTTTGGTAATCGGAATAAACACCGATTTTAATTGCCCTGCCAAATTCTTTCCAAAATTTTTCGTATTTTGGGCGGTCTTTGCTTAATAGGCCAGTCAATGCCTTGAGGACATTCTTTTCCAAATTCTTGCCGATTAGTTTTAGCTGACTGCTGTGCTGCAGAAGCTCCCGGGAAATGTTTAAGGAAAAGTCAGGTGAATCAACTAAGCCTCGGACAAAGCGCAGGTATTCAGGCAATAAGTCCTTACAGTTGTCCATGATGAAAATTTGTTTTGAATAAAGCCGGATACCGGCAGCAGCCTCGCGATCATAGAAGTCATAAGGAGCATGAGAAGGAATAAACAAGAGTGACGTGTATTCAACAGCGCCTTCTGCTTTGTTATGAAGAATTTCCAAAGGTTCTTCCCAGTCGTGGAACAGATTTTTGTAGAAATCGTGATATTCTTCATTCGTTATGGAGGCTTTGCTCTTTGTCCACAACGGCGTCATGGAGTTTAACGTACGTAACTCTATAACTTCTTTTACCGGTGCATCTTCAATAACCTTGCCCTCTGCATCGCGTTCACGCTCTTCTATTACAAAATTCATTTTAATGGGGTAGCGGATATAGTCGGAGTATTTTTTTATTAGGGATTGAATATTGGTGGTCGTTAAGAAGTTTTGCTCCGGCTTTTCAGGGGAGTGAAACTCTGGTTTTAGGCTTAGGGTAAGCGTAGTTCCGCGCTGCGGTTTGTCAATTTCCTCAATCGTATATGTACCATCACCGGTTGATTCCCATTTAATGCCCTTCTCCTGGCCGGGAGCACGCGTCAGGAGGGTTACTTTATCAGCAACCATAAAAGCTGAATAAAAACCAACGCCGAATTGACCGATTAACTCATGATCAGCAGTTGCTTCGTTCTCTTTGAGCTTTTCAAAAAAAGCTTTGGTACCTGATTTGGCAATTGTACCAATGTTTTCAATTACCTCATCATAGGTCATGCCAATACCATTATCAGAAATCGTTAATGTGTGGCTGTTTTCATCGGGAACAATAAAAATTTCAAAATCACGGTTGTTCTCGAGTAAGTCTTGATTTGTTAATGACTCAAAGCGAATCTTATCAATTGCATCAGAGGCATTAGAGATGAGTTCCCGTAAAAATATTTCCCGGTTAGTATAAATAGAATGAACCATTAAATCCAGCAGTTGTTTGGTTTCTGCCTGAAATTCCCTGGTTTCTTTGGTAATAGCTTGTTCAGTCATGCATATTCTCCTTTTTAAGTAATTTTAAGTGAATAAGCGATTGTTAGCACTCTAGTTAAATGAGTGCTAACGTTATTTCTATCATAACGCGATATTTGTGTAAAATCAATTATTTTTCCAGCAAAATATGCAAAATTTAAAGCTTATTTACTATTGACCCTGTTTCAAAAAGAAATTTTTAGTGAATTTTAACCATTCCCGGGCGGCAAAAGATAAGTAACGGTTTTTTTTACGGATAATAGCTAGTTTCCAGGGAATAACCGGATCTGTTAAGGGGATGCAGCGGAAACGCTCGCTGTCTAACCCCTTGCAGATTGTTTCCGGTAATAGGGCGATGCCAAGCTTTGCACCTACCATTTCTCCGATAAAATCCCATTGCGAGCTTTGGCAGGCAATAGCAGGCCGGAAGCCTCTGGCCTGGCATTGGTCGAGAATGTGATCATATAAAGAAAAATCCTCTTTATATAACACAAAGGGTTCCTCCTTGAGATCCGATAAGGTGAGTTCAGGCTTTTCGGCAAGTGGATGATCGCGGTACAAAACAATGCATAATGCTTCATTCACAAAAGAAAAAATTTCTAACCCATCCAGGCTTGCCGGCAGGGCGATTACACCAATGTCCAGTGTCCCCTCTTCAACACCTCTTTCGATTTGCTTTGAGCCAACCTCAATTAATTTGATTTGAATATGCGGGTAAGTTTGTCTGAAGAGGCCAATTACTTTAGGGAAAAAGCGTGCGCCCACCATGGGGGGGAGACCAATGGTGATCTCGCCACGCTGCAGGTTAAATATTTCGCTTAATTCGGAGGTGAGATCCTGAAACTCCAGAACAACATGCTGCGCTTTTTCGAAAACTGCTTTTCCGGCATCGGTTAATTCAATCTCCCGCCCAGTTCGCTCCAGGAGAGTAACATTTAATTCGTTTTCAAGAGTTTTAATTACTTTACTGATAGAGGGCTGACTGACACGCAGAGTTTGTGACGCTTTTGTAAAACTTTTTTGGCGGGCTACTTCAAGAAAGTAACTTAAATGCAATATATCCACATGAATCCTCCGATGCTAACTGCATTATAGCTTTAACGCATAGCTGTTATATATTACAAGTATTTTATTATTCCTGCCAGCCGCTGTAGACTGTTAAACATGACAGGAGTGAGGAAATATGCAATTTTTGAAAACTACAGGTCAGGTTTTGTTGTTATGTGGTATTAGTGTAATTGGAAATAGCCTTTCCGAGCTGAGTGGAATGGACATTCCTGGAAATTTAGTTGGCATGGCAATTCTTTTTGGATTACTGGAGTACAAGGTAATTGCTTTAGACTGGGTTGAGGCAGGAGCAAATTTTTTAATTGCTGAATTATTATTGTTTTTCATCCCCTCTGCTATTGGGATCATGCAGTACGAGAATATATTTGCCAGTAAAATAGGGGCGCTGTTGTTTGTTTTGGTTTTCAGTATCATAGCAGTGCTGCTTTTTGTAGTATTTTCGACTGAACTGGTCAGTCGCTACCGGGGAAGAAGGGAAAAGGCATGTTAATGTTATTTGGACTGGTGCTGACGATTATTGTTTATGGAATTGCTAAGCTTATTTACCAGCGATCATCTATGCTGCTGCTATCACCGCTTATTGTTTGTCCGATTATTTTGATTACCCTGCTGACTATTTCCCATATTTCCTTTAAGGCTTATGACCAGGGCGGACATCTGCTTAGCTTAATGCTGCAGCCGGCGACAGTTGCTTTTGCCGTACCGATGTATAGATACCGGGCAATCATTAGAAAATATCTTGCAGAGCTTATCATCAGCGTAACTGGTGGGGCAATTGTGGCTATTTTTACTTCCGTAAGTGCAGCTGAATTAATGGGACTTGATTCTCAGATTGCGACTAGCCTGGCTCCGCGGTCAATTACTACACCGATGGCCATTAATGTTACTCAGGTCTTAGGCGGGGACCCTTCGATGACCGCCGTATTTGTGATTGCTACGGGAGTGCTTGGCGTATTATTGACATCATCGGCGCTAAAATGGGGCTCCATTAAGCGGCCTGTTACCAGAGGTATGATGTTTGGCATAAGCGCTCATGGGACAGGGACATCGAAAGCGTATGAAATGGGAGTCCTGGAAGGGGCAATTGCCAGCCTGTCTATGATTTTCATGGGGTTGATTACAACAGTGGCCGCTCCATTATTAGTACCTGTTTGCTTTTATTTTTGGCGATAGTACAATTAATAACAAAAAAGCAGGCGGGCTGTATCAATTAGGTTTTGTAATCTAGTTGAAACAGCCCATTTGCTTTTTATTGTTTAGTCGATTTACAAGGAATTTTGGGATTCGAACTCGAATCTAATAATCTCTTCAGGAATGTTACCCTGGAGTATCCTCCCGAAGTTAAGCAGAAAGAAGGTAAACTATGAAACTGGTATCATGGAATGTGAATGGTCTTAGAGCATGCCTTTCAAAGGGATTTATTGAATTTTTTACAGAGATAGATGCTGATATATTTTGTGTACAGGAAACGAAGATGCAGGAAGGTCAGGTTGAAATTAACTTTTCCGGCTATGAAAAATACTGGAACTTTGCTGTGAAAAAAGGCTATTCCGGCACAGCTGTATTTACCCGTATTAAGCCAATATCCGTTGCTTACGGCATGAATAATGCGGAGCATGACCAGGAAGGCCGACTAATAACTCTGGAATTTGATGAATTTTTTCTGGTAAATGTATATACACCAAATTCACAGCGGGAGCTTGCGCGGCTTGATTATCGAATGAAATGGGAGGATGATTTCCGGGCATATCTGCAGCAACTTGATAAGACAAAACCGGTGATTGTCTGCGGTGATATCAATGTTGCCCATCAGGAAATAGATTTGAAAAATCCGAAAACCAATAAACGCAATGCAGGCTTTACGGACGAGGAGAGAGGGAAGTTTACAGAATTGCTTGAGGGGGGCTTTACTGACAGCTTCCGACTGCTTTATCCGAACAAAGAGCAGGCATATACCTGGTGGTCTTATATGATGGGGGCAAGAGCCAGGAATATTGGTTGGCGTATCGATTATTTTCTAATTTCCAATCGTCTCAGGGAACATGTTAAAGATGCCGTTATTTATCCGGATATTATGGGCAGCGATCATTGCCCGGTAGGTTTGCAGATATATTGAGCAAAACGACTCACTAGCTTTTGTTGGTGAGTCGTTTTGCGTGTAAACAGCGTACCTGGAAAGAGATTGCCGCGTCGTTTTACTCCTCGCAATGACACTAAGTCGGGTGTCATCACGAGCGTAGCGTGGCGATCTCCTTNNCCTTTGCTGGATTACTTTTGTCAACAGTCTCAAGACTCACCAGCTTTTGCTAGTGAGTCATTTTCTTACTTGACTGCGAGAAATTTGGTGCGTGTTACCTCAAGAAAGCTTAATACAACAGGAGAAAGCCATTTATCCTTGTGATAAATGATTTGCGTAACCATGCCGAAATCAGGACCTGACCAGGGTAATTCAGCAAGCTGGCTGGACGCAAGTTCTTTTTCGATATAAATACTTGGCAGAATAGCAACTCCTAAGCCACTGATGACAAATTGCTTAATTGCCTCAATATTTTTTACCTTCATGAAGGAACGGGGGTGAATATTATTATGAGCTAACAGCTTCTCAATATAATCGCGATAGGCGCAGCCTGACTGGGTGACGATAAAATCCTCTGTGGCAACATCAGCCAGCTTAAATGTGCTTTGGCGGGCTAAATAATGGTCTGGAGAAACAATAAAGGACATTGGCTCCGGGCATAACACTTCAGAAGTTAGGTCCGAATAGGTGTTTTTCCCTGCCAGAACGAAGGCCAGGTCAATGGTATTGTTTTTCAAATCATCCCTAAACTTAGTAATATCGCCAAACTGCAATTCAAGAGCAACAGAAGGGTAGTTTTGGCGAAACTCTTTTAGTAAGGCAGGCAGGCGCAGCACAGAAAAAGTTTCACTAGCACCGATTATCAGTTTTACGCAGCACGATGACTGTGAAACGGAACTGGCGGCTTCTTGGCTCAGCTTAAGAATACGCTCGGCATAACCCAAAAACTGTTCGCCATCCCGGGTTAAGCGAATGCGATGGCCAAGACGGTCAAATAATTTTACATTCAGTTCTTTTTCCAATGCTTGAATATGAGTAGTCAAAGTTGGCTGAGTATAGCCCAATTGCTCGGCAGCCAATGCGAAGGTGCCTGCTTGCGTAATTGCTACAAAGGTTTGCAGCTGTCTAAATTCCATAAAAGACTGCCTCCTTATTTGAAATATCTATTGTAATGATGAATATGATTAATTTTATAAATATATTAACATGCTAAAAATAAATACGGCAACAGAGAAGGCGTGAAAAATATTCCAATTAGAGGTTTTATTCTTGTTATAAACTGATAAAATAAAATTGGAATGATTCCACTAGTTTTGGAGGTGGCGAGTATGGCTGGTCATTTTGCCCGCCGGGTAGATTGTATGAAGGCTTCAGAAATACGGGAAATTCTTAAAGTTACGGAACGACCTGAAGTGATCTCCTTTGCTGGAGGACTTCCCGCACCGGAACTGTTTCCTGTAGAAGAGATGAAAGCAGTGTGCGCAGCTGTTCTTAGTGATGACGGCAGGTCAGCGCTGCAATACAGCACAACAGAGGGGTATCAACCGTTACGAGAAATGATAAGCGCCAGAATGGCTGAAGCAGGCATTGAGTCTTCTAATGATAATGTACTGATTGTCACCGGCTCTCAGCAAGGACTCGACCTTACAGGCAAAGTATTTTTGGATGAAGGCGATATTGTCATTTGTGAAAGTCCGACATATCTTGCCGCTATTAATGCCTTTAAAACGTACATGCCTCAATTTGTTGAAGTTGCTATGGACGAGCAAGGCATGATGATGACGGCGCTTGAAGAAGCGCTCAAACGCAATCGGAAGGCGAAATTTATCTATACTGTTCCCGATTTTCAGAATCCCACCGGAAGAACCATGAGCATTGATAGACGGAAAAAATTAGTTGAGCTTGCCAATCAATATGATGTAATGGTATTAGAAGATAATCCTTACGGAGAATTGCGTTTTGCAGGAGAACCTGTGCCACCGGTAAAGGCTTTTGATACAGAGGGCAGAGTTATTTATCAAAGCACTTTTTCCAAGGTTCTCACTCCGGGAATCAGGGTTGGCTGGCTCTGCGCCGAGCCGGAGGTTCTGCAAAAATATGTGATATTTAAGCAGAGCACCGATTTACATACCAACACAATGGCCCAGCGGCAGGTAAGTAAATTTATTGAAATGTTTGATCTGGAAGCACATATTGAAAAAATCAGAAAGGTATACAAAGTTAGACGGAATCTGATGCTGGAAACAATAAGAAATGAATTTCCTGAGGGCGTAACCTATACGCAGCCCGATGGGGGATTATTTCTCTGGGTAGAGCTGCCGGAGGGGATAAATGCCAGGGAGCTATTAGTCAGCTGTCTCGAAAAGCAGGTTGCCTTTGTTCCAGGAGGAGCCTTCTTCCCGAATGGCGGCAAAGAAAACACACTGCGCTTGAACTTTTCCAACATGTCAGAGGAACGGATAGTGGAAGGTGTTACCCGAATCGGTAAGTTGATAAAAGAGCTATGTCAGGAGAAAGACCGCCAATAGGCGGTTTTTATTTACAAAAAAATTATTCCATTTTATAGTAAAGCATGCTAATATCAAGTATCTCGTTTATATACAAATAATCACTATTTGACAATTAATGTCTGTTAGGAGGAGAACAATGTCAATTAAAACAAAAATGGTTACTTTACTTGTGATTTCTTTATTAATTGTAGGCCTGATTATTGCTGGCTCTGGCATGTTCGTCTTATACCAGCAAACGCTGCATAGTACGCAAATTACAATGGTTAATCAAGCTGTGCAGCTTTCCGGGCAGGTGAGCGATTTGTTCGATTCTTTTGATAAAAGCGGCAAAATTTACGGACAGGACAGCGATTTGCAGTCAAATGATCCCGCTCGCATACAGGCTAAGATTGATACGTATTATGGTGTTACCTGGGGAGTTGACCGGCTGAACTTCTTAGACCAAACAGGAAAAAGGCTGGCAATTGCGCCGTACGATACAAAAGTAATTGGTGACAGCTTGGCAGACCGGGCTTTCTTTAAAGCTACCTTACAGGATCAAAAATCCCATGTCAGTGATATTATTGTCAATAGAGTAACGGGTGTGCCATCAGTCATTGTAACTCAGCCGGTAAAGGACCCCGGCGGTAAGCTGACAGGTATGGTACTTCAGGCTGTTAATTTGGAAACTCTGCAGAATTATCTTGGGCAAGTCAAAGTGGGAGCAACGGGAGTCGCTGCTATTATTAGCGAGGATGGAACGCTCATTGCTCACACTAACCGGAATCTGGTAAAAGAACAAAAAAAGATAGCTGAAGAGTTAATGACGCGTCTGAAGGGACAGCCTGGCAAGCTTGTTCAATATACAGATCTGTCCGGCAGGGATTCTGTTGCGCTGGTGACAACTGTTCCCAACACAAATTGGCTTGTTATTACTTCACTGCCGACAAGCGAATTTACGGAAGGCTTTTATGCCAGTCTGGTGTGGATGCTGGCTGCTTTGGCCGCCGGGCTGGTTCTGGTAGGTTTTATTGGCTGGCGCTATCTTCTAAAGACCTTGCGGCCTATTGAGACGCTGGTTCAAGAGGCTGCCAAAATTGCACAGGGAGATCTTTCACTTGCCAATTTAGGGATTACATCAAAAGACGAAGTGGGTCGTCTGGCGCAGAGCTTCGAGCAAATGACGAAGAATCTGCGGGGTTTAATGCAGCAGGTTTCGGCTGCTACGGAGCAGGTTGCATCTTCAGCGGAACAACTGCATGCAGGGGCGGAGCAATCGGCACAAGCGGCTAATCAAGTGGCAGTTTCTATTTCGTCTACTTCGGCAGGCATAGAAAAACAGACTGTAGGAGTCGCTCATGTACTAGCTCTGGTTGAAGGCATTACTCAGGGCTCACAGGAAGGTGCTGATGCTGCCGTGCAGGCTGCGACTATTACTAAGCAGGCTGTATTTTCTACCGTAGAAGGCAGTAATGCTGTTGGCAATGCAATTGTGCAAATGAATCAAATTCAACGTACTGTTGAAAACTCGGCGGAAGTGGTTGCCGAATTAGGGAGTCAGTCCAAAGAAATAGGGTTAATAGTAGATACAATTTCTGGTATTGCGGCCCAGACTAACCTGCTTGCATTGAATGCGGCCATTGAAGCTGCCAGAGCAGGTGAACAGGGACGGGGGTTTGCCGTAGTTGCCGAAGAAGTAAGAAAACTGGCTGAACAGTCGCAGGTGGCAGCAAAGCAGATATCGGAATTAATCGGTGAAATTCAAACTAAGACCGACCAGGCCGTTGTAGCAATGGCTACAGGAACAGATGAAGTCAGAAAAGGTACTGCCGTAGTTGATCAGGCGGGAGCATCTTTCAAAGAAATTCAGCGCCAAGTCGAGGAAGTTGCTGGCATCACCCAGGGGATTGCCGAAGGATTAACCAATGCAATGGAGGCCAGTAAACTGGTGTTGGTTGCTACACAGGAGGTAGATGCGATCGGCCGGGATATTGCCGGTCAGGCGCAAAATATATCTGCAGCAACAGAAGAACAGTCTGCTTCTATGGAAGAGATTGCAGCATCAAGTCAGTCGTTGGCTAATGTAGCTGAAGAACTCCAAAAGGCTGTGCGGAAATTTACTATGTAAAAAAATAAGGCTCATCATGACAGAGAAGGGGACAATCCCTTTTTCTGCTATGTCATGGGGACGGTTCCAGTGACACACAAATTATCAGTGGCGGTAGAGGTGTTTAGGTACAGAAGAGTTGAAACAGTAAGAAGAGGAGCGGTAATTGATGAGCAAAGGTTCAGCAACGCTGCAAGGAACGCTTGAATATGCAGCTCGGCACCCGGAGTTGATTTATCAGGTGCTAGGGCAGACGGGATTATCAATAAGTGGAGCGGGCTTCGGCTGCTACCGGGTAGATGTGGCAGTACCTGAGCATGATAATGCACTTATGAAAGCCTTACAAGCGGGAATTAATCTGATTGATACCAGTGCAAATTATGCTGATGGCGGGTCCGAGCGGCTAGTTGGTAAAGTCTTGCATAAATTGGTATCCCAGGGCGAGCTGAAGCGGGAGGAAATTGTCATTGTATCCAAGGCTGGTTATCTGCAAGGTACCAATTATCAACTTAGCCAAAAACGTAAGCTTGAAGGACGTCCTATTCCGGAGCTTGTTTTATATGATGAAGGTCTGGAACATTGTATTCATCCTGAATTTATCGAGGAGCAATTAACCGGCAGCCTTGGGCGTCTGCAAGTGGAGAGCATTGACTGTTATTTATTACATAACCCCGAATACTATTTGCTATGGGCCCAAAAACAAAACATAGATAAAGCCGAGGCTAGAGATGAGTATTTACGGCGGATAAAGGACGCTTTTACTCACTTAGAGTATGAAGTGGAGAAGGGGCGTATTTCCTTTTACGGTATCAGTTCAAATACGTTTCCACACCACCAGAATGCTTATACGTTTACTTCGCTAACTGAAGTATGGAATATAGCCCAGTCTATCTCACCTAAGCACCATTTCAGAGTGATTGAATTTCCTCTTAATTTATTTGAAACAGCAGGTATGACCGAAGGCAATCAGCCCGGCGGACAAACTCTGGTCGAATTAGCAGTAGAAAAGGGGATAGGTGTGCTGACAAATCGTCCTTTAAATGCAATTCGGGAAGACCGGCTGATTCGGTTGAATGATGCTGTTTATCAGGGGCAGGCGGCTCAAGAGGCTCTTCATTTTAGAGATAAGGTTGCCGCACTGGAATTAACGTGGGGAAATGCCTGCAGGCTGAATCAACTGGCCTTTCGAGCCTTGCATTCTACAGCGGGTATTTCCGGAGTATTAGTAGGTATGCGCAAGGAACAGTATGTGGAGGATGTCCTGCAGGAACTGAAAACTTCTCACTATCGCAGTGATAAAAAAGAAATTTGGCAGCGCATCCGGGAGCTTTGATTTGCATATGGTTAAAGAGCGTAGAGAATGAAAACCTCTACGTTTTTTTATTTTCAGCTTGTTTCAGATTTATTTTGTTAAAGCAGGTAGTAAGTAAAAAACGTCGAAGAACAGTTAATTAATAATGATTATTCTTATAAGGCTATTATGGGTGAGTCTTAAATAACAGAACAGAACGGAGGAGTTTTTAATGTGCCGAAAACCATTTACCGTTATGTTTGGCGGACCTGCAGGCTATGGAGTAATGAGTGCAGGGACGATGATTGCCAAGGCGGGAAGTCGTAATGGATTGTGGACATTTGTTGCAAATGAATATCCTTCTTTAATCAAGGGCGGTCTCAATACCTGTGCAGTTAGTTTTGACAGTAAACCGGTAAAAGCTCATGAAGAACGATTCGACTTTTTAGGGGCCTTATCTCAACAGGCATTAGACCAGAACTATGACAACCTAGACCGGGGAGCAGCCGTATTATATGACAGTGATACAGTGAAACCGGATCAAACGAAAGTTCCAGCAGGAGTAAAGCTATATCCGGTAAAATTAATCGGTGCTCTTACTGGTGAAGCCGCTAAAGTGATGGCTAACAGCGCTATGGTAGAGGCCTTTTGTGCGCTGTCTGGATTTCCTCTGGAACTAATTGCCGAGACAATGAAAAGCGAATTTAAAAAAGCAAGTGTTTTCGAGCAGAATATTACTTTGCTCCGGCAGGTATATGAGCAAACAAAGCAGCAATATGGTGAGCAGCTGCAATTTCCGCTGCAGCTTCATCCCGATGATAATAAAAAAATGCTCTTAAATGGTAATGATGCCATTGCTATGGCAGCGCTTAAAGCAGGCGTAAAATTTGCCGCGGGGTATCCGATGACACCAGGGTCCAGTGTACTAACGTATTTAGCGGATCATGCCGCGGAATATGGCCTGGTATTTAAACAGGCGGAAGATGAAATCGCAGCAGTGAACATGCTGATTGGTGCAGGCTATGCCGGTGTACGCGCTATTGGCTCTACAAGTGGCGGCGGGTTTGCTCTCATGACAGAAGCGTTAGGATTTGCAGCTCTAGGTGAAGTGCCGTTAGTCATCGTTGAAGCGCAGCGAGGCGGTCCCAGTACCGGCTTGCCGACGCGGACTGCTCAGGCTGATCTCAACTTTGTTGCCTATGCCTCACAGGGAGAGTTTCCCCGTATTATTGTTGCTCCCGGTGATGTGGAAGAGTGTTTTGCTGAGACGTTTCGCCTGTTTAATCTTGTAGAAAAGTACCAAGTACCCGGTATTATTCTGACAGACAAGTATCTGGCTGATTCGGTTGTAACACAGCCCTATTTCGACGAGCAGGGACTGCTTATTGAACGGGGGAAACTGGTCGATGAAGCATGGTTGAGTGAGCATCAGCCTTATATGCGTTACTCACCTGCATCCGATGGGGTATCACCCAGGGCTATTCCCGGTCAAAAGGGCGGACGCCATATAGTTACTAGTTATACCCATGGCGAAGATGGCTTCTATAGTTCGGGCAATCATGAATATGCAGGAACGGAACCAGAAGTAACTGCAGCAGGGATTGATAAACTATTTAATAAAGTTCCGTCCATACTCAAAGAGATTCCGGCAATAAAGCTGCATGGCCCCCAGGAAGCGGAGCTTACGGTAATTGGCTGGGGATCGAGCAAAGGCGCTATACTGGAAGCGATTGATACAATAAACCAGGAAGGAAGAAGTGTAAACTTCCTCCAGATTCTATATCCTGCACCTTTTCCCGCTGAAGCAGTACAAACTGCTTTGCAGGCAAGCAAAAAACTGCTAATGGTTGAAGGCAATAAAACGTCACAGATGGCGGGAATGCTGCGCATGCACACTGGGATTACTGTGGATGAGAGCTTGCTTAAATATGATTCCCGTACTTTTACTGCTTCTTTACTAATAGCGAAAATAAAGGAGGCGCTCGCTTGATGGAAGACTTAAAAATGCAGTATGTTCCTACCTGGTGCATTGGGTGTGGTAATTATGGGATATTAAATGCTTTAAAAAAGGCAATATCCTCATTAGATATTAGTCCAGAAGAGCTTGCGTTGGTAACGGGAATTGGCTGTTCAAGCAAAATCGGTCAATATGTCAATACGTATCGTATTGAAACCCTTCATGGTAGAAGTCTGCCGGTTGCCACAGGTGTTAAACTGGCTAATCATCGGCTTACTGTGATTGCTGAAGGCGGTGACGGTGATGGAATGGGCTTAGGGATTGGCCATTTCATTCATACGGCCCGGCGCAATCTGGATATCACATATATTATTCATAACAACCAGATATACGGGCTAACGAAAGGCCAGGCATCACCAACTAGTGATTTAGGGGCAATCACAAAATTTACTCCTGCGCCGCTAGGCAGTGTGGAGCAGCCCATTAATATTGTACAAATGGCCCTGCAGGCAGGCGCCACTTGGGTAGGCCGCTCCACTGCCGCAGATCCTCAGCTTGCCGATTATATGGTGCAGGCCGTAAATCATAAAGGCTTTGCCGTACTGGATATCCTTCAGCCCTGTGTTTCGTTTAATCATGTCAATACGTATAAATGGTACCAGGAGCGTGTTTACAGACTGGAAACACTGCCTGATTATGATGCTGCCGATTATGCTAAGGCTGCTTCAGTTGCCGGTCAGTGGGGCGAGAAAATACCTATCGGTGTAATTTACCGCACTGAGCGCATGACCTTTGAAGAATCTTTGCCACAATTAGCGGGGCGGCCACTGGTTGAGCAGCCTATTGATACGATTTCTATTTCGACGTTAATGGATGAATTGGCATAATATGAACATAAAAGGCTGTAATGAACGATTCACTACAGCCTTTCTTTATTCATTCTGTAACATAAAGTGAAATTGAAACTCTGTTCCGCTTGCGTCTGACATTACCCTGATTTTGGCTTTGTGTCTGTCGGCGATGCTATAGCATATCGGTAGTCCGAGACCGGTTCCGCTAGACTTGGTAGTTATAAACGGAGTCCCTAGTTTTATCAGCATTTCTTCAGAAATTCCACAGCCATTGTCGGCGATTGCTAAGACAACGCAATCATTTTCCTGATATGTTTTAATAGTTAATATTCCGCCTGGCTCCATGGCTTCTAATCCGTTTTTGGCAATATTAAGAAATAGCTGCCGTATCTCCTTGGGATCAGCAAAGATCGCTGCTGTTGACTGAAGAGAAGGGAAAACGACTTTGCTTTCGAGCATGGCAGTTGCTTCAATCAGCGGAAGCAGTTCTGTGACAAGTTCGCTTAGCGAGCAACTCTCCTGCTGCACGAAGCGGTTTTTGGCGAGTGACAGAAATTCTGTAATAATGCCGCTGGCCCGGTCAAGCTCGGAGATCATGAGAGAGAATTGTTCATTATAAGGGGCCAGCAGCGGCTTTCTGATTAAATGCTGCAAATAACCCTTAACTGTAGTAAGTGGGTTCCTGATTTCATGGCTAATACCGGCGGCCATTTTGCCAACCATGTTCAACCGGTCCAGTTTGGTAATTTCATCAAGATACATTTTCTTCTCAGTCATATCTAGAGCCATTAACAAAATGCATTTTGTTTTATTAAGCGTAATCAGGCTGCCCGAAAGACTGAGCGTATAGTTCTGATTAGCAGCATTTCTTAACTCCACTTCGCAATTTGTGAGCATATCACTATTGGCAAATGCGATCAGCAGCCTTGCTACTGGAGGAGAAGTAACTATTCCGGAATTACCAACAGTTAAATGGGGCAATTGTTCCCGGCTAAAGCCTAAAATAGTCAGGAAACGATCGTTTATATCAATGAACGAGCCCGTTTTTAAATTAATTATCGCCATCATGCAGAGGTTGCTGTGAAAAACTTTAGCAAACTTTTGTTCCGATTCGGCACATTGATGTTCTTTCTCATAGACCCGTGCTGTTGTGAGCAGTGTGCTCGTGTGTGTGCAGAATAACTCGAAGAAGCTCCGGTAATTCTCATCGTAAATCCGGCGGGAGCTGATTCCGGCGATTAAAATGGCAGAAAGCCGGTTGCGTCCCTGATGCCTAATGGGCAGGACGATACAGGCTGCTGGTGGCTGCTGCCAAGGTCCGGGCGGAATGGTTGTAAATAATTCTTCCATATTTGCGGCAACTTTGGCTTCTTCCGTGTGAAAGACGGAGGCAGCCAATATAGCCAAAGAGCCTTCAGGCGAAAGCAGATTGATTGCTGCTGGGCAACTGGCAGGATTGCTAAAGCCGGCGGTACCGGCCAAGCCCATGCTGGTGGAGGTATCATTCACCAGATATAATGCGGCGAAGGGAATATCGAGAGGATTCTCTGTTATTACTTGAAGGACTTGTGCTGCAGCAGCTTGGACAGTCTTGCTTTCTTGATTCATAGCTCTTAATATTTTTAACCGGCGGGCGCTAATCACTCGTTCGGTTGTTTCCGTGCACGCATTAAAAATTCCATAAACTTCTTTTTGAGAGTTGAATAGCGGACTATAGGAAAAAGTAAAGTATGTTTCCTCTATATAGTGATTCCGGTCCATTTCCAGCAGGAGGTCTTCTGACCACGTGGCCTGTTTCGTTTGAAAAACACTTTCGAACATAGGCCTTAAGATATGCCATATTTCTGACCAGCAGTCTTTTCCCGATTTTCCGAGATAATAAGGATGCTTGGACAATCCCAGCATAGGGCGGTACGCATCATTGTAAAACATGGTGTACTTTTCACCCCACCAGATAACCATAGGAAACTTAGAGCCGAGGCAAATTGTCAGAGCCGTGCGCAAATCGTCCGGCCAGTCAGTAACCGTTCCCATTTCAGTTGATGCCCAGTCAATTTTATCCATCAAGGCAGCCATTTCACTACCGCATATAGTATCAGTCCATAATAAATGATCTTTCAACGTATTTGCCCCCTGCCATATCAGAATTTCTTATCTTTATCTACATTTATCACAAAATAGCAAAAATCCTTGTTTATCGAATTTTCAGTACATATTTCTACATACAAAATAGGGAAGGTGGAGCCATAGCATGAATTATCAGGATAAAGTTGTTTTGGTGACAGGTGGCGCAAATGGAATTGGCAGGGCAATTGGCTGGGCATACTTAAAACTAGGGGCTGCGGTAGTTGTTGCTGATATTGATGAGACCAAAGGTAAGGAACTGCAGGAGCAGTATCTTGCTATGGGTTACAATGCATTTTTTTATGAAATTGACTTGTGCAATGTACGGGAAATTGATAAGTTGTTTAGAACCATATTAGATAAATATCAGCGTATTGATATCTTGATTAATAATGCCGGAAAAGGCAACTTCAAATCGCTCTATGAGCTGTCAATTGATGAATGGGATGAAATCATTAACCTTAATTTGCGGGCTGCCTTTGCCGCAGCACAGCAATTTGTCCTTCATACGCAAGGAACCAGCTACGGCAGAATCATTAATATCGCTTCTACCCGTTACCTGATGTCTGAAGCAAATTCGGAAGCCTATGCAGCTTCAAAGGGTGGCCTTATTTCCTTGACTCATTCTCTGGCTATATCGCTCAGTGCTGAAAATGTTACCGTTAATGCGATCAGCCCGGGCTGGATAGAAAATAATGACTATGAGCAGCTGACTGAAAACGACCATCAGCAGCACCCTTCCAAAAGAGTAGGCAAACCGGAGGATATTGCCGAAATGTGCCTGTTTCTGACTGATGAAAAAAATGATTTTATTAACGGGCAAAACATAGTAATTGACGGCGGTATGACGAAAAAAATGATTTATGTATAAGACGGGTCTTTTGCTATAATGAAGAAGATGACTCATCAATAGAATGGAGGCTGGAAACATGGAGTGTATCGAAGCAATATTAGGAAGAAGAAGCTGTCGGAGTTTTAAGACTCAACCAGTTGAAAAAGAAAAAATCAATCAAATGCTGGAAGCGGCATTTTATGCCCCTTCTCCGGCCAATAAACAACCATGGGAGTTCATCGTTGTAAATAATCCGCAATATAATGCACGCTTAAAAGAAACTTCAGAGATGACAAAAGAAAAGCTGGCGGCAAGAGGCGGGTGGCAGTGGATACCGACGTTCAATATTGAGTTTTTATTGCAAGTTCCTACATTGA
>DDHB01000048.1 GCA_002337925.1 Sporomusaceae bacterium UBA1887
TTAGTACCGTTGTGTTTCATCACAGCAAGGGAACGCTGGTTGGTCAGCGACGCACCGGCAGCTACCTCAAAAGCGTGCTTTTCATTTGTTGACCATTCGGCATATACTCCCGCATAGGCTGCACAATGGTCCACAATTTCCGTTGCAGGCGTACCGGGATACCCGGCAACCACCTTGACCCCTGCTTCAAAAGCTCCCCGGGCGATCGCTTCATTGCCCAGCATAAATTGCTTTCCCATTTCTTCCGCCCCCCTATTTCATGTATGCTCCAGCCATAGCCGATACGGCATTTCTTGTATACCTCCCCAGAATGCCACGCTTCACTTTTTGTTCAGGCAGCTGCCATGCCGAGCGGCGCTCCTCCATTATTTCATTCACTTCAGCTGCAGGCAGGAGAGTCCCCTTAACGCCAGTAATATTAAGGCCCCTGCCTGGTATATCAATTTCGATCAAATCCCCATTTTCCAGCAGGGCAATAGGACCTCCCTCCACTGCCTCTGGTGAAATATGACCGATACAGGGGCCGCGGCTGGCACCGGAGAAACGGCCATCGGTGATCAGCGCAACTGTACCATTGAGTTTTTCATCATAAACAATTGCATCTGTTGTCATAAACATTTCCGGCATACCAGAACCCTTCGGCCCCTCATAACGGATAACTACAACAGCGCCCGCTTCAATTTCCCCCTCAATAATAGCCTTCTGAGCTGCTTCCTCACTATTGAAGACAGCTGCCGCTCCGGTATGCTTATGCATAGTTTCAATGATAGCCGAGTATTTTACCACTGCTCCTTCAGGAGCAATATTGCCGTATAGAATAGCAATCGAACCGTATTTGCCAGACTGCTCCGGCTCCTTAATAATCTCTTGCGGTAAAATACTGTACGTTTTAAGATGGTTTTTCCCCCGGTCAAAGAATCCGTCCTGCCACATTCTTTCGAGATTATCACCCAATGCTCTACCTGTAACCGTCATAACGGTCAGATCCAGCTGCTCTTTAAGCAGCCACTGAATCATCGGTATTCCGCCGGCAAACCAAAACAACTCGGTTACGTATTTCCCGCTTGGTTGTATGTTGGTCAAATATTTTATCTTTTGCCCAATTTGGTCGAATTTTTTCGGATCAAGTTCAATATTCAGTTCATGAGCAATAGCTGGAAGATGCAGCAGGGCATTAGTACTGCCGCCAATAGCGGCATGGACTTTAATAGCGTTCTCAAAAGCTTGCGGAGTAAGAATCTTATCGGTAGTAATTCCGTTTTTGGCCAGGTTAATAACCGCTTTTCCTGCCGCCCTAGCCATCCGCCGGATGTCCATGAAAGTCGCCGGCATGACGGCAGTTCCCGGCAGAGACATGCCAAGCGCTTCGGCCATACATTGCATCGTACTTGCTGTACCCATGAATTGACATGCTCCACAGGAGGGACAGCCAGTTAATTGATAATCTCTTATTTCTTTTTCTGCTGCCAGTCCTTTCTTCGCTCTTGCCGTAATCGGCCCGGCTAATCCGGAAGTGGAAATATCTGGCCCCGAACGCATAGAACCGCTGGGAATATGGATAGCCGGCATATTCATCCGGGCAGCAGCCATTAGATGAGCGGGTGCTGATTTATCACAGCCTGACAATAAAATCATCCCATCCCAGGGAACAACCGATGCGTGAATCTCTACCATGTCAGCAATAGCCTCACGAGAGGGCAATATATAATTCATGCCGTCATGCCCCTGGGCCCAGCCGTCACAAATATCGGTGACATGAAACTTAGCCGGTTTGCCGCCAGCCTCATAAACACCGATGCAAGCTTCTTCGTTCAGTACATCCAAATGAAAACTCCCTGGATGACTGTCTCCCTGAACATCATCAACAAGAATGTGCATTTTATTGGTATCTTCCTCGGACCAATTCATCCCCAGCCGCAGGGCATCAGACTGGAGCCACAAATTGCGTACATCACGGAAACGCTGATTCATCATCATGCTGAATACCCACCTTCTTTTTTTCATCAGCTTACTAAATTACCGCTTTCGTCAAACTTCATAAGCTGCGGTTCACTGCAAACTTCAAGCTGCTCATGCTGCTCAGCCTCGGAAAGCATCGCTTCAGAAATATATATTTCACCAAGCTGCAGCGTATTTTTGATACGAACAACCCGCACCTTGCTCAGTTCCCGGGCATTGCAGGTTTTAATCGCGGCTGCAATAGCCTGCTGATCTGATTCTAAAATCATTGGAATACGGATAGGCTCGCAAACAGTGGAAGTAAGAGCATTGGCATATGTACTCTCGTAATCAATTTTGTTAAAAAGCTTACGCGTAGTAAAATCGGCCGGTCCCATCCCGTTTGCATTGCCATGCGTGCGCTCAGTCAGATCCAAAACTACCAGCTTACTGATTTCAGGTCCGCCTCGGGCATAAGGAGTTGGATAGCGTCCGGTAATATTCGGGTCCATACCGTCACCGGAAATGTCTTTTCCTATTTTGTCAACAATCAGCACATCTATCTGATTAAGAACAAGCTTAGCCATCGATATCCGGGCCAGGGGGAGAAGCTCCTGATCCCGCTTGATAAAATCTTCTGCTGGAACAGCTTCAACGATGCGAATCTGGTCATATGCATTTTCCACTGTAGCAACGCCAAAAAGGAACTTGCATTGCTCAAGCTTGATTTTTGCCATATCAACAACAAATTTAGCCATATATTTAAAGCTGTAGGCATGGCATGAGTCAGCTCCCTTTTGTTTGCCGAGCCCAATTGTCAACATTTTTGCCAAACCGCTCTCCGACGCACCGCGAAAGGCGGTATGTGGTTTAATACGGGCTATAACAACAATGCCATCGGCCTCATGTGCCTGCTTGTCAATCAATACTGCCAGCCCATTTGCTAATCGGCCTACCTCAATAACCTCCATAGAAGAAATGATGGAGCAACCGGCAGTTTTTTCAGTGATTCCTAAATTCGCCAGTACTTCTTTCTGCCCGTCAGCAGTTGCTCCTCCATGACTGCCCATTGCAGGTACAATAAACGGATGGGCACCACGCTTTTTTAATTCTTCCACCGTTACCCGTACAAGAACCGGCAAATCAGCCAGCCCCCGGCTGCCGACGGCAACGGCAATGCGCATGCCTGGCTGAATTTTTTTGGCAACTGCCTCTTTGGCAATTTCATTGCGTAGAGTCTGCTCTACGTTATCATCGGCAGGAGCATCAAATTTCTGCCTGACTTTAACCATACGTGGCAAAGGAATGCCTTGCAATAAACTCTGGATAATTGCCATCGTTTTTCTCCTCTCCACTACAATAAATATCTACTCTTCCCGGAAAATGCCGACATTCTGTCGGAAGGCATCATACAAAAGCCCAACATCAGCAGCAAACGATAGATACTGCACACCGGCTTTCTTCCATTTCACCGCACTACGTGCATCATCAACAAAAAAACCAATAGCAACTCCTGCCTTCTGTGCCAGATCCATCGTCTTATTCATTGCTGCCATAATCAGGGGATGCTCCACCTGCCCGGGAATGCCCAGTGAAGCTGATAAGTCATAAGGACCGATAAAAAGCACATCAATTCCCGGTACAGTAATAATCTCAGCTAAATTATCCATCCCGGCTTTGCCCTCAACCTGAATAATGACGGCTGTCTCCTGGTTCGCTTTCGCAAAATAGGCTGCTTTGTCGGCAGCGGAATACCGGGCTGCCCGTACATAGCGATTAGCTCCGCGGCAGCCCTCCGGCGAAAACTTTGCCGCACAAACAGCCGCCTGTGCCTCACTTCTGCTGCTTATCTGGGGAATCTGAACCGCTTCAGCACCAATATCAAGTGCTTTGGAAATAAGCTCAGGCTGATTGCCGTACACCCTGACAACCGGACTGATTCCCGCCAGCTTAGCTGCTCTTATCATATCAACTGCTCTGTCAGCTGATATTTCCCCATGTTCCGTATCAATTATTGCAAAGTCAAAGCCGGCAATCCCGGCAATTTCCATAACCGCCGGATGACATAAGTTAAGGAAAGGACCAAATAAACAATCTCCATTTTGCAATTTGTCTTTAAGCATAATAACCTCCCGCCTGCATGTTCACAGCAGATCGCTTCGACTACATAGTTGGACCGATGCGCCATATACCGAAATCGTTATGTCCTAATATCTCTGCTTTCGTGAGCTTCCCTGATGCTACTGCAAGCACTTCGGATAAAATGCGCTGCCCTACTTGCTCAATTGTCTCATCACCGGTAACCACCGTTCCGGCATTCATATCCATATTGTCCTGCAGCTTGTAAAACATGGCCGTATTGCTGGCAATTTTAACAGTTGGTGCAATCGGCGAACCGGTGGGCGTTCCCCTGCCTGTGGTAAAAACAGCAATTTGGCAGCCGCCTGCCACCATACCGGTGAGTTGCTCAATGTCATTTCCGGGAGTATTCATATAGACCAGACCCTTTTTTGTTATGGGTTCAGCCCAGTCAATTACATCCTGTAGAGGCCTTGATCCGCCTTTATAGACACAGCCCAGTGACTTTTCTTCGATTGACGAGAGGCCTCCCTCAATATTTCCAGGAGTGGGATTACCGCCTCTCATATCAACACCCATGGCAATCGCTGAATCCTCAAAAGTCTTGATCGTTTCATAACACTTTTGCCGTACCGCTTCATTGATGGCCCTGTCGGCAATAATGTGCTCAGCACCAATTAATTCAGGTGTCTCTGCGAGAATAGCCGTTCCTCCAAGATCAATCAGGAGGTCGCTGGCAGCGCCAAGCGAAGGATTTGCAGCAATTCCGGAGCAGGCATCAGAACCGCCGCACTCGGTACCTAGAATGAGTTGACTTGCTGCAAGAGGCTCACGCCTAAGCATAGATGCTGCCAGCACCATATGATGAGCAGCTGCAGCGCCACTCTGGATCGCTTTGTAGGAACCGCCTTCCTCCTGAATGATTACGACCTCTACCTGCTTATAGGGACAGCGCTTTTTTATTTCAGCAGCTACCCCTTGTGCTCTTACCACCTCGCAGCCCAGTCCCACCACAATCACTCCATAAACATTCGGATGTGCACCGTGACCAATCAGCGCTCGTGCTGTCTGTGCCGCGTCAGGCGCCAGCTGCGAACAGCCATGCTGATGCTCAAACCAGGTTGTTCCTTTAACATTCTGGGAAATTGCCCGCGCTACCTGATTGGCACAGACAACAGTGGGCATAACAAGCACATGATTTCTTATTCCTGCCGTACCGTCCGGCCGGCGGTAGCCCTTGAACTCCACATCTTTCACCTCCAGCTTACCTTCTGTTTTTTACATTTTGAGATCACCGCGGCCTCGCAGGCCAACCATATTATGGATGTGAACATGTTCGCCTTCCTCAATACCCCTACTGGCTGCACCGATAGACTCACCGTATTTCATTACCCGAGCAGCCAGCGCAATGTTGTTCAGTGCAAATTTATGTCCAAAGGGAATGTTATCTTTCAAGAGAACGGCCTTCTCTTCTCCATTGAGAATCAAGCACACCTCAGACCCGGCCGTTAAATCCACAACTGCTGTGGCAACATTGTCAGCTGGGTGCATTACGACTGCCTTGTTCTGTCCCATACCTGCCCCTCCACTCACTAGTTATCTGCTCTTCCCGTTCAACAAGCCTGAGCAGCTCATCAATCGCTGTTTGAAGACTTGCTTTTACAGTTGCCAAACGTGCCTCTTCGACCGTTGACAGTGGCTGCAGCAAAGGTCCCATAGAAAATCCCCGGCAACTCATTGCCGCCTTAAAGCCAGCAGGAAAGGGTACCGAGAACATAGCCCGGATCACAGGCAGCAGCGCAAATTGTAAACGCTTTGCTTTCTCCCATTCACCTGCGTAAAAGGCGTTCCATATTCCAGTCAGCACTTCTGGAACGATGCCAGCACATGCCGTCATGCAGCCCTGTATCCCTACCGCCAGCGCTGGAGCCAGCATGTCTTCCCTGCCGGTCAGCAGGCTCATACTTGACCCCGTTTGTCTGATCCGGTCCATGTGATGCATGAGTTCAACCATACTGCCGCTTGAGTCTTTTAACCCCACCACGTTAGCCTTGCTGGCCAGCTTTACCACAACCTCTGCAGAAATTGGAGTAGTAAAGAGAGGAATATTATACAGAATGACCGGTATATCCACACTGTCGATAACCGTTTCAAAATGCTTCAGTAAGGTATCCTGATCCAGCGTATAGTAGTAAGGAGGACATAGGACTACAGCTTCACAGCCAAGTTCCTTTGCTCTTTGGGCAAGCCTGATAGAATTCTTAACACAACTGGAGCTGACTCCCGGCGTCACTGCGAGCCTTCCGGCTGCCTGATGGACAACAATGTCCATTAATTCTAAGGACTGTTCAAGTGATAAATGAACAAATTCACCTACCGAGCTGACTGGAAATAAACCATCCAATCCCTTGCCAGCCAAAAAGTCTACCATTTGCCGGACAACCTGATCATTAACATTTCCATCGTCTGTAAAAGGGGTCAGCATTGCTGCGTAAATACCCTGCGGCTTAAACACATCATTCCCTCCCGAGTTTTAAGTTCATATACAAGAACTGTGTTCAGTAAAATAAATATGCTTTGTATCCTAATTTAATTACCATATTCTGCAAAACATGACGTACCCCTTTTACATATCTTAATATTCTGTCTATTTATTACAGTATCTTCTCATATTGCGCATCCGAATATAGTTAAGCCGATGGCCCTTGCCTGTCTACCGGCAATATTGTTTCGCCAGCTTTGCCGGTATTACTACCAATACCTAAGGGAATTGATAATAAAAAGAGCAGTGCGCAAATAAAAGAAGCTGAACCTAGAGCATATAGGCCTGCCGCAGAGCTATGAAAGGTCTGCTCGGCCCATACACGTAGATTGGGCGCAATAAAACCGCCTAAATTGCCAATTGAGTTAATAAGCGCAATGGCACTGGCTGCCCCCACACCGCTTAGAAACCGGGTAGGCATCGTCCAAAATATTGGCTGACAGGAAAAATAGCCGGCTGAAGCTATACAAAGTGCCAGAACCCCGACGACCGGATAATTGGTTGCTGAACCATAGACGCCTATACCCGCACAGGTCATAAGAAGTGCTGCCAAAATACCGCGCTTGCCTGAACGGTCCGAGTATCTAGGAATAGTAGCATTAGCCAATAAAGCACATATCCAGGGAATTGCGCTGACCAGCCCCACCATAAATCCAACTTTTTTCCCCAGGAAACCGGCAACCTGTGTTGGCAGATAGAAGGTTACACCATATACACTAATTTGTATCATAAAGTAAATGGCACAAAGATACCAAACCTTGGAGTTGCCGAGAACGCTAAGAGCGCTGGCATGCTCTTTCTTCTTACTAGCGTTTTCTTCTTCTAACTCGGCAATAAGAGCCCTTTTTTCATCTGCCGGAATCCATTCAGCCTGCTGCGGCCTGTCAACAAGATAGCGCAATGCCCAAATACCTACGATTGATGCTAAAATTCCTTCAACTGCAAACATCCACTGCCAACCATGAAATCCCAGCATACCGTCCATATCCAGCAATAAACCCGATAACGGAGATCCTAAAATAAAAGACAGCGGCGCGCCAAAATAAAACAGACCCATAACAGAACTGCGTCTCCTCGCACTAAACCAAAAGGTTAAATAATAAATAATACCGGGAAAGAAGCCTGCTTCCGCAATCCCTAGCAAGACTCGTAAAACCAGGAAAGAAGTTTCGGTAGTTGCATAGGCAAAACCAGCTNNCCACACTCTGGCCCCCACATAGTGCATAATAATATTGCTGGGTACTTCAAATGCGGCATATCCCAGAAAAAATATTCCTGCTCCCAGTGCAAAGGCAGTATCGGAAAGCCCTGTATCTAATTGCAGTGCCTGCTTGGCAAAACCAATATTGGCACGATCTAAAAATGCGAGGACATACATGAGCAAAATAAACGGTACTAGCTTTCTTTGGGCCTTATCCATTGCCTGATCGGCAAGGTTTCTGTTACTAACGGCTTGCATACTCATACCCTCCCGTATTTTACTATTTGTTCTCATACACCACCGGCTTGATATTTCCTACCGTTTCATTCCTTATCGCACTCTTAAGCACTGTTCTCATATGAGAACAGCGTTCATAAATAAAGAGACGTATATTCTTGTAAAAAATTCGTGCAGTATTATCGCGTTCTGCACGAATTTCTCGCTAAACACTTAGATTCTCCCAAGCCTGCCCGAGGCAGTTTTGGCTGCCGCCTGTACTTTCTCAATAACAGTATTCATCGTTTCCTTTGCGATCCGTATCGCCGGAATAGTAACACTTAAGGCCGCGATTGTCCGATGCTCCTTGTCGTGAATGGGAGCAGCTACGCATATCCCCCCAGGAATTATTTCCTGGTCATCAATTGCAAATCCCTGATCAGCAACCTTTCTCAATTCATTTAACAACGATGCTTCAGAGACAATGGTATTTTGTGTATAGCGCTCCAGCTCAACTCCTGCCAGGCGTTTCTTCACTTCAGATTCCGGTAACGCTGCGAGCAGCACTTTCCCGACACCTGTTGCGTGAGCAGGAATTTTGAAGCCGATAGTTCGAACAGCGCTTAACTCCTTTTCACCATGGCATTTCGCAATATAGACCACAAAACGGCCTTCCAGAATGCCTGCATGCGTCGTTTCCCCCAGTTCATCACTAAGCTGCTTTGTGACCAGGCCGATTTCTTTGGTTATATCCGTATTATTAATGCAGGCAGCACCTACTTGAATCAACTTTAAGCCAGGATAATACACTTTTGTATCAATGTCACAATAAATGTATTCCCGCGTAATAAGATCCTGCAGCAAGTAAGACAGCGAGCTTTTGGGAATATCCAGTGACTCCTGAATAGCTTTAAAAGTTGGCGGCTTTGCGCTATTGACAATATACTCAATAATATCCAGCACCCTGGAAGCAGACTTAACCAGCGTCTTTTTTCCACTCATAAATGGCCTCTTTCTCTTACTGATTTTCAAAAACACTACCGCATTTATTTCTCTATGAAAAACTTTTTTCCTTGTTGCTAATGGGCACCTTGCAGCAAAGCGGTACTACCCCTGTAGCAGCACCGCCTTACAGCAGTAAAGCTGGTACCTGTCAGGCTTTAAAAGCTACTAAATTAATTTAAATTGATCGAGAACAGAGAAAACAGCCATAGCAATTAAGAATACTCCTGATACCGCCACACAGCAAACTACCCAGGGAGCCATTCGATATTCGGGCGGCAGCACCTTTCTCTCGGCATAGATCTGCGCAAGACACCACAACCCACAGGACAGTGCCCCCCCGAGAATGGAACCAACCATTACGATTGTCACTACATTAAATCCTGCCCAATTATATGCCAATCCGCCAAGGCACATGTATATCCATACATATTTTGCTATACCACTTTTTCCATTTTCGCGGACCCAGCGGGAAGTAGTCTGAAAAGCCTCGAAACAGGTAGAAGGATAAAGCTCGAATATACTGGATAAAACGCCCCATAAAGCACACCATACTGCCAGCCAATATAAATACACCAGACCAGGATGCACAACAGTTAAAAAAGCGCTTTGATACTCGAGCAGCTTTATTCCCGAAGGAATGAGCTGCCCCGTATGCAGTACCGCCGCTCCCAGAGCGGTAAAAACAACTGTAATCAGCAATAATGTTCCAAAGCTGACGATTGTATCAATTTGAGCGGCTCTCAGCCAGGTATTGGCCTTGGCAAGTTCGGCCTTACTGGCAGGCAAAGCAAATTGCCCTTCGGTAACCCGCAGCTTCTCTTCAATCTCTTTATGATTGGGAAGGCCCATTGCCCCCCAGCCTTTGTTGCGATAGAGGCCGACATAACCGATATAGTCATATGTCCCTCCCCCGATGGCACCTACATATGCAACCATTTCCATACCAATACTCCTGCTGGCAACTGCAGGATACTTCACCGCTACCCAGGATTCATAACTGGGAAAACTGGGTATAAGTCCAGCGAGCAATTGACCCCAGTCTGGATTTACAGCAAATAATGCAATAAAAGAAGTTAGAACCTTAGTAATAACAATGTAGGTCTGGGTTGTTTCTACATGCTGATATGTACCAGATGCTACAACTGCCAGTGTGCCAAGGATATAAATAGTGGCCCAGAGTGGAATAGACAAAGAACCTCCTGTTAAATACATCGTCATATTAGCAAGCAAATTTGCCACTCCACCTACCCACGACGGCATACTAAGAACCGCTAAAATCCCAAGCAGGATAGGAAACCAATTCTTGGGTCCCGGAAAAATATGTCCCCAACGGGTAATTGGATGCTCACCTGTCAATACGATATAGCGGGTTCCCGTATAAGACATGAACCCTTTTGATAAGGCCCCTAGGACGAGACACCAGAGAATACCATACCCAAAAATTGCGGCGCCGCGGGGTGCAAAAAATACTTCCCCAGAGCCTACTGTAGCCGACGCTAAAATAACACCGGGACCTAAGAAGCCCAGCAGCCCTTTCCAGCCAAGCAAAAGCTTGCGATCAGGTTCGGGATAGCTGAATAATGCCTCCTGGCGAGGCTGCCTGCCCTGCACAGTTTTACTCTCAGACATAACTTCACCTCCATTTACTTACCACTCATCAGTCAGCAGCACTGCTTGGCAATCCTCCTTTCCCGCTAAAGGCCGGTGAATTTTCAATTCTTCTGACTGCCTGACGGCAGCGGATAAAAGCGTACGTAGAATAGGCAGCCAAAGCAGCCGTAACGGTAACGATCAGACTGGGGAAGTATACTACCAATGCAATCGAGAGTATCCAGCCAAATAGCGCAATCCATTGCCAGCTTTTCAACAGTCTTCGGTAATATTCCAGCATTTGCAGCAGCTCACTCTTAATTGCTTCCGGGTTATCTCCGGGACAGCTTTCTACATCCTCTTTTTCTACACGGGGAGATTTCATCATTTTCCGTAAGTAGAACAAACTTAACAAAAAGAATAGCGGACCAAAAGCTACATTCTCATTTAAAACTGCCAGGACTCCCAAAAACGCAAATCCAAAAACCGCAGCCCCCTGAGCAATCAGCTGTCCCCTCTTTTTTTCCCTCATAGCTGCCAACACAGCAGATCCCTCCTTTATTCCAGTTCAAAGATGGTACCCGGATTAAGAATCCCCACAGGATCTAGCGCCTGCTTAATGGCCTGCATCATTCGTAATTGAACAGGATCGGCAAATTTATGCATCCATTTTTTTCGTTTTGAGCCTACCCCATGTTCTCCCGACATACGCCCGCCAATGCTATAGGTAAAGGTAAGTAAATCATTCACTATCTCGTCAATCTTAGCCGCCCAGTTTTCAGCGCAAATTTGGCCCTGCATAATAGTCAGGTGGACATTACCATCTCCGGCATGGGCTACAACCCTGCCTAAAGCCTGATGCTCCCGGCAAATTTGCATAAACTGCTTCATGGCATACGGCAATTGTTTGACAGGTACCACCATATCCTCAGGACTGTGAATGTAACATTCCTCGCGGTTGGCATCCCCAAATGCCCGGCGGGCAGTCCAAATTTTTTTTGAATCCGGTACAAGCATTGCAATTGCGCCATTACAATTACATATTTCATCAATCCGAACCGCCTTGGCATCCAGTTCATCTTCCGTATCCGACTCCACGGTGATAATCAGATAATTTCCCTCTTGCTGAAATGGATAAGATTCTTTCAAATATCTGGCACAGACGTTAATTGCTTCGTTATCCATATACTCGAGGGATGTTGGGTCAACACCTGCTTTCATTAGCTTATATACCGATCCAATCGCAGTTTCAGCATCTGGGAAAACAGCAAGAAAGTCCATTTTATATATTTTGAGAGGCATAAGTTTTATGGTCGCCTGTGTAATTACTCCCAACGTTCCTTCTGAGCCAATGATCAGTTGCTCCAGGCAATACCCGGACGTACTTTTATTCAACAAGCCTCCTAACTCTGTAATCTCCCCTGTAGGAGTAACAACTTCAACCGAATAGACCTGATGCCGGGTTGTACCGTATTTAACCGCCTTATTGCCGCCTGCATTTGTTGCAATATTACCGCCAATCAGGCAATTTTCACCGCTTGAGGGATCTCCCGCATACAGAAGTCCGGCATCACTCGCTGCTTTCTGAATGTCCTGGGTACGCACTCCCGGCTCAACCACCATATATAGGTGCTCGCTGTTGACTTCCACAATGCGATTCATTTTCTCCAGTGAAAGGACAATGCCGCCATACATCGGAGCAGCACCGGCTGCTAATCCGGTACCGGCACCGCGCGGCGTAACCGGAATAACCTCCCTATTAGCCAGTCTGATGATTTGAGCTACCTGCTCCCGGTTCTCCGGAAAAACTACCGCCTCAGGCAAGTGATGAAACCGCTCATCCGTTACTTCGTCCTGACTATAGGGAGCTAAACGCGCTATATCGGTTATTACATTCTTTTCACCGACGATTGTTATTAAGTCTTTAATAATGCCCTCGCTGCACTTGTTATACTGCTTCATTATGTTCCCTCCACCATTATTACGATTTACCCTCATCTTTACATTCACATATACGAACTGCGTTCTTATATGTTTGTTTGATATAATAAATAACTTTTTATTCATGTATATGAATATCGTTCTGCATTTAGAATATTCATATTTGTTTTTTTATTGATAGGATAGCGATATCCAAAACAAAAGCTCCTGCAAAATNNATTTTGCAGGAGCTTTTGTTTTATAGCCTGTTATTAAAAGTTTTGATAAACAATTTCAAAAAAGGCCTGTGGATGCTTGCAAGTCGGGCAGCCCAGTGGTGCAGTCAGTCCTTCATGACGATGACCGCACACTCTACAGCGCCAGGTTTGCTTTTCTTCTTTGCGGAAAACCGTTCCATTTTCAACATTGGCGAGCAGTTCTTTATAACGTTCTTCGTGTTCTTTTTCAATCTGGCCTACGCGTTTAAAAAGTGCTGCTATATCAGAGAAGCCCTCAGCTTGAGCAGTTTCAGCAAATTCTTTGTACATGCTGGTCCATTCTTCATTCTCACCTTCGGCAGCCTTTTTTAAATTAGCTTTAGTATCGCCAATCCCGCCTAGTAAATTAAACCAGATTTTAGCATGAGCTGCTTCATTATCAGCTGTTTCCATAAAATTTGCTGCAATTGTTTCATACCCTTCTTTTTTTGCCACACCAGCAAAATAGGTATATTTATTTCTAGCCATGGACTCACCGGCAAAAGCCGCTTTTAAGTTTTCTTCTGTTTTTGAACCTTTTAATTCTTTACTCATTATAAAATCCCTCCACTAATACTTTCCATACCGATATTTATTTCGATAAAATAATAAATATTTCCTGCCAATTGCTCCTAAATTTAAATATAAAAAACGGGCTTCGATTTCTGCTTTGCAAAAATTTGAAACCCGTTCTTTATTTAAATCACAGTAATCCGTATGCCTTCATCTCAGCACGTAAAACTTCGAGGTTTTGTTCGCTGATTTCGGTTAACGGCATGCGGCATATGCCGGCTTTAAAACCTAGCAAGTTTACAGCTGCTTTAATCGGGATTGGGTTAACTTCGCTAAATATTGCTTTGATCAAATTCAAGGTTTGCAGTTGCAATTTGATTGATCCATTAATATCCCCTTGGAAAAACTTTGCAACCATATCATGCGTATCCTGGGGAATAATATTTGCCATCACAGAAATAACACCTTTACCGCCCAAGGACAATACCGGTAATACCATATTGTCATCACCGGAATAAACAGTAAAATCACTCCGGCAGCTATTCACTATATCCCCAACTTGTCCAAGATTACATTCCTTAACGGCAACTATATTGTCAATTTCGGACAAAGCTTTAATTGTATCGGCATTTATATTTAAATTTGTCCGGCTTGGTACATTGTAGAGAACAATAGGTACTTTGACATTATTGGCAATAACCTTAAAGTGTTCATACAGTCCTTTTTGCATTGCTTTATTGTAATAGGGAGTAACTGACAGTAATGCATCCGCCCCCACTGCTTCTGCTGCCTGGGACAACTCAATCGCATGACGTGTATCATTACTGCCCGTACCGGCAATAACAGGTACACGTTTATTGATTTGCTCTACAGCGAACTTAATAACGTCGATATGCTCTTCATCCGGCATAGTTGAAGCTTCGCCCGTAGTACCGCAAACAACAAACGCATCCGATCCACCTTTAATTTGAAATTCAATAAGCTCTGCCAACGCCTGATAATCAACTCCACTGTTGGTAAAGGGCGTTACAATAGCTACCGCGGAACCAATAAATAATGGTTTTCTCATAAATTAACCGCCTTTTATTTCTATTTACTGCATCATTTACTTTAGGTAAGTTATGGGTATCTTCTCTTCAGAGAAGAATAATTCCTGCTGCTCTGCTGTCACTTCCAGCTTAGTTTACTTTAAACTTTTGGATAATGGAATTTAATTCTGCAGCCATTACAGCGAGGGCATTCGTGCTATCTCCAATATCCTCAAGAATTTTAGCCTGCTGCTCTGTGGCAGTCAGAACCGTAGCGGAATGGCCCGAAGCAGCTTGTGCTACGCTACTGATATTTTCAATTTCACGTGCCATAAGCTGAGTACCTTCAGCCGATTCGGTAACAGCTGCAGCAATCTGTTCAACGCCACTTTTTTGTTCAATAAGCTTATTCACAATCAAATCAAATCCCTGCTTCGTAGTAGTGGTATATTGCTGTCCCTGAAGAGCAATCTCATTTCCCTTCGTCACCATTATAACAGACTGGTTGATTTCCACATCCATTTTATCAATAATAAGCACGATGCTTTGCGTAGCAGAACTGCATTGCTCTGCCAGTTTTCTTACTTCTTCTGCTACTACTGAGAAGCCGCGCCCTGCTTCACCAGCACGGGCAGCCTCAATCGCAGCATTTAAAGCAAGCAAATTGGTTTGACTGGCAATACTGCTGATCATATCAATAATCCCTTTTATATTCCCCGAACTACTGAGCAGCCGTTTAGCAATGTCAGTAATTTCTGTCATACTTTGCGTAATAAGAACATTTTGCTCTACTACCTGGTCCAGCAGCCGCATACCGTTGTTGGCTTCTTCAACTGTACTATATGTATTTCTGTTCAGTTGAAATGCACTGGCGCTAATTTCCTCGGCACTTGCCGATAGTTGTTCAACACCTGAGGACATACGGTTTATATTATCAAAGTTTTCTCTTGATCCTGCTGCAATTTGTGTAATTGAGGCAGTAACATTGGTTAAAGCCTGCTTGTTTTCCGCAAAAACCGCATTTAATTCCTGACTATGAGCAGATAACTTTTCCGTTTCCTCCTGAATTCTAGTGACAAAATCCTTTAGTGTTAAACGCATGCTGATGATAATTTGTGCCATATCGCCAATCTCATCATTTCGAGTCTTAGCTACCGCTTCACCAGTTAAGTTAAGCTCACCAACCTCTTTTAACTCCCGGCTGACATTGCCAATCCTGGTTGTTATGCTCCGGGCATACCAATAGGCCAACCCAAGTGCCAATAGAGTGATCATACCACCGCCAATAGCGCAGTTCACTATTGCGGAACGTATTTCTGTAATCAGAGTTTCTGATCGCTTATCGGTTGTCTTTTGCTGAAATCCGTCTATCTTGCCAAAAGACTCAATCGCCTTGTGATTTGCATCGCGAACCGCCACAGTATATTCCTGAGCTAAAGGGTCATTATTCTGTTTTGCGAGCATCGCCTTGTCACTCACCGCAGTAAACTGCAATATGAGCCGGATTAACTCTGCTGTATTATCCTTGCTCTCCTGCGACGTTGATGTCTTATTAATTTCTTCTACCATGGTAAGCGATCCCTGCAAATTAGCTTTAGACTCATTAATAAACCGTTTCTCGCCCGACGCCAGATAGGCAAGCGTAGCAATATTTCCTTTATCAAACATGATTTGAGCATTCTTGATATTTAACGAACGCTTAACTGTATAGTTAATTATATTCTCAGCATAATCACCATTTTTTTGCATGGTATACACTGTATAGGAGAGTACTGAAATCATCAACAGTACGATAATACCAAACATACCAAGTAATTGTGCCAGCATGGGAAATCTCATTGTTTTTTCCGACATAGATAACCACTCTCTTTTCTGCGATTCTTATAAATTTTCTGCTGCGTTCCTTACTAACGGCTCTACTCCTCCCGTTTTTTCTTTTTATTCTATTCTCTGGATTTGCGGCAAATCCCTTGTAATTAGTTACTATACGCCACGAATCAAAAGGCCTGAAGCCAAGTAAAATGGCTTCAGGCCTCTGACCAAAGGCTTACCATCAAAAAGTACTATTCCAGATATGGCGTAAAGGGCTTTCAACATAAAAGACGAAATGCAACTATATGTTATCTGTCATAGAAAAGGAGAAGTGAAGTGAAATGAAAAGATTATCGGAAATGCCTAATATCGGTATAACACTGGAAAGATTATTAGTATCTGCAGGTATTGAAACACCGGAAGTATTAGTAAAGCTAGGCAGTAAAACTGCATTTCTACAACTCAAAAAGATTGATCCTACAGCCTGCTTGAATAAGTTATATGCGTTGGAAGGTGCTGTCCAAGGGCAGCGTTGGCATTCTCTATCAAAAGACATAAAGCAGGATCTTACTTGTTTTTTTAAAGCAGTAAAAGAGTAACGCTCAGGCTTTCTCCTTTGCATATGATAGAATACTAGAGTAAGCAAATTTATCATTAACAACTTGATGATGAGGTGCATTTAATGGAAAAAGCCGCTCTTTCAGAATTGGTAAAACGAATTCGTGAATCTCATGAAATCAGAATAGAGACAATTCCTGATATTGAGTTATATATGGATCAGATGCTGACATTTCTTAATCAAAAACTTGATTCTTCCAGTAAAACACAAGACGCACCTATTTTTACAAAAACGATGATCAATAACTATACCAAAGATCGGTTGCTTATCCCTCCCAAAAACAAAAAATATTCAAAGCAGCATATGATGCTATTAATTCTAATTTATCATTTAAAAGGCATTTTATCGATTAGTGACATTAAGCAGTTATTTGCTCCCATATTACAGGATATTAACACCCCTGAAGACGATCTGCTCCCTCTTGAAGATATTTATACAACTTATTTGGACCTCACGGAGAATTATTTAGCAGAGTTTGGCGAGAATTTTTCTAATAAGCTTTCTTTCATCACCAACCTGACTTCTCATTTGGAGGGTGAATCCAATCATGTAGCCCGACTCTTTTTGACTGTTCTTGTACTTATCGCGCAGGCCGATCTTTCTAAGAAAGTAGCCGAGCTTATCATTGAAGGTTATTTCAATGCCCCGGAAACAACAGCGGATTTTAACCGTCGGGCTTACAATATTGATCTTGACAGTTTTTTTGGACAAAATCCCCCTAGACAGAAATAAACAGGTTATTTGACGCCAAGCAGCGCTAGCATAATTCCCCCACTTATGGCTGTGCCAAAAACCCCTGCCAGATTAGGTCCCATGGCATGCATAATGAGAAAATTAGAGCGGTTTTCCCGCAAAGCAACGACATGAGAAACCCGTGCGGCAATAGGTACTGAAGCAATGCCTGCCGAGCCGATTAACGGATTAATCTTACCGCCGCTGCATCTATTCATAATTTTTGCTGCAATAATTCCCGAAGCAGTGCCTCCCATAAAAGCAATCAGCCCTAGCAGAATGATTTGAAGTGTCTCTATGGTCAAAAATCGGTCTGCTGCCATCGTTGACCCTACCGCAACCGTTAAAATGATGGTAATGACATTCATTAAATCATTAGCGGCAGTACCGGCAAGACGCTCAACGATAAGTACCTCTCTCAACATATTTCCTAACATCAGCATGGTAATTAATGGCGCTACCGGAGGCAGCAGGAAATTGACCAGTATTGCGATCACGAAGGGAAATGCGATTTTCTCCAGCCGGCTCACTTCACGGGCTTGAGTCATCATGATCTGCCTTTCTTCAGGGGTTGTCAGCAACTTCATAATGGGCGGCTGGATAAGTGGCATTAATGCCATATAGGAATATGCGGCCACTGTAATTTGCGGCAGCAGGTGAGGTGCCAGTTTCATTGTAACAAAAATTGCCATCGGACCATCTGCACCGCCAATAATACCGATTGCCCCTGCTTCTGCCAGAGTAAAGCCGAGTGCTTTTGCCCCAATTACAGCAATGAATATTCCTAAGTGAGCTGCTGCGCCAAGAATCATCAGACTTGGATTTGCAATCATCGGGCCAAAGTCAGTCATTGCACCTACGCCCAGGAAAATCAAGGGCGGAATAATAACAAGCTCTACGCCGCGAAACGCATAGTAGAATAAGCCCCCAGGCTGAGTAAGGTCTGAACCGGGAACATTAGCGACAATACAGGAAAAGCCAATCCCCAGCAGGAGAAAAGGCTCGTATTTTTTAGCGAGAGCTAAATAGATCATTCCTGCACCTACAAAAATCATAACAATATTGCCCCACCAAAGCTGAGCAAGCCCCGTCTGCTCAGCCAACGACACTGTTAACGAAACTATTTGTTCCATTATGCACCTCCACCTTTCACCGGTATTTAATTAATGCCCGCCAGTTAATTTGTCTTCATCAATTTTTCCTAGTTTATTTAATTGAGGAAAAAAACGAAGAATTAAACTAATGCCCCAGATAATAACAATACTTAAGAAAAAATCTATAGTACTCAAAATGATTGCACCTTCCATTGTATCTGTAACTGTCATGATCATTTCCTCCCCTTAATTGATTATCAAACAGACAAATGCCGAACAGCTCGACATACTCATGTATACAATGTATTGTATACATGAACTCTAGGCCTTATTGTTTGTTAGACTCCCTGCTCACCTCTCTATGACGATATTTCCTTTTTATAAAAACCGTATCTAGTAGTATTGCATACTACCAGACGTGGTTTATAGGAACTAAAAATAAGAACACCTGGTTTGTTTTGATAATCAAAACAAACCAGGTGTAGAATACTTGCATCTACTGCCGCTTAAAACAGCAGACTGTAACTGCACGGCTTGTAACTTGGCTTCTCAATAGGGTTATAGATACCTAACCGATCCGCCATATATACATTTGCCGCCACAATATTAAATTGTTGGCGTAAAAATTCATTACTTTACTCTGATCATAGCATAAACGCGGCCGGCTTACAATATAACGCCTGGATTTAATTCAAAATTAGGCACTGCCCCTGCGCAGTCCGCCACTACTAGAGTCGGAACTTACTGATAATCGTATTAAGTTCTTCTGCCATCTTTGCTAAAGACTCAGCATTGCTATTGATTTCGTGCATGCTGGCACTTTGTTCCTCGGAAGCAGCCGCTACGGTTTGGGCACTCGCTACTGTTTGTTCGGCAACTGCACTAATGTTTTGGATATTTCCTACCATTGCCTGCGTCCCTGTTGCCGTCCCTTCAATTGCAACAGTTATTTGACCAACTACCGTCTTCACTTGATTCAGTTTTTCAATAATAATAGCAAACCCTTTTTGCGTATTGAAAGCTACCTGCTTACCTGCTTCTACCTCATCGTTTCCTTTACTTACATGCAATACGGCATAATCAATATCGGATGTCATTTTCTTGATGATGTCACCAATATGGCGAGTAGCCTCCGCACTTTGCTCAGCAAGCTTGCGTACCTCCTCAGCAACAACGGCAAACCCTCTTCCGGCTTCACCTGCACGGGCTGCCTCTATAGCAGCATTTAAAGCTAGCAGATTTGTCTGACCGGCAAGATTTTGAATAACGGTAACAATTTCACAGATGTTTTCAGATCCTTGTGCTAAGGAGTTCGCCGCCTTTGTAATACTCTTCATTGAATCGGCAACTGTCTCATTTTGCGTCACGATCTGCGTTAGCAAATACATTCCCTGCCCTGCTTCATCTACAGCATTTTGTGTATTCCCATTCACCTCGAAAGCATTTGCATTCATTTCCTCTGTACTTGCAGAAAGTTCTTGAATAGTATGAGACATATCCGTAAGATTAGTGGTATTTAGAGAAGATCCGCTGGCAACCTCAGCAATAGAGTTAGAAATAACTTCTGCTGCCCGCAGCTGTTCCTCTACGGTAGCGCTTAATTCCTGGCTGGCTGCTGCCAGCGACTCTGAGTTTTGACGAATATGAATGACAAGAGCTCGAAGAGCATTTTTCATCTCCGTCATGGCACTAGTCATATCTCCTATTTCGTCATTAACTGATGCCAGCCGGTTAGTAGCGGTAAGGTCAAAACGGCTGATTGCATCCATTTCATTCCGAACGCTATGTAAACGGTTCGCCATGTATTTGCTATACCAGAAGGCTAAGCCACTAACAAGTAAAATGATGAATACACTTAGAAGTACTACAATCTGTTTCGTGTTTTTTTGTTCCTGTAACAATTCATTTATTGATATCTTGAGAAACTTTTCTTCCAAATCGAGTGTCTTCTCAAATTGCTGATCAATCTGCTGAGATAAATTTCTACCATCAACTAATAAAGTATTGAAAGCAGGATCATTTGCTTTTTTAGCATCCAGCAGTTGTCCCATTTTCAAACTATATTCATTCATCATCTTTTCTAATTTGACCGCTTCAGTCTTTACTTCGGGATTTTTAACACCCGACACAAACACTTTTAACTCCTGGGTACTATCGGCAAACTCTTTTCTTGCCTGTTGATCATAACTGCTAATCGAGTAAGCCATAAAACCGCGCAACTCAGCAATCCCCGTATGCATATCGTCTTGAGCCTTTGTGAGCAAAAGCATATTTGCAGAAGTATGGGTGATTAAATTTTCGTATGTATCACTTGCAGTTGTGTATTGATAAGCAACGTATCCAAGCAAGAGCAACATAAAAGAAATAGCAACAAAAAACATCCCGCCTAGTTGAGCAACTATCGGTGTTCTACGCATATACTATCTTCCTCACTTTTTTTTATTTAACCCATTTCATTACTTGATCTGCACTTCACCCTCCCATGAAAAAAACCAGCTTGTATATGAGCTTACTCATATAGCAACCTGGCAGACATTGATATAAAATCATTAGTCCCATAGCTTTGCGTCCTTAACTTTCGCTAAGTTTGCTGATCTAAGAAACACTATTTAATTCTGTAGTATTAGTTCTCTGGCAATCATCAAATTCCTCTCGACAAACTAAATTTTTAATCTATAAATAATGGTTATTATAGTAATTTTCTGATCTTTTGAGCAACACTTGCAAAATGTATTTCATTAGGCTGGCGCCACGACCCTTCTGCTAAATATTGATAGCGCAAATAGTACAAGAACTTATCAATTAATTGATGATCCGGCTCAGCCAAAACAAATGGAATCTCATCTGCTAATTGATCCACTTGCGTAACACAACGAACCAGGCCATCGATATTGTAAAAAGAATTGCCCAGAGTGATGACAGGCTTATGCTGAAGTAATGCTTCAATCCCCACGGTTGAATTCAAAGTAATTATTCCTTGTGAACTGGCAATCAACTCAGGAGTCGGATAGTAGCGTAAAAATATTATTTTATCGTTCTTATATTCTTCCTTCAGAGTAGAATAATCCACCCGGCCAAAATCTGAAGGATGTTCTTTGACAACGATCCACATATCATCCTGATAATTCAAATTGTACCGTTTTACTCCCTTTACTGCACACTCGACAAACGCACCCATTGTCTGTATGCGTGGGGAGTATAGCAACACCTGCGTATCATCTTGAACCTGAAAAGGGAGAAAGATAAACTTATCCGGCAAGATAATATCTTCGGGCGTATTACTCGGCGGCGTACTTATTAAGCTCTGATACCATTTTGCTTTTAATCCTCTGATTGCCGGCACCGCATTATATATCGCAGCAAGAAACTCTTCCTCCAAAATAACTGCATCATAAAACGATCGGGGTTTATTCACTAAACTGTTTTGATAATTGACCCCCTTTGGGTCTACCGTAGTAGTATTGTGCAAATATCCATTTTCAAAGAAAAGCGTCTTCTTTTCCAATTTTGTCGCTACTCGAGCTGCACAAGCCAAGGGAAGATTAATTCCGTTCCAAACACCTACCAGATCAACCGGATGATGACATATATAGTGATAAAAATATCGCGTGGCAAAATACGCCCTGCTCTTGAGTACGGCTTGAGAATGCAACCAGGCACGAATACCGGTAAACTTCCGGGACTTTCCCTTTATTAATAAAAAACGAATGATATCTGCCAATTCCTGCTCAGTAAAATCAACCACTTCGGGCAATTCCGGTTGGATTAAGGCACCCGAGAAGTCTGATAATCCATAGTAAATATGATGAACGTTGTATAACGTATTAAGGGCAGTTCCTAACTGATGGAAATACTGCCTTTGGTGCCGATTTAAAGCTACAAATAGAATAGATGGTTTTTCCGAATTCTCCAAGTGATCATCTCCTAAGCGACGGCCTTATTTACGCTGCCGTCATATCCTAAAGCACATTCTTAGAATAACTCCTCACTGGTAATTTATGCAGCAAGGCCTGACACAATGTAAAGTTAGCGGCCTCNNGAGGCCGCTAACTTTACATTGTCATATTTAGGCTTTGTGCGATTCTGCTGCCCAATTCTTTATCAGTACGCATGAAATGCTCCAGCATTCTCCGCTTAATCGGCTCATATACCTGACTTAACGCTTCCGTAAAATTTGCAATTAAATGGTCTTTTTCCTTGGGCGACATATTCCGATATCTGTACCTTGCCTGATAATAATCATCACCAGACGGTTCTTTTCTATCTATGATCCCTGAAACAAAATTACAAACAGGCTTTCCTGTCTCCGGTGCCTCAGCTGGCATCCCGCCTCCAATTGTATTTGGTAAATAGTTTGCTACGCCTTCACTGTATATTGTTTGCATCGCTCCATCCTGCATCTTATTATCAATTGACCTTCTCGGCATATTTGTGGGAAGCTGCAGATAATTGACGCCTATGCGATATCTTTGCGTATCACCATAGGGGAAGATGCGTCCTTGCAAAATTCGATCATTAGAGAAACCTATTCCTGGCACAACTGCTGCCGGGGCAAAAGCGGACTGCTCTACATCAACAAAGAAATTCCCGGGATTTTTATTCAGCACCATTCTTCCTACCGGCAGAAGCGGAAACATGTCTTCCGGCCAAATATGGGTAGAATCGAGTGGATCAAAAGGAAGCTTACATTCATCTTCCACTTTCAGTATTTGCACACACATTTCGTATTCTACCGTATGCCCTTCAGCAATCGAATCAAATAAATCCCGCTGCGCTATGTCAGGGTCCGAACCGGCAAGCCGAACTGCTGTCTTGCTGTCTATGTATTCAACCCCTGCACATGGCTGCCAATGATATTTAATATATACTTCTTCACCACACAAATTGATCCACTTATATGTATTGACTCCAAACCCCTGCATTGTTCGATAGCTTTTTACAGTACCAACGTCAGAAAATAAATAGGTAAGGAAATTCATGGACTCTGGCCTTAAAGACATAAAATCCCAAAAGCGGCTGGCCGCTATCGGTCCGCCACGCACATTAGTAACCGGGTCCGGTTTTAGCGCATGAACCAAATCAGGAAATTGCAGCGGATCACGAATTGGAAAAACAGGAATGTGATTCCCCACAATATCATAATTGCCTTCATCGGTATAAAATTTTACCGAAAATCCGCGAATATCTCTGACAGTATCAGCTCCGCCCAAAGATCCGCCAGCTAAAGAAAATCTAACAAATACAGGTGTTTTTTTCTCTGGATTTTGTAGAAACTCCGCTTTTGTTAAAGCTGACATTGATTTGTAAGGTACAAAAAAGCCAAAAGCACCGGCCCCTTTGGCATGAAGTACTCTTTCGGGAATTCGTTCTCTGTCAAAATGGGCAATTTTCTCAAGGAAAACGGTATCCTCAAGTAAGATCGGCCCTCGTTCTCCAACAGTTAATGAATGTTGATCATCTGTAACAGGTGCTCCCTGATTACTAGTAAGATAGCGCTTGGCCATCGATCTTCCTCTCCTCTAAATCATGATTCTGCTATGATTATATTTGTAATGACATTTCCTTAGAAGCAGAATATGCCGAAGCCCCTATTAAGGTAAATAATTTCATAAAAAATGTCCGCTGCCAAAAGCAGCGGACATTAACTATCACTATTATAGCTTACAGTTTTTCAATTTTTAGGAAAGCTTCATCCATTGCTTCCATAATACCACGTTTCATCGCAGTGCCGATTCCCGGAACTCCAATTGACATTGCTTAATTTGCCTGTTTTAGAGCACTTTTCAAATCATCTTCCGGAGTACTGATTGGTTTTATTGCAAAGGTTTCAACTAAATATTGGAGGACATTAGGTGATATAAACGCTGGCAGACTGGGCCCTAAGCGTATCCCATTAATTCCAAGTGATAATAATGCTAACAAGTCCGCTACTGCCTTTTGCTCATACCAGGAAAGTATGATGGAAAGCGGCAGCGAATTTACATCTGTATCAAAAGCATCTGCCAATGCTGTAGCTATTCTGACTGCCGAATAGGCATCATTGCATTGTCCGATATCTAACAATCGCGGTAACCCAGCAACTGTCCCAAACTCCAATTTATTAAATCGGTATTTTCCGCATGCCAATGTAAGGATAATACAGTCTTCGGGAACCTGTTTAGCAAAGTCAGTATAATAGTTTCTCCCTGGACGTGCTCCATCGCAACCGCCAATTAAGAAGAAGTGTCTTACTTTTCCTTCTTTTACGGCATTTACTATTGCTTCAGCGTGTGACAAAGTTGCATGATGACCGAATCCGACCATGATTTCCTTTGCTTGATGATCTTCTTTAAAGCCGCCAAGCTCCAAGGCCTTATTTATTATTTGTGTAAAATCTTTCGTGCCATCTTCAGAAACTGCAATATTTTTTATACCTTCCCATCCGACAACATTCGTAGTAAAAATTCTGTCCTCATAGGTTTCTCTAGGCCTCATCAAACAGTTTGTTGTCATTAAAATACATCCCGGTATGCCATCAAATTCTTTTTGCTGGTTTTGCCAGGCAGATCCGTAATTACCTACCAAATGTTTATATTTTTTCAACCCGGGATAACCATGTGCGGGCAGCATTTCACCATGAGTATAAATATTAATTCCCTTATCCTCAGTTTGTTCGAGCAGCATTTCCAAATCGCGTAAATCATGGCCTGAAATGATAATGAACGGGCCTTTTTGGGGATTAGTATTCACACTATGAGGAGAAGGATTATGATAGGTCGTCGTATTTGCATCGTCCAAAACTTTCATAACTTCTACACTCATGTTGCCAACCCGCATCACTACACGAATTAACTCTTCAAGCGTTAACTCATCATTAGTAGTAGCTTCTAACCCTAAAAAATAGTATTGATCAACTTGGTCACTATTATAATTAAGGAATCTAGCCTGATGCCCATAAGCACTAATTCCTTTAAGTCCATATAAAATAGTTGAGCGCAGCGACCGGATATCTTCATTTAAATCTTGATCAAACATAATTCCCGCTTGCACTGCATCTTTTAACATATCTTCTTTAGTATGACTAGCGTTATATGTTGCGGCTTCGGGATACCGGCCATGAGGTGCCTGTCTTCTCAACTCTTCTTTTATCTTTTGTGATTCTTTGATTAATCGTACATGAACGTCCACGTCAAAGTTTACATTAGTTAAGGTTGTAAACAAGCCATTCTCTACAAATTCTACAATAGCTTTATCAATGATTTCTCCCTGATCAATGAGCGATTTTGCATAGCAGGATATTCCTTTCAACTGATAAATCAACAAGTCCTGCAAGTTTGCAATCTCAGGCGTTTTTCCACAAACACCGCTTTTCGTGCAGCCCTTACCGCCAAAAGTTTGTTCGCACTGATAACAAAACATTGAATGTTCCAATTTATTATCTCCTTAGTATTTGATTGACTATCGTTCACTTGTATACCTATCTATTATTTCCTTGTGGCATGCCTTATTATGCTCACTATTTACCCAGGATTTACATATCATAGTATGTAAACCTTTTATTCTTGCGTCGGTTTAATCCACTATGCAAAGGAGGATTGAGAGTGGATACTTTAGGTCTTCAACTTGAAAGGCTTTTGGCCGGTACTGTCACGGCTAATAACAATGTAATATTTGAAAATATTATCAACAGCTATGGCACCATAAGTTATGATCCCTTAACGGGCGTTGTAACCATAAGTAAACCAGGCAGATACATGGTCAATTGGTGGGTCGCAACTCAAGCAGTTATAGGTTCAAATGGGATATCATTTTCTATCGTAACTTCACAGGGAGATGAACTACTAGGTGATACACCGATTAAAACAGATGAGGTCGTCGGCTTTGCTCTTGTACAAGTCGATAGTGCACCAATAACATTAAGTTTAGTCAACAGCACTCCAGCCACCGTATCTTATTCATCGCTAGTACCCGTTAAAGCAGCTTTAGTGTTAATCGAGGTACCTGAAGAAACAAGTGCTACTGGCGAAACAGGCTCTACTGGTACGACTGGGGCCACCGGCACTACTGGCGCCACCGGCGAAAC
>DDHB01000070.1:0-4479 GCA_002337925.1 Sporomusaceae bacterium UBA1887
TTCATCACGAACCTCTCTTCATCTCTGTGTGGGTGAAAGTCAGACGTGGCGCTGCATCCTGCATATCCTGTTCAGCCTCGTGAAAAGGGTTTTGCAAAGGGGATGCCAGTTTTTAAAAGGGCTTTATTGTTAATGTGTTAACGCAAGGTTGGTGAATAGAGTGCAAATAAAGTGGACTAAATGGTCAAAATAGATGCACGCAAACAGGCAACGGTGCGCGATGGCGGTGCAGGGGCGGTAAGGGATTGGGGAGCGGGTCGTCCGCATTGAGCAAAAAGCAAAAATTAGTAATCGCTCTCGTTGCTGATGAGGGCCGCACCCGTGGCAGGATAAAAGGTGTTGTTATTCAATCTATCCAGGGTACAGATTCTCCAACATAAGTGTGTGTGTGCAGCAGCGGCAAGTCACCTTAACATCCTTTATCGTGATTAAAGTATTTACCTCTTACAGAATTCCATTCTCATCAACAAACAGACCCGGATAAAAACTGCTTTCGCCAATGCAGAATAAATCCCTTCGCTGATGCTCATGTAGCGCGACCAACCAGAATACAGGCTCGGTGGTATCAAGACGTCCACATACTTCGCTGAATATTTCATTCCACGATTTGCCAATCTTTTTGATCAGAAAATAAAACAATGGTGTGTAGTCTCGGCCATGCTTCTGTCCGCCATGTATTGACTCGCGCTTGGCCAGTAGTTCATCCCCGACTCTTTTACGATTACGTTCCCAGCAATATTCAGAACCTGGATTATTAGAATGGTGCCGCGTAGTCGTGTTGAGGCTGCAATACAGTTTACGAGGCTTATTCTGTTTATGAGTACGCATAATCCGATCCTGTGCATCCTTTATTCTATGAGTTAGTAACTCCTGCCGGAGCTAGATTTAATAGTTGGAGGCTGCATAAAAAATTGCCGTGTTTAAAGGTAATCTCATTTTGCTGAAATACCCTCCCATTGACAACAACTAAAAGCCCGCTGCTGGCTGTGAATTCAACGGTTCGGAGCAATCACCAGCTTGGACGTTCAGGTTGTTCTGTCCAATTTCAGGTAATGGGAGATTCACCATGTAAATATATTTCACAAATCCATGTATCATGTGTATGAATTGTTTTCATGACCTGTTTCTTCTATAATTTGTGCCAGGACATAAACATCAAACATAATTTAGGTCGCAAAGATATGTATAAATGCCTCAGGTTGCCTTTTGACAAAGTAAAAATCGACAGAATGTGTGATGAGAAAGGTAACAATGCCTCATACGTAAGAATCACCTACAATGAGTTCTACTATTATTTAAGTTACTACGATCTGAGACCAGTTACACCAAATTTTAATTCCATTGAATGCATTCCCAAAAACAGCGATCTTTATATCATTGTATATAAAATATCACCTAATAGCTATAGGATATGCTGGCTAGGAGATTGCGATTGCATCGAGTTCAGAATGATGGACACTGAAAGAAATCGTGGTAAATCTGCATCTTTAGCTGTATTGCTTGGTCTGATTTTATGTACACTTTCTATAGGTGCGTATTACTCATCTAGCACTGATATATTTGTATGTTATGTCCCATTTTTATTACTAAGTTTGTTTGGTTTTATCCTGACACTCCTTAATTTTTGTCATACATACTCAGATGAATTCATTCAATTTCGAGATTTGATGCGAAAAAACCTTATGCAAGAAAAAGATTTATTTACCTCTGTTACAAACTTATCAAAAAGTTGCCAGCATAAACAAGATTATGAGCTAAACCTAAGATTACCTAAGGAACTCAACCGAAGAATAGTTACAATAGACACTGTATACCGGGAGAGAAGAAAAGTAACTGTATACGAGCCCAATACTGGTTCAGATTTGTCTTATAGTACAAGTTACACAAAATGCATGGTGAATATGGTTTGTGATGGAGAAAAATTCACATTTGAGTATAAGGAGGCTTCAGGTGATCCAGCTCCATTTATTGCAAAGGGCGATAAAGCCAAACTATATTGGTATGGACCGGAACACGAAGTAATTCCTAGTGATCGCGAAGATATTACCTATGGAACACGACTTATCTGTTTACATAATATAACAACGGATAACTTTTATGAAAGTCGCATGTGTAATGAACCGGGTAATGTTTTCAAACTATCGCAGAAGGGAGGACGGGATATTTATAACCACTACTCGCAATGTTGATTAAAAAATCATCTATCATGCGATCCCACTAGATGCACTCCCAATAAGAGCTGGATGCAGCCATCGAGCCGCACCAGCCGTCTTTTCTTCACTCTTTTAATTCTCCGCAATCACTTGGACATACAGCATTTTATATCCACTGGGACTGATAACATATCAGTTCAAAAATATCCTATATAAAACAACTGCAACTAAACAAATAAATGCTGCTAGTGAGATTTTTCCAAGACCGGACTCGTATTTTAAAACCATAAAAACCATAAAAACCATAAAAACCAAAAGAAGAAAAGCCAGAGCAGGCAGTCTCCATACCACAAAAAACACCGTTAATTTTGGCATCATTGATTATACATCACTGATCCTTTCATTGTAATATCTGCTTTCTCGGGATGCTCAGACTGTTCTGTCTATATCCGCCAGGGCATGGGAGGCATTTAACGACGAAACTCCCGCAGCGTTAGCGAGGACAAAAAATGAGCTGCGACTTCAGCCATAATAATCCCCCATACTGCAAAACTGGGTTTTCTACCGTGGTGCTTCGTGGGCCAATTTTCTGGGATTCAGACCCGGAACGCGCCATTTCAGCAATATTTCAGACCAGTTTTGTTATAATCTAAAGCAGTCAGCACTCGATCTTCCAGGATAAGTATCGCCTGTGTCCTTTTCCGTGTCACCCTGACAAACAGGAAGTTCCGTCCATTTATGTAAAATAACAGCCGATACACCTTCAGAAATCACGGTAGTTGACCGGCTGCTATGAGCAGAGGAACGGAAATACAGGAAATGATGTAAGCGCTTTTCATGATACAGAGAAAGTAATTATGCCAAACGCATTAATTGACCAACGCTTTTACTGAACTGATACCACCCGTCAGACGATCCTGCCTGAATATTTGCGCAGGATCGTCTATCAGCATTGGGGAAGTATATTAGCGACTATCGCGTCTCGTGTTAAACCGCCTCTATATTGTACCCATCAGGATCAAGGATGAACGCGGCGTAATATCCAGGGTGATAATGGGGCCTGTAACCCGGCGCACCATTATCTTTTCCACCTGCCTGGAGGGCGACATGGTGGAATGCCTCAACATCCTCTTTGTTTTTTGCATTGAAGGCAAGATGCATTCGGGGTGTGGAGGGAGTTCCCTGTGTTAACCAGAACGCACCGCCAGGATCTTGCCCTTCATCGAGTTGGGCGGGACCAAAACCTACCGCCTTGCCCGGAAATTCAAGCCGGATAACATGACCAAGACTGGCAAGAACATTTGTGTAATATTACTTACTGTCTTCAAGATTTATGACGTTGAATCCGGTGTAGTCAATCATTTTTTACTCTCGTCAGCAAAGAAGAATAACAGTAAAACATTAAACCATCGGGTGAGGTTGGATTTGGTATAAGAATTGGTGATTGCGTCTGTTCTTTACCTGTGTGAAACGATCTCTCCCAGAGCTGGTATGTTTGTTCTCTATTGATTCTCGCGCTGATATTTGTAAGGTCCACTCCTGACACGATGCAGCCAGCACCGAAGGTCCGCTGTGAGCGAAAATCGGACGTTATATACACATCCCCATTATCTTGAGTATGCTCCGCTGTGACTCTGTTTCGAAAACGATGTCGCTGATGTATTGCATTCCCTGCTTTTTATAGAATCTATGAGCATGTTCGTTTTGCTCGAGAACCTCCAACCATAAAAATTTTTTTCCATCACTTCGGGCAAGATCTATGAATTTTTTAAACATTAATTGACCGTAATGCTGATTCGTTTTAGTTGGGGCAAGGTAGAGTTTGTCAAGAAGAACACCACTAATGTCTGTATTAGGGATAGTCGCTTGCCATGTCAGCTTCGCAAAACTAATCGGCTGATCTATTTCCGCTATATACCAGCTTATGTTTTGTCATTAATATTCTGCTCAATAACAGGAAGAGAATATTCACATTCCAAATAATTATACAATCCTGATTCTGACTGCCACATATGCTTAAAGTGCGCTGGATAGATGCGATAGCCAAGCTCTTTTAGTAATACTGAATCGGCTAATGTTGCTTGTCGTATGACTAAAGGCATGGGAAAAGCCCTTACTTAACGAGAAAAAAGTGATATCAAATTTGTAATATAAGTGGGCTGTTAAGTCTACCTGTCCGTACATTTTCCTTTTTGATTTGGTGCAGCCCCGCTCCCCAAAATGTCGAGAGAAAGCAGGGCATTTGCTATGCTATGGCAAACCAATAAGGAGAGCGAAAATGACACAAGGCGCAGTGAAAACACCCGGTAAACGTTCGCAGGCGGTG
>DDHB01000070.1:4536-4839 GCA_002337925.1 Sporomusaceae bacterium UBA1887
CCGGATGGGTCGCCAGCGGAAAGCTGGCCCCGGTCGATCCGCATCATCTGATCTTTATGATTTGGGCCTCCACCCAGCATTACGCTGACTTTGCGGCCCAGGTTGAAGCGGTGACCGGTAAAACGCTCCAGGACGAGGCGTTTTTCCAGAGTACGCTGGATAACGTGCAGCGGATGATTATTGAAGGGATCCGTGTGCGTTAATCAGCCGGTTGGAAAGGGCAGCTTAAATTGCCCTCTTCACACTGCATCAACGAGGCCAGAAAGGCTTCGCGCTCCGCTGTTTTCTCCGTCAGGCACTGGT
>DDHB01000056.1:0-612 GCA_002337925.1 Sporomusaceae bacterium UBA1887
GAGCGGAAAACGAGATTCGAACTCGCGACCCTCGCCTTGGCAAGGCGATGCTCTACCGCTGAGCTACTTCCGCACTGGAATAATAGAATAACAAGTATGCTTGTATTTGTCAAGAAAAAAATTCGTCCCATTTTCTCAGGACGAATTTTTATGTATCTATTTCAATTACATGCGTTATCTGTGATGCCACCTGTTATGCATATCTTTTGCATGCTGTCTGATTTGATGCAGCGCCCTATCATGACGTTCTAACTCCCGTTGCTGACGTTCCCGCCATTGCTTTCTGCTTTCGTGAGGGCGACGTTTCATTTCACGCTCATGGCGCTCATTTTCAATTCTCTCTTGTTGACGCCGTTGCTGTTCTATACGTTCCCACTCACGCTGGTCTCTATGATCATCCCTTTGCCGCATCTCTTGTATATTATCAACTTTGGGCGATGCTTCAATGATAGAAGCACCTAATCCAGCCTGCATAAGTCCGATCATCGAAAAAACAATTATTTTTTTCCCTATATTCTGCATAACTCAAACTCCTTTTTTATCAATCCTATACAAAATGACTAACTAGTCACTAACGGATGCACGATACCAGATAAACTTTTTTCTACCCCC
>DDHB01000056.1:652-20481 GCA_002337925.1 Sporomusaceae bacterium UBA1887
ATCCCATCTTTTAGAATTTTTTTAGAAAAACATGGTTTATTAAAAATTACTTACCTTATTTAAAGTTGGAAGCCCCTGCTCAACAAGTAAGCAGGGGCTTCATTGAAATATCCCAGTATCAAGTTGTGGTAGACGTCCGGGCAGACAAATGGATGCTATTTCTTAACAGCTTGAAGAGTCGTCGTTAGAGCAGAAAAACAGTAAAAGTATGATGATGACGATGATAATTCCAATGCCGCCACCATTACTATTACCGAAACCGCCGAAACCACCGAAACCCATACCAATTCCTCCTCTGTAGGATATGTAATCTTTATATCCTGCTTTAGAGTATGATTAGTAAGGTCAATTGGTTACAAAAAATATTTGATCCTTGTAGCTAACAATCAACAAAACAATGGTCATCACGGCCGAAGAAAAACAGCAGCAGTATGATTACGATAACAACACCAACTCTGCCGCAAGAAGTATTAGTAAAACCTCCGCAACAGCTTCCGAAGCCCATCGCACTTCCTCCTCCAAAAGGTGATACCTATATAAGGTATGCGCCTCGGTGAGGCCGGTTCCTGCAAAGACTTTTCATTACCAAATATCTTTTATGGCAGAAACTTGACGGTAAGATCGGGCAGAATCCTAGTAATATACCCGAGTAAATCTTCTTTATACGATTCATCCTTAATCATTTTCTCTAATACTTCTTTTTCAATAAGAATATATGGCTTGATGGTTATACCGAGCAATGGATGCTTTAAGCTGGAATCCAAACTTCCCGTTTCTGTACTGGAAATCTGAATGCCTGTAACAACAAAAGTATATTCACCTAGCACTTTTCCAGAATCCGTAACCTGAAGCCCGACACGATTTTCTTTGCCTGAGAAAACTGTTTCTAACATCCCTACCACATAGGGATGCTTTTCTTTAAATGCCTTGAGTATATTCTCGCGATACTCTACAAGCTGCTTTGTCACTAAACTATCTAATTCGGTCATTGCAGATCGCCTTCCTTTCAACACTAGGCTTCCCCTCACAATAACTATTTATAAATAAAACAAAAGAGATCCATACCGGATCTCTATCTGGACTATCTGTATTTATTGTTATTAAATTCAGCCAGCATAGCGGCTTCAATTTCCACGTATTTTTGGAAAATTTCTCTTGCTAAATCAATTTCATTTCCACCATCATTTTTCAGCTTGCACTCTTTCAGTGTCAGCATCACTAAATCATGAATGTCTTGCTTTAGCATACACCAGACCTCCTTGATACTATTTTTATGTACAATTCGCCTAATAAGCAAATAATTCCTGCTCGCTAAGCGCTTGGCATTATTCTGGTCATGCTCCATTTCACTGCATCCCACCAGGCTAAGTCAAATTTTTCACATGTCACTACCCACACATATAAAAACAAAACGAACTCAGTAAAATCCGTATAAAATAATCATATTAAGGCACTATACTCCTAAGTATAGTTACACAGAAAGGAACTAATTTTATGAATGCAACACTGTTATTTTATCCGGTTTACTTGCTTATAGCCTTCACTCTCACCCTTATTTTTATCCCGCAGAAGGATTATAAGGAGTATCTCATATACGGAATCATAGTTGGCGCACTTGGTGATGTAATAATGGTAGGTCTTGTGCAAAATGTATTGCATATCATGTGGTTTAAAAACATGGGAATTTTCGATGTGCTTGGGCAACACGCTCTTTCTCCATTAAGCTGGCTTGTCACTGTCATGCTATTTCTCCGTTTCTTACCCAGTAGGAAGACCTTTCTGTATATTTACATACTCACCTTCAGCTGTGCCAGTGTTGCTTATGGCATCGTAGTAAGGAATGCTGATTTATATGATTTTCTGGCCTGGTTTTATCCCATTCCTGCTTATTTCATTTTCGTACTTTGGTGGAGCTTTGCAGTATGGATTTTTAGCAAAACAAGTTCCTTAATCCCTCGTGGCAGACCTTAATAAGAATAAAGCGTCCATCGCAATCAATAAAATAACCAGTACGTTTACACTAAAAGCAAAAAGGCCACGCAAAAAATCTGCGAGGCCTTCTTTATTTATGAAACCACTATACTAAAAAACTAAAATTTCCGGTTTATAGCCATCAGGTAATTCTTCTTCATTTAAAAATTTGAAATTGTCATCATTCAATATTGGGATAAATATTTCATAAGGAATCATAGAAAACTCACAGGCATAATTACTGGCTCCAAACCACATACCAGCCTTGCTGCTCAAGTTTAAACTTCTCGCAAATTTTGTGTAGTTTGAGCAATCATGAACTGCTAAATCCCAGTTTTCTTCTTCCGCTATTTTCATGAACTTCAACGTTAATTCCCTGCTCCAAATGGGAGATATATAACCATGTCTGGAAATATACATATTTTCGCCATAGTAATTGCCTATGTTATTTTCATTTAAATGTAATTCCGCACAGTTGATGAAATCGAGTTTTGTTGCAAAGATTGCTTGCTTTTTCTTGAAAAATGCTTTGAAGAACTCCGGTGTCATGGGAGTTTCAATCCCCACACTCTTAATATATTTTTTCGCTAATCCAATATTCTCAATTACTTTGTCCGAACAATTAGCAGCACCTAAGTTGAAACGTATCTCATCAAGACCGGCTTCACCTAATGCTTTCAATGTCTCTTCTGTAGCCAAAGTACCATTTGTGTATAAATGTTGATGAATTTGAGCAGCACTAAATTTCTTTATAACTTCATAATACTTTTCTATTTCCATAAATGGCTCTAAATAAACGTAGGAAACACCAGTAGGTTTTTGGTAAACGGAAAGAAGCAGATCTATATCCTTCTCGTAAAATTTTGTGCCTCCAATTTCCCACATACCTTCTCCAACCGGCTGGATATTATCCAGTTCGCCATAATTATAGCAGAACTTACATTCTATATTACATGTATTCGTTTTTCTTATTGCACTCAAACCAGTACCCAACAGACAAGAACGACATCCATCGGAGAATTTGTCTTCATTTCCTACAAAGAAGGTTCTATTCTCCAAACTTTTTAAGCTTTTAATTTCTGACATTAATATATCATTTCTATGATCTATTGCTGTCTCAATTTGCGCAAAGGTAGCGTAAATGATTTCTTTATGTTTGACGCTAAGTTCCTCTTCTTCAGGCATTTGCGCAAAAAAATCAAACCATATCAACGCATCATTCTTGGAAATTTTCATAACATATCCGCCTATCTATTTAATCTATATTTCACATTATCAGCCATGTGTGAATATCAACAAAGCAATCGGTAGCTGAGCTTGACTACTTATTCTGCAAGTAATTAAGCCATAGCATTTAGATTATACTGGTTTATACACCAGTTTGCAACAATGTCAAGCGAACGGGACTGCCGGCAGTTATTGATTACTGAACTTAATGCAGTGCCTTACATAAAAAAAAGCAGTACAGCACTCATCGAGCTTTGTACCACTTCCATTTTTGATTCATCACTCTTTAGGTACTTCCTGTAAACCATAAAGGCACCACTCACAAAAATAACGATCAGTCATGGGGGTAATTACGGTACCGATTTGACTTTCTGCCCGGCTTACAATTTCAGCTGCTGCAAAATCTGTTTTTTGCAAATAAACCTGTATATCACTGCCGCAAGAAAATTCCTGCAGCTCTTCCGCCACGACAATCCCCCCCTTCACTGAAATAACGCGGCACCGTCCAGCATATATGCCGTGACATTCTTTTTCTGGTGTAAAGGCAACTAGATGATCGCCTAGGTATACTCCATCCGCCGTCAGAAAAAATCTACTTTTCGCTTTCATATGATCCACCCCCTATACTAAGTAGTAACCTTAGCATGGGTAAAAACATCTTCCCTTATGTACAAAAACCGCCCATCCCAAAGGATGAGCGGCATTTTCTTTATTACCCGTGTTCATCTGCATCGGCGTCTGCCTTTGTTAGATGCACGGTTCCTTTTGGATGCTGCGGTGGTGCATAAATTGAATATAATTTTAACGGACCTTCTCCGGTGTTGATTAAGTTATGCCAGGTGCCTGCTGGTATAAAGAAGGCATAATCCTCACAAACTTTTCGCTGAAACTGCAAATTATTCTTGCTATTGCCCATTTTAACAAGTCCAAAACCTCTTTCAATACATATAAACTGGTCAAGCTGAGGGTGAATTTCTAGGCCGATTTCACCACCAACCGGGATAGACATCAGCGTTAACTGCATGTGGTTTCCCGTCCAAACAGTGGTGCGAAATGTTCTATTCCGTTTTGCTGCCTCCGCTATTTTTATAATAAAAGGCTTAGGACCATAGTCCATTGTCTGATAACCACGTTCCTCGTTATTAGAGCTGTCCATATTATCCTCCTTTCAAGGCTTTTGTATTATCATATGGCACTATACAAAATTCGGTGAAAAGGAGAGACACATAGCCATCAGCAGATTTTATAATATATCATTTTATAACAGCATCATTTATATAGTACTACTGCCAACGGAATTGCAATCAGCATGACCAGGAATGTTGCTACAACGTGACCATACCAAACGTGACGGTACGCTTGTCGATGAGTTAATCCGGAAACAGCTAACGCAGTTACTGTAGCCCCGCTATGAGGCATAGCATCGAATACTCCGCAAGCCATAACCACAATCCGGTGCAGCATTTCCGGATTTAATCCCATTGCCGCGTATTTACCAATTAAGGTTTCCAATACGATAGCCAATCCTCCGGACGCAGATCCAGTGATACCAGTCATCATAAACGTGGCCGCACTAAGGGCAACAATAGGTGGTCCGGGAATTGCCATAAGAAAATCGGTAATAATCTTAAAACCACTGGTGGCGGCAACGGCCATTCCGTAGCCAACATCAGCGCAGGTGTTAATGATAGGGATCGCCGTATTGGTAGCCCCACCATTAATGGTGGCAAAATGACTGTCAATATTTTTCCAAAAGCAACCTGCTGCAACTACACAACCGATAATGAGAGCCCATACTGGGTCTAATTTCAGAGCGTTAAGGCAGATAACAACTGCTAAGGGAGGAACCAAACTAACAAGAAACCCTGGTAAAATCTTGGTATCGTCTATTTCGTCTACTACATTACTTGGTGCCGAATCCGCATAACCTTCGCCTTTAGCATATGCCTTTTTTAATTGCCAGTTCATATACCATGCATTCATTGCCATAATCAGGATGGAACAGATGATTCCCAAGAGCGGTGCTGCCATCGGCGTTGTCCCCAAGTATTTTGTAGGCATAATATTTTGGATAGAAGGGCTTCCTGGAACCATAGTCATACTTAGTGAACCAATCCCAAAGATAAAGGCAGCAATAAACAGGTGCCACGGAATGTTCATTTGTTTAAATAGTGGACGGGCAATCGGCATGACAGCAAAAATAACGACAAACATACTCACGCCGCCCAAGGTTAGCAGTAACGTGATCATTGCTACCGAGAATAACACATAAAAGGGTCCTTTGTGGCCAACCAGCTGCAAAAGTTTCCGTGCAATTGCTTTCGCCGCGCCGCTGTCGTCCATATACTTGCCAAAAATAGAGGCGAACAAAAAAATCAGAAAAAACTTAGCCGCATAGCTTATGAACCCTTTCATATAAGGCCCCATCAGAGTATCCAGCACGCCCATACCAGAGAAGATCGCTACTAAAGCTGCGGCTAAAGGTCCAATAACTGCAATGCCTAGTCCCCTAAGCGCTAATACAACAATGACGGCAAGAGATACCAGAATCCCAATTACGCTTAAATCCATCATACATCATCCTCTTTACTGCAATTATTTTAGCCCCAGAATTTCTCTGGCTTCGCTGGATGAGGCTACCTCTCGATCAAACAGCTTGACAATAGCAGCCACCTTGGCAACCGGTTCGGCATTGGACGTTGCTAATACCCCCTTCGAGAGGAATAAGTTATCCTCCAACCCTACCCGAATGTTGCCACCAAGAAACATTGCTGTTGTCGTAATAGCAAACTGGTCTTTGCCAGCTGCTGCACAAGACCATACAAAATTATCACCAAGAACTTTTTCCGCTGTATTGTACAAAAAGAGCAGATTATCAATTGTAGCCGGCAACCCACCCATAATACCGAGTACAAACTGAATATACACAGGCCCCTTTAGCAGCCCTCTCTTTATAAAATAGGCAATGTTGCTCAACATCCCAACCTCATAAACCTCAAACTCCGGCTTGGTGCCGTTTTCACTCATAATCCGGATATAATCTTCGATGTCCTGGAATGTATTGGCGAAGGGCACGGTATAGGTATTCTTCACAAACGGAATTTCCCAGTCGAACTTGGGTTCCTTGATTTTGTCAGCAATCGGCGAGAAACAGAAGTTGACAGATCCTGCGTTGCACGATGCAAGCTCTGCTGCACAATGCGGAACCGCAGCCAGTCGTTCCATACTGGTCATTCCTATGGCACCGCCAGTAGTGATACCAACGATAACGTCACATTTACTCCGAATACCGTCTGTAATCTGCTTCATCAAATCAGGATTGCCTGTTGGCTTTCCGGACTGAGGATCCCTGGCATGAAGATGAACTACTGCTGCCCCCGCTTTATGTGCGGCAACTGCCTCATCAATGATCTGCTCCGGCGTGATCGGAAGATACTCTGACATACTCGGAATGTGTACCGCGCCAGTTATTGCTGCTGTGATAATGACCTTTCTTTCCATTGAATTGTCCTCCAGTACGTAAGTAATTTTCTTTGTTATTAATACGTGTTACCATTTGTTCTGTAATTCGAAACGATCCAAGCAAGCCATCGTCGGCATCGGTATGTTACCACTTTCAAAATCCTTTACAATTGCAATGATCGTGTCGCAGGCAGGCGTTGCAACACCAACCTTTTTCCCCCACTGACTGCAAATACCCACAATATGATCGATCTCGCATTTAATACCTTTTTCCATATCCTGCAACATACTGGCCTTTAAGGGGCGATGAGGCGTAAAATACTCCCGCAGCCAGGTTTTTGCCTTTTCCAGCCCTGCCTCATCTGCAAAAGCGAGGCTATAATAGCTCCAGCCGGGAACTAAATCTTCCAGCTGAATATCGCGCTTGCGGACAATCTGCACAATCTCATCGCCGACATAGGCGGCACAGGCGGTCGCTTTTTCGTTGTCTAAAATTTCTGCATAGGTAGCGCCCAGTGCTGCAGACATCCCACTCAGTGTTGCGTTTTGGATGACTTTAGCCCAGCGAATTCCCATAAGATTATCCACGATGACACAAGTGCCCGTGAGATTCAAAATTTCCGCAATCTTGTTAATGCGCTCTGTTTTTTGCCCGTCAATCTCTCCAATCTCATACCGCATAGCCGAAACGTCGGAAGTAAGTTCAGATACACCAGGTTCCCTATAGGTTGCTCCCCAGCCAACAACTCCGCCTACCGTTCTTTCCTTGCCAATCACCGCCGCCACCGATTCTTCCGGGATTCCATTTTGCAGTGTGCAAACCACACTATCAGCGGCTAAATGCGGCAGGAGCTGTTTCAACGCTACCGCATTGTAGGTCTGCTTTGCCAGAAGAATGACAATGTCATAGATACCCTCCATCTGCTCTGGTGTAATTGCCTTTACCGGAATATCTTGCAGCTGCATCTTGCCGACCACAGTTGCGCCCTTCTTGTTCATTGCATCAACATGTGCTTTGTTCGCATCGATCAGGGTAATATCACCACCATTTTTTGCAATCAATGCTCCCATAATCGTGCCCAGGGAGCCAACGCCCATTAACGCTGCTCTCATCATTCATCTCTCCCGTTCTTGAATTTTGTTCCTAATGCCCTGACTCTTTCGCCACCTCCTAAGCCAGCAGCTTCGCCACACACAAATTCTGCCTTCTCGCCACTATCTATAGCAACTATCGTGCCAAAACAAAATGTTCAGTATTTACCGATTTTTCTATACAAAAAGGCAGACAAACCGTCCGGTTTTTCGAACAACAGTGTCGTCACTGTCCGATTTTCCAAACGTTTTTCTTGTATACGGCTATGCTTTATGCTATCTTTTAGTTAGATTCGATCAGCAACGCTGAAGTGGAGGATGGAGCAGCCATGGAGATTCACGATTTATTAAACTTAGCCGTCGATTCTCTCTATTTGTCCATTGTTATCGATGAAGTGGGGACCATTCGGTATATCAGCCGCGCCTATGCCGACATCATCGGTTTAAGAACTGAGGACATAATCGGCCAGCCCGTTGAAAAGGTGATTCCGAACACACGCCTTACAAGTATAATGAAAACCGGGCAAGCAGAATTGGGCCAGATCTTTATGATGAAAAATGGCACTCCCACCATTTGCAATCGCTTTCCGATACGCGATAAGAATGGAAAAATTTGTGGAGCAATATCTACGGCTACTTTTTATGACATTGATAAGGTAGCCCGGCTCAAAGAAGAGATCGATAAGCTCCGCAAAGAAAACCAGATATACCAGCGGCAGCTTGCCGCACTCAAACAAATACCCTTTTCACTAGGCGCAGTCATTGGCAACACGCCCCACCTGCAAAAAATAAAGGTCACCATTGAAAAGGTGGCCGACTCTAACCTGGCTGTATTAATTACTGGCGAAACAGGTACAGGCAAGGAAGTCTTTGCAAATGCTGTACATCAATTAAGCAATCGACGTTACGGCAATTTCATAAAAGTCAACTGCGCCGCTATTCCTAAAGATTTACTCGAATCCGAGTTGTTTGGCTATAATGAGGGCGCTTTCTCTGGCGCAAGTAAGGGTGGTAAGGTCGGGAAATTTGAACAAGCAAATAACGGTACAATACTGCTTGACGAAATTGGTGAGCTTCCTTTACCTTTGCAATCCAAATTGTTAAGAATCTTACAGGAACACGAAATAGAAAGAATCGGCGGAGTTAAGCCAGTGAGCCTGGATGTTCGAATTATCTGCTGTACAAATCAGAACATAGAACAAATGATCAGTGAGGGTAAGTTTAGGCAGGATCTCTATTATCGAATTAACACAGTAGAGCTTGCTATTCCCCCCTTACGCGACCGGGTGATCGATATTCCGGTCTTATGCGAACATTTTATTCAGAAGATTAATCAATACCATAATTGCTCGATCATTGGAATATCCGATAACGTATTACAGCATTTTCTGAGCTATGATTGGCCCGGGAACATCCGGGAACTGGAGCACGTACTTGAACGGGCTTGTGTCATGTCCTCAACTGCCATTTTAGATGTCGATCANNGCTTGCCAAGAGTTTATCGGACTGTTACTGCTGAAGGTAACGATAGTATCAGTAAAATGCAAACCCTATCCAACAAAAGACATCAGGCTGAGAAAAAAGCAATTATTCAGGCTCTGGAAAGCACAAATGGTAATAAGACTAAAGCTGCACTACTCCTTGATATCACCCGGAGCCAGCTCTATGAAAAGTTAAAAAGGTATGATCTGTTATAGTGAAATAACGAAACCCCGCTTCCATGCCTTGCGGCTAAAGCGGGGTTTTGCTATGATTTGAATCGGAATTAGCATAAAAAATCAAGTTAAAATGCAAATAATAAGATGTAGTATTGATATTACGAATGATTAATGCTACATTTAACATCTTCGAAAAACGCCAATGTTGGCTCAGGTGTTTCGCCTATTATTAACGACACAAGTCCATTCCAACAGAACCTGTCACATTTAATCAGAAACTGGGCTTTCTACTACATTATGCAAACAAGTCTTCTTCTGTTTTTCTTCGTACATAAGTTTATCGCTATGCCGAATGAACTCATATACATTATTATATGAATCATCAAATACTGCTATACCGCAGCTAAATTGGATACTGTAAGCCATTTCGTTGCTGTCATTATACGCAGCAATATTATCATTTAGTGTTTTGATATACGTTTCTACTCTTCCTCTGCTTTTCTCATTCAGAAAAAGAATAAATTCATCACCACCACAGCGAATAGCAACACCTATTTCTCCGAAAACCATTTCCAGTTGTCTTGCAAAGAACTGCAGTACTTTATCGCCTTCCTGATGACCAAAAATATCATTAATACTTTTAAAGCCATCCAAATCAATATTTACTACTGACAAAACAATATTGCTTCTTCTACTCCAAATTTCAAGGTATTCATCATAAGCCATACGATTGCCTAACCCTGTTAGCGGGTCCCGCTTCGCCTGTTCGTTCATAATAAAAATATAGTTAAGTACAACAGCAATTCCTATACTATTCCAAATCGTTAAATAGATAAAATAATACAATTGAAAAACTGATAGCATGGCAGGAATAAGCGAAAGAGAACTTATCACAATTAATTCTTCTTTACTGACATTTTTATGATTATGGTATAGAACCAATATGTGCAGCGTGTAATAAAAATAACTTATCATTGGCGAAACAATAAACAACGGTCCGCGTATGTATAGATTTTCGTCAGTTATCATAAAAAGCCAATTAAAATAATAGCTGCCTAACGATAAAATACTATTGATGAGCAAAGGAACCGATAACCAAATCAGCTTTTCTACAGGAATTATTTTATATTTCTTGGTTCGTTTATAAACATACAGCGTTGCAATGATTGGCACTAACGGCGTTAAGGTGAATCCCAACGTATTAACAACTTTCTGTAAAGCACTGAAAGCTATATACTCAGTTGAATTTAATACCACACTAAAAATTTCCAATATCAGTATCAATATCGTTAAGCATATTAATGAAAAAAACAACCTATGCGTTTCTTCTTTTTTATTGAGCTTAAAGCAAGCATGCACAGCAATACTGAGCAGCAAAAGTACCATAAAAACATTCAACTGAATGGAAAGCATTACATTAATTATCATCACTTCTTTCAAACAATTATTACTAACTCGTTCTGGAAGTAAAAGCAGAGCTATTGCAACCGACTTGCTAAAAGCTACTTTAAAATATAAACGAAAAAGCCAGACATTTAGTCTGACACAAAATCATTTTAGTAAGAATAAAAACGTAGCCTGACAATCATAACATTACTGTAAACTCATAGCTTTGCATCCTTACGTTTAGCGTTTTACTAAATAATTCATTACTATAGACTATTTTAACGCTTCTTCATTATTTAGTCTAGAAGACATTACGAGATAGTTCCATATAGGGAATTATTTGATTCCTTTAATCATTTCTGGTATCAAAATAAACTCGCCAAATACCAAAAATACCACAAAGCTCTAAGCCTTGTGGTATTTACTATAAAGTGTGCATGTCGTCCGAACAAAAATCCGGATGGCTTTTTTATTGTCCTTTTCCAAGTTTCGAATCAAGATTGTTTACGGAACTCCTGAACGCCATTTTCTAAAACCCGTTTGCTGAGTAGGAAATATAAGGATTTAGCGGGTTTTTGAGCACTGTAAAAAGCGGTTTTTGGGGTAGATTTTATACAGTTGGGTAGAATGGTAGAAGCGATCTCAAACCCTAAGCTAATACGATTCTCCACTATCAGATCAAACGACACCCCCATTTTATTCAGTATATCATACTGTCTAACTTTGGGGGTGCAGTTCAAGGCGACGGGGTTCTCAACTTTAGAAAGTCCGTTCAAACTAGTATCTATTTACAGTAATTATCTTAACCATCCCAACCTCGCACCTAAGCCGAACTTTCTCAACGATCAACTTCCCATCGACCTCCATTATGGGAATCCATCCCTCATAGCTTAGTCAATGAGTGAGTATTATTAATAGTACATTTCTACATATCCATAAGCTTTATTTAATACTTCTTTGTCCTTAATCTTATACTTTACCCAAACCACTGAATTTAGAGCCTTTTTTACCTCTTGTTTTCCCGCAGTTGTACTCTGCCATCCATCAAAACGCACAATTTTAACAATATCATCGATATCCTTAACTATGCGTTCCACTATTATCGGCGTATTCTTATTTTTAACGCCATTAAATAGTTCTGTGAGGGCAGCAACACCCTTATCAATTTCTTCTTTAGGCACAGTTTCTTTTTCCGCTTCTACTGCATCCTTGGCAAGCTCGAGAAGCCTTTTTAAAAACTCAATACTTGTAATTAGGCCTTGCTCATGTTTTTCCCTAAGTTCTTCAAGCCTTTCACCTAATTTAATGAATTTAGGGTCTTGGCTATGAGCTTGAATTCGTGCAACAAGATTGATTTCAATTCGCTTAGCGGCTTTACCTGGATCCTTTCGCCCTTCAAGGTATTCATCGATAATATCCGCATCCAGACGTAGAATATCTAGGTCATCGTGAACTTTTTCAACAGTTATGTTTTCGTGCACGAGTTCAATTGTTTTTGCTCCAAGAGCCGACCAAATAAGGCCCCCTCTACTATCTGTAGGTCTTACAGATTCATAGACTTTCGTGAGCCACAAATAATCGAATTTATACGGAGCTAAAAACTGATCCGGCGAAAGCGCATCCCAAGCACGATTAAGCACACGATAATCTGCGCCAAATTGGTCTTTTTCTTTGTTAGTAGGCAGGCACTCTTGTGCTGCAACAAGCCCTTCCCAACCTTCGACAGTGCGATCTACCCCTGGGAAGTACCCCAAGCACTTTTTCATTAGTTCGGGTAATTCCTTTTTCACTTCGGCAATATTCGTGATTACCTTCTGCACACTCTTCTCATCAAAATCAAGAGCGTTTGCAACGTCATCAAATATTCCTATATAGTCAACAATTAGTCCGTGGGTCTTGTCGTTACCACACACACGATTTGTACGACAAATTGCCTGCAAGAGTGTGTGGTCTTTCATAGGCTTATCCAAATACATCGCCTGTAGAATAGGCGCGTCAAAACCAGTTAACAGCTTAGATGTAACAATCACAAGTTTTAGCGGGCTATCTTTCTCGCGGAAATAATCAAGGAGCTTAGCCTCTGCATCTCGATCTCGGCGATAAGCTTTATATTTATCTTCTTTGTCGTTATTAGTGTCCATGACAATAGTCGTTGCTTCTTCACCAAGCAATTTATCTAGCTCTTGTTTATATAGTAAGCAACTCTCGCGATCATAACAAACGACTTGTCCTTTAAAGCCGTTGGGCTCAATTTTTTCCTTGAAATGCTTAGCAATGTGCTCGCAAACTTTTTTTATTCTGTCTGGCGATTTCATGACTGCTTCAAGTTTAACCCGGCGAGCAAGTTCGGCCTTTTCTAACTTTGTTAAGTCTTTTGTTAATTCATCGTAAGCGGCATCAACAACTTCCTGATTAACGTGCAAATCAACCGGTACCGCTTCAAAATGGAGTGGCAACGTTGCTTTATCGCGTATAGAGTCGGAAAACGAATATCGACTCATATAACCCGATTTATCTTCCACTGCACCAAAGGTATAGAACGTGTTTTTGTCTATACGATTAATCGGGGTACCAGTCAAACCAAAGAAGAAAGCATTTGGAAGAGCCGTACGCATTTTTTCACCAAGGTTACCTTCTTGCGTTCTATGTGCCTCGTCAACCATTAAAATTATGTTATCACGAAGATTGAGTACGCCATCTACCTCGCCAAACTTAAAGATCGTTGTGATGAGAATCTTCCTCATATCGCCTTTAAAGAAGTTCACAAGTTCTTCTTTGCTGCCAGCGCTAGCCATATTAGGTATATCTGATGCGTTAAAGGTAGCAGTAATTTGGGTTTCAAGGTCAATACGGTCATCCACGATGACAACAGTAGGATTCTTTAGCTCAGGTGTCATGCGCAATTTCTGTGCAGCAAAGACCATAAGCAGCGATTTGCCACTACCTTGAAAATGCCAGATAAGACCTTTTTTGGGGTACCCTGCTTTTACACGTTCAACGATAAGATTGGCACTTTCAAACTGCTGATAGCGGCAGATGATTTTATATTTACGATATTTTTTATCGGTAGCAAAAATAGTGAAGAATTGAAAAATATCCATTACGATTTCAGGTTTTATCATTGATATAACACTGCGTTGTACATCAACTAGGGTACCTTCTGATTTGTTCTCTGCAGTATGCCAGGGTCCCCAAAGGTTAATAGGCATGCCAACGGATCCGTAACGATAGTGCTTTCCTTCGGAGGCAAAATTAAAAATGTTGGGCACAAACATTTGAGGAATACTCTTCTCATAGGCGGATATATCTCCAGCGCCATCCAACCAGGTAATAGCATTTCTTGTTGGGGTCTTAAGTTCTCCAATGGCTATAGGGAAGCCGTTAATAAGCAGTACGATATCGAGTCGTTTGCCGCCCACTTCCCTAGGGAATACCCATTGATTAGTGACAACATACTCGTTAAGAGCAAGGTTTTCCTTGTTAAGAGTACCAAAAAACCGAATAGGGATCATTCTACCGTCTTTACCGAATGGATAGGAGTTTTCTTCAAAAATCATTCTTTTAAAGATTTCATTTTGGGTCACTAAGTTATGTGGTTGCACAGATAGAATTACTGTCCGTAATTTGTAAATAACTTGATCTGCCCGGGTAGGATCTTCCGCTATTTCGGGGTTGAGGCGAATTAGTGCATCACGCACCATGGGTTCAACCATAACATCTGAGTGCTGACGAGGAAGTTCTTCGGCGGGAATGTACTTCCAGCCGTTCTTGCTTATGTTTTCAATTAGCATATTCTCAATATCATGCTCAGTAAACATAGTTGCACCTCCGAAATATTATCCTACATATTGCTTCATAAGGGATTTAATTGTATTTTCAAGGTTTGATTTTGTTTGTTGTAATTCAAGTGTTGATTTAGCGACTTGGTTGACAAAGTCGCTGAATTGGTTCTGAAGTTCAATTGGCGGAATTGGCACTTTCAAATTTTGTATATCGGAATTGGATATATTCGCTTGTCTTATACCCCTGTTAATACCTGTTAGATGTTGTTTAATCTCAGGCACTTTCAATAACCAAGCGATATAGCTTCTTCCTAGTGTTTCATGTAAATCAAGTTTCGCATTTCGCTGATTAAGATAATAACAATCATATTCAGTACCAAGTACGCAAATATTTCCATAATCGTCTTTTCCTGCTGTGCCAGTAAGAGATATAACTAGGTCACCAGGATAGATTTTATATCGTTCTAAATTTTTGCCATCTGGCCAGAAAACAAGATTTGTATCTTTAAAAAAACCCGAATTAATATTACCAATTTTCAAAACAGGAATGCCACTTTTTTCAAACCCATCACTTCTAAATGCGTATCCACCAATTACATTTAGGTGATTTTTGAGAACGTCCAGAGGCCACCCCTTTGTATTCATGACTGGATCCCCAAACATCTCGATAAATTGTGCTTTGACAAGATCATCAGTTAAAGCGAGAAGTTTTTTATAGGCTTCTTTTGTATCATTTGCGGCCCATAATAGCTCCGCAAGCCTTTTTTGTTCTCTCATATCAGGTAAATCAAATTCCAAATTTTTTAATGTGCCCCAGTTTATTGTAGGTGATAGGGAACCAACTGATATTTTTATTGCTTCATCCAGAAAATAATCTGAACTTATAAAAAGCGGAAAAAAGTCTTTATAAATAACATCTTCCCTCGGTCGTAAAACCATGCCATGTGCCGAAAATATACCGTCGAAAGGAGCTATTGCAACTTTCTTTTGATACGCTCTTCTCTTTCCGAACAAAACATCCCCTTTTTTCATAATTAGTTTCTCACCTATTGGTGCAACATCTGAACCAAATCTTGACACAGTTAAATTGCAGGAATCTAAATGTTCCAATCCCAAGTATGTGTATTTGTCTTCTTCAACAGGTTTTTTCTTTTCTGTACTATTTATCGCAATATCTTCAAACCTATATTTAGCCATTTATTCCGTACCGCCATTCTCGAAAAGCATATATTTTAAAGTTTCATACGACTCTCTAAAAGCGTCACTGCTGCTTAACCAGCTATCAAGGGCTTCGTCAAGGTCGTAGGATTTTTCGTTATCTGTGTCACCGCTGGTGTTCACATGCAGCGCAATACTCAGTTTACTGCCAGTTTCTACAATCTGGTCAATTGTTGCAATCGCAGAAAAGCCGTCCTCTACCCTAAATTCGGTATATACTTGCGCTATTTTTTGAATATGGTCTTCTTCCAGATAGCTTTGAGCGTTTTTGCGAGTTACTTCGTTTTTTGCATCTATAAATAATACTTGTCCCCTTTTTGCAGGTGTTTTGTTGGTTCGACAGATTACTATACAGGCTTCCATTGGCGAGTTAAAGAATAGGTTCGGACCGAGCCCAATCACACATTCTACTAAATCGCTTTTCACAAGTTTTTCACGCATTTCTTTTTCTTCATCACGAAACAGTACACCATGAGGGAATAGGATGGCGCAGCGTCCTGTTTTAGGGTTAAGGCTTTTTAATATATGCTGAAAAAACGCGTAGTCGGCACGTCCTTGGGGTGGCGTTCCGAGAAAATTGCGCCCATACTTATCGGCTGAAAAGGCTTCGCGATCCCACTGCTTGATAGAGTAGGGCGGATTAGCCAGTACTAAGTCAAACTGCATAAGTTGTCCGTTTTCGATAAAAGCAGGATTTTTCAAGGTATCATCATTAACAATAGCAAAATCCTTAACGCCATGAAGGAACAGATTCATTCGACCAATCGCGGATGTTAGCGCATTGATTTCCTGGCCGTAGATCTTTACATTTCGCCATTCAAGCCCCTGCTCTTTCAAATAAGCAATAGAGGATATCAGCATACCGGCACTGCCGCAAGTGGGATCGTAAATGCTTTCACCGGATTGCGGCTTCAACATTTCCGTCATAAGATGAACAACGGTACGATTGGTATAGAATTCTTGAGCGGTATGGCCGCTATCATCAGCAAATTTTTTAATTAAGTACTCATAACCTTGTCCAAGTTCGTCCTCTGGACAATTTTCCAGAGAAAGCGTTTTGGTGGAAAAATGTTCAATTAGATCTTTCAGTAACTCGTCTGGCAGACGGTTTTTGTTTGTCCATGCACCATCTCCGAATACACCAAGCAGCTTTTCAATATTTGCTTTTTCAATGGCACGAAAGGCGTTAACAATTGCAACACCCACGTTTTCGGATACGGAACGGACATCTTTCCAGTGATGACCTTTGGGGACAATAAATCTATGGTTTTCTTCCCATTCAAGCGCTTCTTCGTCGCCGTCATATTCTTTTAAAATCTCAATACATTCTTCATCATAGACATCACAGATTCGTTTAAAGAACATCAGTGGAAAAATATATTGTTTATATGAACCTGCATCAATATGCGTACGAAGAAGGACAGCAGAGTTCCAAAGATATGACTTCAACTCGTCAAGTGTAATACGGTTACTCACTGATGTAGCCTCCTTCAATCAACAATCTTTTGAAACTTTCTTCTGCAACAATTGCTTCCTCTAACGCTAGCAAAAATGCCTTTTTTANNAGGTTTATTGTTATTCAGTATGAGGATACAAGCAGAAACGCCTGTACTATAAAACAATCCACTTACTAGTGCGATTACACACTCCAGCTTATCTGACTCGATAAGTTGTTTGCGGATTTCACCTTCTTTGCCTCCATGGAAAAGAACGCCTTGTGGAAGGACAACAGCACAACGACCATTATCTTCATCCATGGATGTAACCATATGTTGAAGCCAGGCAAAGTCAGCACTTGAGCCTGTTGGACTGCCCCACAGGTTACGCCCATATACATCTAACGCGAATTGCTCTGCTCCCCACTTTTTCAGCGAAAAAGGTGGATTGGCAATTACGCAATCGAAGGTTTTTAGCCCTCCGCGATGTAGGAAAAGCGGGGAACGTAAGGTATCTCCCTGCACTATGTTGAAGTCACGAGCGCCATGTAAAAAAAGGTTCATTCTTGCAATCGCAGAAGTTGCAAGATTTTTTTCTTGGCCATAAATTTTCCCATAGGCACTTTTATCATTGTGCATATTACGAATGGCTTCGATTAACATGCCGCCGGTACCGCAGGCGGGATCATATACTGTTTCACCAGGTTTAGGATCGAGGATTTTGACCATCAATTTAACAACTGAACGCGGTGTATAGAATTCACCTGCATTTTTCTTTGAAAGGTCTGCAAATTTTTTAATTAAATATTCATAGCTGTCGCCCATCACATCGAATGAGTAATTCTCGTTGCCCACTTTGATTTTAGACATATGCTCAACAAGGTTTTTAAGCCGTTCATCTGATAATTTGTTCTTGTCTGTCCAGTTTGCATCGTCAAAACTGGAGAAAACACCAAAGAGCGTGTCGGGATTAACCCGCTCAATTCCCACCATTGCGTCTACGATTGCTTTGCCAACATTTTCAGATTTCTCACGAACATCAATCCAATGGCATCCGTCAGGAATAATAAAACTATGGTTTTCCGGAAAAGCGGCATATTCTTCATCTCCGCCAGATTCTTCGAGTGCTTTTGCAGTTTCCTCATCATAGACATCCGATAGACGTTTGAAAAACAAAATTGGCGTAACATAGCTTTTATACTCATCCTGATTTATAGGCCCACGAAGAATATTACAACATTCAAAAAGATGCGAAAACAAAGCTTGACTGGTTGTTTTCTCGTTCTTTGCATAGCTGATTTCAAGATCATCGTCAGCACTACCCACAGCCGCTGCAATCATTTCTTCGCGGCTGCCTGTAGCGATTTTTTTACGTTTTGATGATCTTTTTATTGCAACTGATGTCTCGCCATTACTCTTTTCCAGTTGTGGGGGGTATTTATTTTCAAAATCGACAAGGATTTTCATCAACCGCTCGTCAAGGAAAGTAAGAGCATGTTTCCTAATTTCAGTTGGAATGCCATAATAGGCCTCCGCAATACTCCCGGTTATGGCTGCAAGAGTGTCGCTATCCCCGCCAATTGAGATAGCATTCCGAATGGCATTCTCAAAGCTTGTGGATTCAAGAAATGCCATAATTGCCTGAGGCACTGTTTCTTGGCAAGTTTCATTAAACTCATAGGAATCACGAATACCATTCAGAGTAAAATTCATTGGATAGTAGTTATCATTGATATAGTCACGAATCTCGAGAATGTTTTTGCCTGTTTTTGCAAGAAATATCGCAACAGTGGTTGCCTCTGCACCTTTTATACCGTCTGGATGATTGTGAGTAACTTCAGTCACTTTTTTAGAGAGTAGTTTTGCTTCTTCTAACGTAGATGCAGCAAAGCCACATGCACTAACACGCATAGCGGCTCCGTTTCCAAAGCTGTTATAGGGTTGCGGATTGTCAGAATACATCCAAGTTTGGAACATTCCTCCATATCCACAATTGGGATATGGACGCCCCACTTCCTGCATACAAGCTACTGCTAAATCATTCAATTTATCATAATTCCCGTTACACTCAAGTATTGCTTTAGCAATTGCTAAAGTCATAATACTATCGTCNNAAAAAATCGAATTCTTTTGACTTGATATTGTTCCACTCGAAACGAGATCCAACAATATCACCAATAATCGCTCCTAACATTTCTGCACCCCTCTGACTTAAATCACTTGAATGTCTTTTAATATATTGTAGGATTAAGCTGTTTTACCAAATTTAATTTTAATCTCCAATTTTTGAATCGCTCTTAGTTAATCTATAATGTTATCTCCATAGGTAGTTAATGACCAATATATAACTATACTTCTTCCGGAATTATTATACTGTTAAAAACCGAATAAACCTCTTACCAAGAGCTGTCGTTCGAGACTGTAATAGCCCCTCACCAGTCATAATTGTATTAAGGCTCTCAACTCCAAGAAGCCCTCGCGAAAATAAATCTTTACCAATCTGTTCAACAAGCCCTCCAAATCCTGGTGGCTTTTCCTCGAAGGCTTTTAAAACAATAACAGCAATAGGTCCCCTATGGACGTGAGGTACCTCACGT
>DDHB01000055.1 GCA_002337925.1 Sporomusaceae bacterium UBA1887
CTACGATTATTTCGGTGACCTTCGTACAGTAGATACTCATATTAACCGGCTTCGCACCAAATTAAATCATAAAAGCGGCCTTATTCAAACCATACGGGGTTATGGCTATCGCTTTGAGGCGGACAAATGAGAGTATCCATTCGCACAAGACTATTCTTAAGCCTCACTGCCCTCGTATTGTTTTTTGTCTGTCTTTCCTTAATTTTGACATTATTGGGCTTAGAAAAGTTTTATATTTGGCAAAAGAAAAATATTCTCGTAGCTACCAGCCAAACCGTTGATGAAATGTATCCGGGAAATCCGGAAGAAATATCACTTGAGTTAGAACGAATCGGCAACAGGCTAGGTGCAGGCATCGTGATTTTCACTAAAGACGGCTATGTCAAATACAGCTCCTTTGGCCGCATCTTTAATCAGCGTCTCATGGAGCGCTTGCCCGGTATGCTCCATCATCCTCCCAGTGCTGTTCCCCCTGATCATCCCCGCCAGGGATCGTTTCGCTTGCCAAATCTTCCTTTATCGTCGCTAAGAGAGCAAGAAATCATCAGCCCCCAAACAATGCTTGAAATGCAGCAGGACCGTGATTTAAAAATTGATTTCATTGTTCTTAAGCATCAGTTAAATAATGAAGATATTTTGCTGATCAGGCAGCCGCTGGCCCCTATGTCAGAGAGTGCAGAGGCTACTGCGCATTTTATTGCTTTTACCGGCTTGCTTTCCCTGCTTGCCGGCTGCATTTGGGCCTTCTTTTTTGCAAGGAAATTTACTCAGCCTGTACTGGAGCTCAATCGTCTCGCTCAAAGCATGGCTCAGCTTGATTTCTCGCAGAAATATACCGTAAATCGCAGCGACGAAATTGGTGAGCTTGGCCAGAATATTAATCACTTATCGGATCAGCTCGATACTGCTATAACCGATCTCAATTCCAAAAACAAGCAGCTGCTGGCAGACGTGGAAAAAGAGCGTAAGTTGGACAAAATGCGCAAAGATTTTATTTCCAGTGTTTCTCATGAATTAAAAACACCGCTCTCCCTTTTGTTGGGCTATGCAGAAGGTTTAAAAGAAAATGTCATTCACGATGAAGCAAGTAAAAATTACTATTGTTCCGTCATTATTGATGAGGCCGAAAAGATGGATAAGCTAATTAAAGATTTATTAAATTTATCCCAAATCGAATCTGGTTTCTATCAGCTTAACCGGACTGACTTTAATCTTTCTCTCTTGCTTGATGATATTTTGCTGAAATATCAAACGGTATTACACGACAAAGGGATCGCTCTAGAGGTTACCAAAGAAGCGGAGATCCTTATTAATGGCGATTCACTTCGAATTGAACAGATCATCCTCAATCTGCTGAACAATGCTATTGATCATACCGAATTTACCAAATCAATTAAAATCTATATTACACCTGTAGCTGATAAGCTCCGCTTTTTTATCTATAATTCGGGAAAGCCCATACCAGAAGACAGCCAGGAAAAAATTTGGACTAGCTTTTACAAAATCGATAAAGCCCGCACAAGAGAATATGGTGGTTATGGGCTGGGCTTATCTATCGTACGGGTGCTCCAGGAATTGCACGGCAATACCTACGGCAGTATCAACATGGCCGGGGGTGTCGCATTCTGGTTTGATTTAACAAAAGCTGAAAATAATTAATATGTTTAAATTTTTGTAACAAAACTGTAACAATTCTCCTGCATAATAACAATCAGAACACAATATTTCTCAGGAGAGTGAAATACATGAAAACAAGAATGTCAAAAAAAGTAGTTAGTGGAATTGCAATAGGCTGCCTGCTTCTTTCCCTTGGTGGCTTAGTACTTGCAAAGGAAGCAAAGCAAACAGGCGATACAAGACAGCAAACAGCCCAGACCTGCAGACCCAATCATGGCGGTATGGAGCAGCATTTCAACAGCAGCCTTGCTGCTCTGGTGCAAAACGGTACCATTAGTCAGCAGCAGTCTGATAAAATTGCTAATTTCTTTCGTGAAAAAAGAGCCGAACACCGTGCTAACAGAGAAGAAATGAAAAATGCCAGTCCCGACGAGAGGGCCGAAAAATTCCAGCAGTTCAAAAAAAACCATGAGCAAATGGCTAAAGAATTATCATCAGCTGCCGGCCTGACTGAAACACAGACTAAAGCTGTACTGGAGGCTCTTCGCCCGCCACAAATGCATGAAAAAATGGGAGAACGCATGACTGGCAAACTTAGTGAATTAGTCAGCCAGGGTAGTATAACACAGGAACAATCGGATAAGCTTCTCTCCTTTTTTAAGGAAAAACACACCCAGCGCCAAGCCGAGTTTGAAAAATTAAAAGGCATGACAGAAGATGAACGTAAAGCTTATTTTGAGCAAAAACATCATGACCGCCCCGATTTGGCCGCTGAGTTAGCCGCTGCCGGTGATTTGTCTGAGGATCAGGCGAAATTAGTTGCTGATGCCCTTCGCCCTGAGCACGGCCCCAAACGTGGTCCCCATTGTGCTCCCAATCAAAAATAATACGATAACGCAAAAACGCTTAAGCAGCAATGCTTAAGCGTTTTTGCGTTATCGTCGCCTTATTATTTGCGAGACTCTGCAACAAATTTATATGTATTGTGTACTTTTTTGTTGTGTCTGCATAGATTGTAATAGAACCAGCAATCAGCAAAAAGGAGGAGAAAAGTGCATATGGGATTCTTTGATGACATATGTAATAGACATTGGTGCGAGGAGCTAGAGTGTAGCTGCGGAATTAATGTCGTATTATTTACAGCTGACGGCTTCGCCTTCTTCGGGTTATTAGACCGTGTAGAAGATGGTATCGTTATTTTGCTTCCGGCTGCAGGGGAAAATGAGGTTTTCATATTAACTCCTGGCGGCGACATAGTTACAGAAGAGTTATCGTATATCGATGTTTGCACGATCGTTGCATTATCGAAAAATGTAGTTGAAAACCCATTTGAGGAAGATGACTGCGAAAGAGGAGGGAAATAAAGGTGAGCGACGAATTAGTAAATCGCGACTTTAACTGCCGTCTTCTTCATGTTTTACGGAGATTAGAAGGCGAAGAAGGCGTAAATATCAGAACAGTAGGCCTGTTTCAATTTAATGCCGAAGGGCGCCTGGCCCGCGTAGAAGACCGGTTAGCATTGCTTACAGATGTAGCAGTATTTCCGCCCGGCTTAGACTACTCCTTCCAATTAAGTAATGTTACAGTTAATCTGTGCGCTATTACTTCTATTGGTCAGGGCTGCTAATAACAAAAGCTCCGTAATTCCTCGGAAACTTCGTACGATCCTATTCATTTATCATGCGTATAGTATACACAAGATAACATATATCCCTATTGCAGGAGCCTGTTGAATGATCAACGGGTTCTTGTTTTTTACTAACCTGCCGTTAAATAATTAAACCTTGTATTGACTGTACACTGAACAATGTCTATAATAATACTCAAGCATAGTTGTGTGTACACAAAATACATCGATGTAATAAATGTACACGAGACCGTTACTTGCTCTGTTCGGTCTTAACCAAGTAGTACAGGTGCAGCGCTGCACTACACCGCGGAGATACCTCCGGTGGAAGGTCGTACTTTGCGACTTTCTGCCGGAGTTTATTTTTTTAAAATGGATTGAAACTCTACTATTATTCATGCAGGATATGCCTGCTACCGCTTAGTATTACCTGTTAGGAGGGGTTAAAATTGGTAAAAGAATTTTCATTGGGGTTTGGTGATAAAGAACTGAAAGTCACCTTGCCGGAAGAACAAGTCATCAATGTAGTTGAAGGTAAGCCAGCCAATGCCATTAGCGATATTGCCGCAGCAGTAAAAGAGGCACTGGCTAATCCCATTGACTCACCGCCATTAAAAGAGGTGGTAACTCCAGGCGATACAGTTGCTATTATTGCCAGTGATATTACTCGCCAGTGGATTAAACATGATCAGTTCCTGCCGGTACTACTTGATGAATTAAACGCAGCCGGCATACCGGACAGTGCTATTAAACTGGTTGTTGCCCTTGGAGCCCATCGACACCATACTGATCAGGAAAATATATTAGTATATGGTCAGGAAACAGTCAGTCGCATTGAAATCGTACAAAGTCATGCTCCAACGGAAGAGGACTTCGTCTATGTTGGCAAAACCTCCCGTGGTGTCGACACCTACTTCAATAAGCATGTCGTTAATGCAGATAAAGTTATTTTGACGGGCGGAATTGTCTATCATCTGATGGCCGGTTTCGGCGGCGGCCGCAAGGCGGTTATGCCCGGTATATCAGGATACGCAACCATTCAAGGCAATCATAGTTTCTGCCTCCATGATGTAGTTGGGCAGGGCGTTAGTCCGCATTGTATCTCCGGTAAATTGGAAGGCAATAACATGCATGAAGACATGACAGAAATGGCCGAGTTGTTAAAACCAGCATTTCTACTAAATGTTGTTTTCAATGCAGAAGGAAAGTTCTCGCGGTTTGTAGCTGGGCATTGGTATACTGCATGGCTGGAAGGCACCCGCACAGTTGAGCGTCTTTTCGGCGTTCCCATTACCGCGAAAGCGGATTTGGTTATTGCCTCTGCCGGTGGTTTCCCTAAAGACATTAATCTGTATCAAGGCTCTAAAACAATTGATAATGCCTTCATGGCCACAAAAGAAGATGGAGTTATTATTCTGCTTTTAGAGTGCCGTGATATTATGGAGCCGCCTGACTTCAGCAGCTGGTTCAACTACGAGTCATTATACGACCGGGAAGTTGCACTTCGCGAAGGCTTCACTGTTCCTGGTTTTATTGCTGTAAAATGCGGTCTGATGGCCAAGCAAATCCCCCATATCGTTGTAACTCTTCCCGAAAACAAAGCCTTTATTGAAAAGGCAGGGATGATCGCCGTAACGACCCTGGAAGAAGCGATGGCGATAGCCGAAGAAAAGCTGGGCCGCAAAGATTACACAATAACCGTTATGGCTCATGCTGCAAATACCGTACCCATTCTGCAAGGCTAACAAAATTACGGAGTGTCCATGCTGGTTTTATCGGCTTGGACACTCCGTTTTCTTAGGTTGACCATTTACAATAACGTTGCTAAAATAGTATTAATTGGAAATTGTATGACTTTAAAGTTATGGGTGTGGAGGGATAAAATGGTCCGGAACTCACTTAAGCTATTACTAGTTATGTTCTTGATACTAATATGCACAACAGCATCTGCNNAAAAAAGTTAAGACCGTTCTTGTATTAGATCCTGTATTTACATATATCAACATTCCTGAGTCTAGCCGGAATAAATTTAATAAATATCCGAATCCAAAGGAAAAAATAACTTATATGATGGGAGAAAGGTTTAAAAAGAAAAAGCAGTTTCGCATTGTCTCATCAGCCTATATAGAGGAACAAATTAAAGGAGACCCGAATTTGCCTTTACTTGAAACTGTCAGTAGCGAAATATTTACCGTTGAGCTGCCTAAACATGTTAACTTAGTTTTAGAAACAAAAGTTAATGATTTAGGATGGTACTATTCTTATGTTGAAGCATATGACACTACTGAAACGCAGACTGAAAGAGTAAAATACGGGGGAGTTACTCCAGAGGGCAAAGAATATTCGGGCTGGATTGAAATTCCTAAAACTGTCACAGTCCACCATGAGGCTTATTATGATGTCTCTGATTGTGCAGAAATAGAATTAAAATTAATTGACCCCGTTACGCAAAAAGCGGTCTGGACATATACGGACATAAGGATGCGCGATTCCCGTTCCTGGAGTAGCGGTTATAACAAAACAGGTCCGGAATCTATGATGAATCGAATCCTTAATGATGCATTTAAGAAAATACCACTTTCATAGTCTTGCTACTAAAAAACAGACTATTTTGGCGAAGTAAATCTGCTTCGCTGAAATAGTCTGTTTTCTTTTGGAGCTATAATCAATTAACTCAATCGCAAAAACTCTTTTCCCTTTTCCGTCAACACAAGCCCATTTCTCCCCCGGCTTACAATAACGAATTGCCGTTCTTCCAAGAATGCGATATAATGGCGCATTGCGCTTTCTGGTATGTTCAACTGATTTGCCAAGGACCTGCGCCCAATAGGCTTGTAACCATTATTGGCGCTGGCAATCAACAATAGTATTTCCCGAATAGCAGGATTCGCTTTTTGACGATGATTACAACCAGAATAGTCAGCTAGTAATTCTTCCGGCAGCAATTGCTCGTCCGGGCTCTCTTGAGGGGAAAGGCTGACCAGATGCTCCACTACATTCTGCAATTCCCGGATATTACCAGGCCAGTTGTATGCCGTAAGATAGGGAGCAATAAACTGAAAGTATTCTTCCACCTTCAACGCAGGATACGATTTGCAATATTCACGATAAAAACTACTTGCCAGAACGAGAATATCCGGTTTTCTCTCTCTGAGAGGCGGAAGTTTAATTGGCAAAACCTTTAACCGATAATATAAATCCTCTCTAAACTTCCCCTGGTGAATGAGTGCTTTCAAATCAACATTAGTAGCCGATATTACTCGCACATCAACGGGAATAATCTGAGAACTGCCAATACGACGGACCTGCTTTTCCTGAAGAACTCTCAGCAGCTTAACCTGAAACGATAAAGGCGCATCACCGATTTCATCTAGAAAGATAGTGCCTTTATGCGCTTGCTCAAATAATCCAGGCGCTCCGCCTTTTCTGGCACCAGTAAAAGCACCTTCACTATATCCAAATAATTCACTTTCCAGCAGGCTCTCGGTAAGAGCTGCAAAGTTCACTGCAATAAAGGGTCCCTTTCTTCGTGATGATACATTATGAATGCCCTGAGCAAATAACTCTTTGCCTGTTCCGCTTTCGCCTTGAATCAAAATCGGCGATTCTGAGTTTCCTAATTTGCGTGCTAATTGTTTTGCTCGTTGAATTTCTTCACTTTCACCAATAATTTGATCTAATGTATAACGGGCAAAATTTTGCTGCCGAACCAAATTCCGCCTTAATTCTTCTTCCATTCTTTGAATTTCCGTTACATCTTTAAAAGTATAGATTCTGCCGCCAGAGCTATCCCCCTGCATCAGAGAGGCTGCCGTCACAATCCACTGCCGGTTATCGATTTTGATAATCTGTTCTTTGTCAGCCTCCTTGGAGAACAGCCTGAAACTGTTTTTATCCATTTGCTTTGGATTTAGTTTTTTACCAACAATTTCAGCGCTGCTTAAGTTTAAGAGCTGCGCGGCAATAGCGTTCACTACCGTAACATGATTTTTTTCATCAAAGGCGATGATACCGTCATGAACTCTATTAATAATGACTTGCAGTTGATTCTGCATTTGACTATGTCTATCGGCCATCTGCCGGGTTTGCTTGATGAACTCAATGATTTCTCTAACATAATTAGCCGATAGCAAATTGGCCGTATCATCTAATAAGGAAAAAGCTCCTAAAATTTCTACCAGTGTTGTAAAATCAATATTCCTGTGCCCAATATCCACGATATTCTCAACAAAGTCCGGAACAAGCTCCTCTTGCCCGGTAGTAACAGCTGTTTTTAAGCGAGGATACAGCTTAGCATCAGGGGCACAAGGATAGTAGTTAATGTGATTTATCCCCAGCGTCTCCAGCAGCAGGATTGTTTCTACCGTCGTTGTCAGCAAATCACTCACTAATAGTACTTCTGAACCTGCCGGAATCGTAAAAAGACGCTCTATTTCGTGGTAATTAATCGACCGCCTTGCAACAATCACCGGACATCCGGGGTCAATATATTGCTGTGCCTCCTGATAAATCTGCTGACTAGTGATCACAACAAGATCTTCCCCGCTCAACAATTTGATATTGCCTTCTAAGTAGTATCCGGTAACGGTAACTTTATCTTTTAATAGGTTTTGCAATTGTCTGGTCAGCGCCTTGGAAGTATTTTGACGTTTGGAAATAAGCGCAAGCTTTCTCACTAGTTCATCCTCCATTACCGGTCCTATTATACTTTAATTGGTATAATAGGGATGAAAAAGGATTCCCTTTTCATCCCTTTTATGTTTATTTTACAGGTAAAACAACAAATAATCCAGGCATTATTATAATAACACACACAAACGACCACTGGCACAATACTTGCATACTCATGTAGTGGATTAACAATAAAACTTTAAGGAGGATAACAAATTGAAGACTAATGAACCAAATCACGAGCCCCAGTCGAACTCCCCCGTTCCTTTATCTGGTTACATTATTTTAGTAGTTGCTATTCTAATTTTTTCCGGTATCTTTGCCAGCTCTAAAGGGTGGATTACTGTCTTTGATTTTGATACCCTCAACGGCAAATTTGGTACTATGAAAGATGCCGCAAAAGCAACATTCGTCGGCAGCGGAGGCTTTGGAGCCAAGGACGGATTCATGTTTGCACTAAGCCTTGTTCCGGGCGTCATGCTGGCTTTAGGTATTATTGAAGTAGTTGAGCATCTTGGTGGACTAAAAGCGGCTCAAAAACTGCTTTCTCCCATATTGCGTCCCATTCTTGGTATTCCTGGCATTACTGGTGTTGCCTTAATATCCAGCTTACAAAGCACCGACGCCGGTGCCGGTATGACCCGTGCTCTCTATGAAAACGGCCAGATAACAGAAAAAGAGCGGCTCATTTTCTCAGCCTTTCAATTTACTGCTGGCGGAACTGTTACCAACTATCTAAGCTCCGGCTCTGCACTCTTTGCCTTTCTTACAGTACCTACCATGTGGCCTTTAGTTGTTCTTTTTCTAATGAAAATTTTTGGTGCCAATATCATGCGTTTCTACTTAATTACTGTTGATCGGAGGAGTGCAGCTAATGAACGATAAAACAATCATTGACGTATTTGTTGACGGTGCTAAAAAAGGCTGGAATATGGGGGTAAATAACATCATCCCTAACGTCCTAATGGCCTATGTCTGTATTCACATCTTGCAGATAACGGGTTTGCTCACAATGCTCGGCAATTTATTTACACCCGTTATGGCGATTTTTGGTCTCCCTGGTCAGTCAGTTATGGTCCTCTTCAGTGCTATGATGTCTATGGGTGGAGCTGTCGGAGTTGCCCACGGTCTCTATACTAACGGAATTCTTACCGGCACTCATATTACGATTCTCATCCCTGCTATCTATCTTCTCGGTTCAAAAATTCAATATTTTGGCCGACTGCTTGGCACCGTTGGCATACCCGCCAAATATTATCCCGGACTGTTGGCTATATCAGTATTAAATGCCGCTGTAGCTATGTTGCTTATGCGCTTTATTGCCTAACGAATTCTAGGAGGTCTCAGCATGACAATATTACAAACAAGAGTACAGGAAATCTGGACTATACTCCATGCCATGCCGGAAGTTGGCTTTGCTGAAATAAAGACATCGGCCTATTTAGCTGCACAGCTCGAGGCAGCGGGATATCAAGTTAAAACCGGTGTGGGTAAAACTGGAGTAATTGGAACATTAACCGGAGCAGAGCCGGGTCCTACACTAGCCTTGCGAGCTGACATGGACGCTCTGGCCCATATGGTAGATAATCAAGAATGTGCCATTCACTCCTGCGGTCATGATGCTCATTCGGCAATTGTTCTGACAGTTGCCGAAGAGATTGCTCATAAGGGCATTAGCAAAGGGACATTGAAAATAATATTTCAACCAGCAGAAGAAAAATTATTTGGCGCTATCCGCATGATAGAAGATGGGGCTATTGATGATGTTGATATTCTACTGGGCCTGCATTTACGCCCCATTCAGGAGGCCACCCTTGGTCAGGCTACTCCCGCTTTGTATCACGGTGCCAGTTATGTCATGGAAGCTACGCTGCGTGGCGCTGCCGCGCATGGGGCAAGACCGCACCTTGGCATTAATGCAATTGATGGTGCAGCAGCTGCCGTTCAGGCCATTAATGCCATCCGCGTAAATCCCGTCATCCCTTCTTCAGTAAAGGTCACTAAGCTTCATGCCGGGGGACCTGCTTCTAATGCCATTCCCGAACAAGCTTTATTAACAGTTGATCTTAGGGCACAGGATAATGCAACCATGAACGAACTGCTGAAAAAAACAGCGCAGGCCATAGAAGCGGGAGCTGCCACTGTTGGCTGTCAGGCAACAGTAAACGTGCTTGGTGGCTGCCCTGCTGCTGAGTACAGTCCGCCTATCATTACTCTGGCAAAAGAAGCCATTGGTCATGTCCTGGGCTGTGACGGACTGCTTGCCCCCATTACTACCCCTGGCGGTGAAGATTTTCACTTTTATGTTAAGCATAAGCCAACGCTGCAAGTCGGCTACATTGGCTTAGGAGCTGATCTAACTCCTGGACTCCATCATCCGGCAATGACCTTTAACAAAGACTGCCTGCCTGGTGGAGTAAATATTCTCCTGTATATGGTCGATAAGCTGCTGGGGATAAATAAATCGCGTTAAAACCGTGTCAACGGACTCCCCATGACATAAAAATGAAGGGCTGCGTGGAACTCATCCACACAGCCCTTCGTTTTATCCCACTTTTCTCCCGCCTAAATAAGCTTCCATTACTCTGGGGTCATTCGCAATATCTTCAGCTTTGCCATGTAAAACAACGCGTCCGGTTTCCATGACATAGGCATNNTAGGCATAATGCGCAATTTTAATGGCTTGGCGAACATTTTGCTCTACTAACAGTATTGTTGTACCATCACCGTTGATTTCCTGAATGACCTTAAAGATATCAGCTACTACCAACGGCGCCAGTCCCATAGAAGGCTCATCCAAAAGCAACAGTTTTGGTCTCGCCATTAAAGCTCTGCCGATTGCCAGCATTTGCTGCTGTCCTCCGGAAAGAGTTCCGCCTAGTTGCTGCTTGCGCTCCTCTAAGATCGGGAACCGGTTAAATACTTTGCGAATATCGTCCTGGATAGCATTGTCATTACGCTGAAAAGCTCCCATTTCCAGATTTTCCAGCACCGTCATCTGTGAAAGAATGCTGCGCCCTTCGGGAACAAGCGATATTCCTTTATTCACGATTTTATGCACCGGCAGACCAGTTATGCTTTCACCTTGAAATTCTATTTTCCCTGACGCAGGCTTAATTAGCCCCATAATTGTTTTCATGGTAGTAGTCTTACCGGCGCCGTTGGCGCCGATAAGCGATACGATAGAGCCGGCAGGAACGGATATATCGACAGTCTTCAATGCTGTAATGCTGCCATAACCGGCAACAAGCTGACTAATAGTAAGCATATTACGCATCCTCCTTTCCCAAATAGGCTTCAATCACTTCGGGATTCTCCTGTATATCTGCCGGTATTCCTTCCGCGATCTTGCGGCCAAAATTTAAAACAACCAGCCTTTCGCAAATACTCATCATCAGATGCATATCATGTTCAATGAGAATGACGGACTTGCCCAGCTGTTGAATCCTGGTAATAAGCAGCCGCAAATCATCTGTTTCGCTTTCATTCATTCCAGCCGCAGGTTCATCCAGCAAAATAAGCTCAGGATCAGTAGCCAATGCTCTGGCAATCTCCAAACGTCGCTGCTTACCATAAGATAGAGCTCCTGCCACTGTATTTATTTCATCACCGATTCCAGTTAACTGCAGCATATGAATTGCTTTATCCCGAATCGCTCTTTCTTCGCTGCGCTGTTTTGAGGTTCTCCACAGCCCTTGCCACAAGCCGGCATGTGTCCGGCAATGAGCACCGATCATAACATTTTCCAAAACGCTCATGTGCCCGAACAACCGGATATTTTGAAAAGTGCGGGCTATACCAAGCTCAGTGATCTTGTGCGGCTTAATGCCCGTAATAGGCTGATCCCGGTAATAGACAGCACCGGTACTAGGTACCAGCACACCGGTAATAAGGTTAAACAATGTTGTTTTACCGGCTCCGTTCGGACCGATAACCCCAAGAATTTCTCCCGGTTTAACATCAAAACTGATTCCTGCTAAAGCAGCCAAGCCACCAAAATTCTTACTTACCTTCTCAAGCTTCAGCATCATCTGCAGGCCTCCTTGAAGCTTCAGTCTTTACAGACCCAACATGTGAACCGGTCAGTTTAGACCGCCAAAAACGGATTGTGTCTTCACTGATAAGTCCTTGCGGCCTGAATATCATCATCACAACTAAAATTGCACCATAAATCATTTCGCGGTATTCTGCAACCGAACGCAGCAATTCAGGAAGAGATGTTAAAATAACCGATCCGAGGAGCGGTCCCCAAACCACATTACTACCGCCAAAAACAGCAAACAGTAGAATTTCTACTGCGCGGTGATAGGAAAAGTCTTTGGGACCAATGTAGAAGGTAAGATGCGCTGCCAAACCACCCGCTATCCCAGCAACAAATGCACCGATAAAAAAAGCCAGCAGCTTATAATATACCGTATTCACGCCTGTTACCTCGGCAGCATGTTCATCTTCCTTAATTGCCGCAAAAGCCCGGCCAATTCGCGAGCTGCGCAGTCTGAGTGAGAAAAACACAAGAAATATGACAATAAGCAAGAGCAAGATAATCACCGCAATATTACTTACTTGCTGCAAGGTAAGCCCCAGTGTTCCCTGCCCCAGGCCAGCGGCAGAGAGTTGTTTTCCGATCAGAGCGCTTAAAGAAGGGATACCGGAAAGTCCCAATGCGCCATTTGTTATCTTCATATTGAGAATAATAACCCGCACCACTTCACCAAAACCAAGTGTAGCAATCGCCAGATATATGCCCTGAAGCCGGGTCGTAGGTATACCAATCACGGCAGCAAGCAGACAGGCGGCTATACCGCCTACTGGTATTGCGAGAAATATAGGCAGCCCCATTTTTAGGGACAACAATGCTGATGTATAGGCGCCAACACTCATGAATCCGGCATTTCCCAAAGACAGCTGGCCCGTAGACAGCGTCAGGTAAATGCTAATGCCAAGTATGGCATTAATAAGCATAAACATGGCAATCTGTAGGTAATAGGGGTTTAGTAAAGCTTCCATGTTTAACGCCTCCCTTCTGAAGCCCGGCTGCCGAATAGTCCCTGGGGCCGTAAAAACAACAGGAATATAATCAGTCCAAAAGCGACTGCTTCGCGGTAAGACGAAGATCCATAAGCCACGCTGAACACTTCTGCAACTCCCAGAATCAGACCGCCCACCATTGCTCCCGTCACATTTCCCAAACCGCCTAAAATCAGTACAGCCAACCCTTTAAAGCCCATAGATATGCCCATTGTAGGCTCAACAGCATTGAAGGCCAGCCCTACCAGTACTCCAGCTACTGCTCCCAGCCCAGAAGCCAGCATAACCGTGAGCACAATAACCTTACGTGTATCGATCCCCAACAGTCCGGCTGTTTCTATGTTTTCTGCAGTGGCCCGGATGGACTTGCCTAGTTTCGTTTTATCCAGCCAAAAGCGAAGCGTAATCATTAGTCCAAAAGAGATAGCAAGAATAATAATTTGGATGAGCGAGATTTTCAGTGTACCAATCTCAAATAACTGGCCCGAATAAATTGGGGGGAAAGACTGCGCCTGAGGTCCAAATATCTTAAGCGCCAGACTCTCCAGGAAAATGGATACTCCTATTGTACTAATCAGCGGAGCAAGATGAGACACTTCTCTGCGGCGCAGAGGGCGGAGCGCTACCCTTTCTAAGAGATAGCCCAACCCCGCTCCCACTGCCATAGCACCTGCTAAAGCCACGAAAATGCTCACATTGAACTTTGTGACAAGCATCAAGCCGACAAAAGCCCCAATCATGAATATTTCACCATGAGCCATATTTACGATGTTCAGTACACCGAATATCAAAGTATAGCCTAATGCAATTACTGCATACGTACTGCCTAATGTGAGGCCATTGACCACCTGTTGCAAGAACACTCGATTCACCCCTTCTCTGATTAGCACCTTATCAGTTCTAAGCCAGCGAATACTGGCGGTCTTAAAGCTGACAAGGTACTTGCTTCCTCTTCTTATTTCAGTTCGGTAAATTTACCATCTTTAACAACAAGGATGGTTACATCCATTGCCGGATTACGCTTAGCATCAAATGCAAACTTGCCTGTTATGCCTTCAAAATCTTTTACGGCTGCCAGGCTGTCACGCAGTTTTTTACGATCTGTTGTCGTCCCAGCATTCTCGATTGCGTTTGCCATAATGTATAAAGCATCATAGGCCTGCGCAGAGAATTGATCCGGCTCTTTATTGTACTTCGCTTTAAAAGCAGCTACGAAATTTTTCACCTTTTCGTCATCCTTGCCAGGAAACCAAGGACTGGCCACAACAGTACCTTCTGCAGCGCTGCCTGCAAGTTTAATTAATTGGGGCGAGTTGAAACCATTGTTGCCAACGACAGGAACGGTAATGCCAATTTCCCGGGCTTTTTTTAGAATAAGCGCAGCTTCCTGATATAAGGCTGAAATGATAATAGCATCCGGTTTAAGAGCTGCAATTTTGGTGAGCTGGGCTGAGAAATCCGTATCTTTATCAGCAAAGGTTTCTACCGTTACCGTCTCCAGGCCATTATCTTTAATCGCTTGCTCAAATGTCTTGAATCCAGATACGGTGAAATCGTTGTTATTGGAATACATGACAGCGACTTTTTTCAGTGCAAATTTTTCTTTCGCTTTTTTAACTACATTCGGAAGGGCCAGCGACTCAGGCAGCGAGTTGCGGAATACATACTCACCAATATCGGTAATTCCTTCGGCGGTAGTAGAAGTTCCCATAATAGAAACCCCAGCCTGACTGGCAATAGGACCGGCAGCAAACATTTCACCACTCAAGGTAGGTCCAATAATCGCCAGTACATTATCTTTATGAATCAGCTTATTAGTTGCATTGATTGCTTCATTTTTTTCACCTTTTGAATCTTCAAAAACAAGTTCTAGCTTGGTCTTGCCTTTAGCATTGATTTCATCTCTTGCAAGCTCCAGGCCCTGGCGGATCGCCTCACCATAAGCAGCACCGCCGCCGCTTAGAAAAGAAACCACCCCGATTTTAGCTGCACCGCCTCCTGCCGAACTCCCCGGTGCCGGAGCCTGACCACCGCCACATCCGGCTGTAACAGCTGTAAATACTGTAATAAGAGCTGCCGCTGTCCACTTTCGTATCCCACTTCTCATTTTATTCATTCTTATTTCCACCCTTCTTTTCTTGTATTTCCGGTAAAATCTAAGTAATAAGGCCAAGCAAAGATCGTTCGGGTCATCCCTCCTCTTACTAAAATAGAAAAGCCCCTACTGGAACAGGTAACCTGCCAGTAGGGGCGTGGAATCGCGGTACCACCCTACAATTATACTCTTGGCCCGGCAATTATTGCCGGACCATCCTTAACGCCGGATCGCGCTTAGGCCTAAAGTATACTTGAATCCAGTATACACACTCAGCCAAAGAGTTCATGGGCGAAGTAACGGCAACAGTCACGTACCGGCTCGCACCANNATTAAAAACTGCAGAAGATTTCCTGAAGCAAGAAACCTTCCGCAGAGTCTTTTGTACTCACGGTGTGGCGCAGCACCATTGCCGCACTTGCATCGCTCGGACCAGACCTGTTTGTAACAGCGGAACCCTAGATGCACTTCCTCACGATATACTTTGTACTTGTTATTCATTATCACAGGACACTCGTCTTTTGTCAATAGTTTTGCTCATTTTAATTTACACTGTTACATTAAAAAATACAAAAGCTTCGTACAGTTATACTAACGAAGCTTTTGTATCGCTATCACTTATTTATTTACCTGTAAAGGCAGCTTTACGCTTCTCTACAAATGCAGACATTCCTTCCTTTTGATCAGCAGTGGCAAAGCAGAGCCCAAATACCTCCGCTTCAAAAGCAACTCCCGACTCCAGATCAACATCAAGGCCTTCATTAACGGCAGCTTTACACAATTCTACCGCTACAGGCCCGCGAGACATGATCGTCTGCGCCACGCTTTTCGCCTTATCGAGCAGCGCTTCCGGTGCTGTTACCTGATTGACCAGTNNCAGAAGCAATGCGTATATCACAAGCCATTGCTAACTCGCAGCCGCCGCCAAGTGCAAACCCATTAACAGCAGCAATTACCGGCCTAGGGAAGTTTTCAATTTTATTAAATATACCTTGCGCAAATTTAGCCCATTTACGGCCTTCAACAGCTGACATTGGCAGCATTGCCGTAATATCCGCACCGGCAACAAAGGACTTTTCGCCACTGCCCGTAATGATCACTGTTTTTACGGTATCGTCACCGGTCATTTGATCGAATATATCGCTAAGATCTTGAAGGGTATCATAATTTAGTGCATTTAATGCCTTAGGTCGGTTGATCGTAATCATGCCGACACCATTTTCTACTTGAAACAGCAAATTTGCATAATCCCTCATATGAACTACTCCTTTTTCTTATCCGTTATTTGGGCCAGTGAGCCTCCTACCGTAATATATTCCCTGCAATTACCATTCGCTGCGCTTCATTCGTGCCTTCATAAATTTGTGTAATTTTAGCATCGCGCATCAGGCGCTCGACGGGATATTCACGACTAAAACCATCCCCGCCATATACCTGAACGGCATCAGTGGTGACCTCCATCGCCACATCAGAAGCAAACATTTTGGCCATGGCTGCTTCCTTCGAATAAGGTAGATACCTGGATTTATTGTAAGCAGCCCGATAAGTAAGGAAACGGGCTGCATCAACTTTTGTCGCCATATCGGCTAACTTGAAACTGATTGCCTGGTTGCTTGCAATCGGCTTGCCAAATTGAATTCTTTGCTTTGCATACTTAATTGCGGCCTCAAGTGCCCCCTGAGCAAGTCCAACTGCTTGTGCGGCAACGCCTATCCGCCCGCCATCCAAGGTAGTCATAGCAATTTTAAAGCCATCCCCTTCCTTGCCTAGCAGATTACCGGCAGGAACCCGACAGTTTTCCATAATTACTTCCCGCTGCACGGAAGAGCGAATGCCCATTTTCACTTCCTTTTTGCCAAAGGATAATCCGGGTGTACCTTTTTCTACAATGAAAGCACTCATCCCTTTGATACCGGCGGCCTTATTCGTTGAGGCAATAATAACCTCGATTTCCGCTTCTCCACCGTTGGTATTAAACACCTTAGTACCATTTAGCAGATAATAATCACCGTCACGAACGGCTGTCGTGGAGGCATTAGCCACATCAGTACCGGCATTGGGCTCGGTTAGGCCGAATGCACCTAACTTCACGCCTTCTGCAAGAGGTCTTAAGTATTTTTGTTTTTGCTCTTCTGTGCCATAATTAAAAATCGGCCAGGCACATAACGAAGTGTGAACAGATAAACCGATCCCTGTTGATCCGCAGATCCGCGATATTTCTTCAACTGCAATTGCATAAGACAGAAAATCACTGCCTGCTCCGCCATATTCTTCCGGATAAGGCAGGCCTAAAAAGCCAAGCTCACCCATTTGATCAAATATTTCCCGGGAGAATAGTTCCTTTTCATCCCGCTCTGCAGCGGATGGGGCAATTGACTTTTCTGCAAAATCTCTCACCATTTTCCGGATACTTTCTTGCTCGGCAGTTAAAACAAATTCCATTTTTTGTACCTCCACATCATTTTTTACTAAAAATTCCATAACAAGCTAACTACTACGTTCACCGTCCTTCAACTAACAGAAATTATTTATACAATAATTTTGGATATTGTAATTTTGCACGCAAAATTTATAACTAAAAAAAAGAGAAATTATAATTTCTCATATATATTTAATAGTACTTTACGGAAGACACGAACTTCTTCTTCGCTGCAGCCTTCCAGCATCGTCTTTGCAACACTTTGCATAATAGCGATAGCCTGGTCACGAATTGCATTTGCTTCTTCTGTCAGATATATATAATACGAACGCCGATCCTCAGGCACATCCACTCTTGATACGAAATGAGCCCGTTCCAGACGATCAATTAATCCCGTAAGAGTTGAATTGTCAAGATAACTTTTTTTACTTAATTCCGTAATCGATACGCCATCTCCCTTATATAGGGCATACAATACTACCAATTGGCCGGGTGTTATGCCGAGGCCGTGTTCTTCTAATAGTTTTTTTGTAAACTGAAAATGCTTCTGCTCAGATTTGGCGAGTAAAATACAAACATTATCAAAAATCTCTAGCACATTATTTACCCCTATACTTTGTTTACTAATATTTTGCGTTCACATTATTATTCTAATTGTTTTTTGAAAACTTTGCAAATACTTTTTCCTATTTTTAATGCGTAACATAATTCTAAAAAAATCTTGACTTTAAAATGATTAGCATTATAATAAAAGCCAGAAGTATTTTGCACGCAAATTAAATTTGCATATTTTTTTCAAATGATATTTTGTTAACAGAATATCACAATGCAAACAAATTTCGAATTATTATTTTATTCACATACTTTGTGTGCGAAATATCATTAGCTGTTTAAGGAGGTATTTATGATGCGTTGCGCTATTTTTTCATTCGGTTCTACCCAGCTCCTTACCCTTGTGAGCCATTTAATTGATTCTCATCAGGTTATTAACCATGAGAACCCGGCATCTACAGCCTGCGGTATTGCCAGAATCTATTACTCCTATTGCTGATTAAAAGATGCCTGAGGTTGCAATCAGCTGCAATTTCAGGCATCTTCTTGTTCAGTTTTGAAGACTACTTATAGTTTACTTCCGTATTCACACAGGCCGGCAGCGGCTTACCGGCCAGCCCGGCAAGTAAATTATCAGCCGTAAGCTCTGCCATAGCTGTCCGTGTTCCGACTGTTGCACTGCCAATATGAGGTACAATAAGAATATTGGACAACTTTAACAGCGGATGTGATCCCGGCAGCGGCTCCGGGTCGGTAACATCGAGTGCAGCATAGGCGATTTTTTCAGTTTCCAAAGCTTCTATTAAGGCTTGCGTATCAACGACCGCTCCTCGCGAAACATTGACAAAATAAGCAGTTGGCTTCATTTGAGCAAATTCTTTTCGCCCAAAAAGCCCCTTCGTTTCTTCCGATAACGGTGTTAGTACAATAATACAATCCGCCTCTGCAAGCAGCATCTCAAAAGACCGGTATTCGGCCCCAATTACTTCTTCATCAGTCCGTCGATTGCGATTATGATAGATAATGTTCATCCCAAATGCCCGGGCTCTTCTCGCCACTGCAACACCAATTTGCCCCATGCCCACGATGCCAAGCGCCTTGCCGGTAAGGTCCATGCCAAAAGGGATGCTTTTCCCCGGCACCCAATGGCCGCCCCGAACAAAATTCCAACCCTCATGCAGCCTGCGGGCTGCGCAAAGCAAAAGACTGAAAGCTAGTTCGGCAGTCGTTTCTACAAGCACTCCGGGAGTGTTGCCGAAAGGGACACACTTGCTGGTGCATGCTGCAATATCAACATTGTCATAGCCGACTGACGCCTGGGCAATGACTTTAAGCTCAGGAGCATGACGCAGCAAATCCTCATCTACGCGAATATTGCCGCTGGATACAAGTCCTTGAGCATCCTTAATCCATTCCAGCAGCGTTTCTCTTGGAATAGGCTCCGGTTTTTCCCACACCTTTACCTCACAATTATGTAGCACCTTTTGAAATGCCGGTTCCATTAATTTGTTCGTCATCACGACTCTGTACTTGCTCATTGCGTCACCTCAATTCTCATTTTTCAACTTAGCAGCAGAAAATAATTTCCTGGACTTTAACTAGTACTGATTGGGTTCCCTACTTTTGGCTAGAATCCTGCATGCCTTGCGAAGCAGACAAGTCTGCTTTTCAAAGATAATTTTCCGTTATCGTCCATAGGTTACTTAATCGCTATTTTATTTATTAGCAAATTATGGTATAAAGAAAGCAGCAATCCCTTGATGCATTAAAGGAGGTCTCTATATGCGCTTTATTACATATGAGTATGCCGGTCAGTCTGCACTTGGCTTACTAGCAGCTTCCGGACAACACATCATCCCGTTGGAGGCAGGCGAACGCCGTTATTTAGGAGACGTAAAACTGCCGTCTACTATGCTTGCTCTGATTGAGCAAGGTGATTCTGCCCTTGAAAGAGTACAGGCAATTGCAGTAAAATCGGCCAACGATCCTGACACCAGTTTGCTGCTGCAGCTTAATCAGGTCCGCTTATTAGCACCAATTCCCCGTCCTCTCAAAAACATTTTCTGCATTGGCAAAAATTACGCAGAGCACGCTATGGAATTTGATCAAACAGCGAATCCCGATGTGGCCATTCCGAAATATCCCGTAATTTTCACTAAAGCTCCAACTACCGTAATCGGGCCGGGAGCGGGGATTAAAAGTCATAGTCAGATTACCCAAGCACTTGACTATGAGGTAGAATTAGCTGTAATTATCGGTAAGCGCGGCTCCTATATCAAACCGGAAGAAGCAATGGACTATATCTTCGGTTATACTATTCTGAACGATATTACGGCAAGAGATTTACAAAAGCATCATCTTCAGTGGTTCCGGGGAAAAAGCCTCGATACATCGGCACCTATGGGCCCCTATATCGCTCACAAGTGCTTGATACCCGATCCAGGTAACCTAACCGTATCCTTAAAAGTCAATGGCGAAACGCGGCAGCATGCATCAACAGCTGATTTTATTTTTACTATACCAACATTAATCAGTACTATCTCAGCAGGCATTACCCTTGAGGCGGGCGATATTATTTCGACAGGCACTCCTGCAGGCGTTGGCGCTGCACGTAAACCGCCGCAGTTTTTAAGGGCTGGCGATGTGTTAGAATTAACAATTAGCGGACTAGGGACACTATCCAATACTGTTATTGATTAAACAGATATACCCCTGATCGTGCGTTGCACGATCAGGGGTATATCTCTATATAGGGGGACAATTATGCCGGCAACATACACTTCATCACCAGCCTGTCTTGTCCCTCACCATATTCAGCCTTACGGAACTCAGAGACTATAAAACCAAGCTTCGTTTCATACAGCTTTACTGCTCCGGTATTAGCTGGATCTACGGTCAATTCCACCTCTCTAATGCCTTGTTGGGCTAGTTGCTGAAAGCTTTCCGTTAGCAGTTCCGTCCCAATACCCTTGCCCCGCCAATTTTGGCAAACCGATACTCCAACCAAATACGCCTTCTTGAAGTCATTCCAGTCCAGCATATACTGGATGGAACCTACGATTATTCCTTCGCGCCTGCCTGCGAAAACACGGCCATGTCTGATAAGGGGTACGAGATGCCACTCATTCATGCCACCACTGCCGAAGGCTTCCCTGTCTAATTCAACCAAACGGCTAATAACCGCTGCTTCAACGGCACTTATTTCTTCAATCATTATTTTTTTTCTCCTTATATTCCTTTTTTACATATTTGGAATCACAAGCAGAAAGAAGCCCGGCATATGTCAAATGAAAGGACATCTCATCTCCCACATGTATTTCTCGCTGTGAATCGGTAATGTCCACAATCAGATGATCACTGCTCGCTCCCATGACCTCGATATTCGCATCTACCGGCATTACTCCATCAATATTGACATCTTGCTTTCCCAAGGCCAGAATGGCCCTATTTCTTATTCCTTTATCGACAAAATGCGGAATATTGCCAAAAGCATCCCGGCCAACGTTTCCGATTGGCACAGACGGCTTATACTTTACTTCAATAACTTCAGCACGCAGTCGAAATGCATCATGGCAAAGCCCCGGAATGATTCTGCTGTTGGTTGTGTCTGTACCCAGCAGAATTCCTTCGCCGATTCTCAGCTGATTAACACCTGCAGGCATTTTTTTTGATTCTACTAAAAGCAGCGAAGAAGTACCACCGCCGGATATTACATCAATCGCAATTCCCAGCTTATCTTGTACGGTATTTTTCAAGTTAACGAGCACACTCAAGTTCTCCTGCTCTGGTAATATCCCGCCAAAGCAGCCCATATTAGTGCCTAATCCTTGCAAATAGATTCCCTTCATTTTGGATATCCGTTCTACCGAATCCAGTACATCTCCTTGCAGGACGCCTTCCCTTAGATCACCAACATCAACCATGAGAATAACCTGATGTACCCGGCCAGCTTGCCAGGCAGCCTGCCCCAGGGCCTCAATAACAGTTATCTCTGAATTTACACTGACGTCGGCATAGCGAACAACTTCTTTTACATTACTTAGCCGAGGAATTCTTAGCAATGTAATCGACTGACCAAAACCTCTGCTTCTAAGTTCTTCGATATTCTCCAGCCTTGAATCGGCTAAACCATCTACTCCGCCCTCAATCATAGCACCCACTATCTGATGGATTGCTGTGAAACCCTTTGTTACCCCCAGTACGGCTATTCCTTGCGCATGACACTGTTCAACAATCCTGGCTGTATTTGTTCTTATTTTATCTAAATCAACCTCAAGTACAATGCTGTTCATCACAAAGCCTTCACTCCTAACCTCTCATATCACCTTAACTACACATCAAGTATGTATCCAGAGCAGGCAACTTTAAAAACAATTAAAGGTTGTTAGTATTATTATACTGCTTAGCCTGATAATCGTCAAAGCAACCTGCGATTGTGTCCTATCGCGTCGTAACAAAATGGCCGCCCCGTATTGCCCTTGCATCCGATACCGTAACAAATGCTTTTTCATCCCATTCGAATATCAGTCGCTCCAGCTTTTTCACGCGTCTCCGTTCGAGAACAACATTGAGTAAATGATAGCTGCCCTCTTTCCCCTGGCAAGATACAAGAGTGACACCGAAGCCTTGCTCACGAAGATATGCAGCAAAAGCCACCCCGTCCTGCTGTGTAATCACCCACATAATTAAAAAACCCATAGCAAGCTTTTCTTCCAGCCATACACCCACTATATTCCCTACTGAAAAACCTAACGCATAGAAAACAAGGCTAGTCCATTCTGTTAAGGTGTTAAATATATAACGTAATGCAACAATATAGATTAGGATTTCTACAAAGCCTATCGCACCAGCAAACAGCTTTTGCCCGCGCATCAGCATGATTGTTCGAATGGTGGCAAGTGATACATCCGCTACTCTTGCAAAAAAAATAATAATATATCCTGCAAACTCCACTCTTGCTATCATCTCCTTGCCGAAAAAAATTGAACCCGGCAAGCTTATAATTCCCCTGCACAAGACATGGTATCCTTGCTTCTCACACAGTCGTCAAATAGACTCAAGTTCATTGCATTCTATCAAATCCGCAAAATTAAAACAGCTTAACTCCCAATGGAATTAAGCTATTTCGGTAGTACTAGGGGTTGTTAATAATGACATCCATTTTCGTAATACTTATTTTCATCTAATACAAGAAAAAATATTTCAATCTCACTGTAACCGACATTACGAATATTCCGGTCAAGAATCGCCGCTGCCTGATCTTGCACCGCCTGGCCACGGTCAAACCAATTAACCTGGACAAAGAGCGTGCCTTTACTCACTTCACCCTCAGAAATACATATCGTTTGGAGAAGTTCAATCGTAAAATATTCTCTGGGGCAACCGATACATTCTGTCAACTCTGTTACCAATTGCTTACTTATTGTCTTAACATCCTCTTGGGACATACCTCGAATGATGATTTGCGGCATTAATATTTTCCTCCCCGTTATAGTCCGCCATATTCAGGCGGACGGAATGAATCTTCCGGCATTGTTAAAAGTTTATGAATGGTATCAAGCATCGCCTGCTTATCGATAGGCAAACGCCCATTTACATAAGCGTAATTCGATGCATGGTCGCTATACAAGAGGCTCGTTGCCTGCAAGTTCAAAATAAGCAGTTCCGTTTCCCGCAATGCTTCATACGGGCCAAGCAAGCCAAAATTGCCTCTAGACCATTGGTCATACAGTATTGTCCCTTCCATTGGAATAAAAGTCCGCAGGCGAATAAACTCCGGATTAATTTCATTTAGTACCCGGGCACTGGCAAGTGCATGTTCCCTGCTGCGCTCTCTTCCGCCAATACCAATCATAATATATTCACTAAGTTCAATACCTGCTGCACGGACTTTCTTTCCGGCTGTTATTACAGCTGCAGCATCAGCTCCTTTGACAATCCGGGTTAAGGTTATATCGTCGCCACTTTCAATACCGCAGTGTATTCTACTTAAGCCGGCTTTCTTCAAACGCTCAAATTCACCCTCACTTTTGAGGTTAATAAATTGAGTGGAGCCATATAACGTGATTCTCTTGTTAGCAGGAAACAACTGCTGGGTATAGCAAAATATGTCCTCCAGCTGCTCTGTTCTCATAAGAATCGTATTGCCATCAGCAAAAAATACTGAATCTACGGTACTGCCATATTGAGCTTGAGCAAGTCTTAAATCTGTTTTTATTTCTTCGACTGAACGTATGCGAAAAGCTTTATCTTTATACATGGCACAAAAAGTACACTTTTTGTGTGGACAACCAATAGTTGCCTGAATGATCAGGCTGCTAGCCTCACTAGGCGGGCGATATACAACACCTTCGTAGCGCAACTTGTATTTCTCCCCTTTCGTTCTTACATCTGCAGCTACTGTAATTGTACGTTATTCCCGATTTTTTTTCCATGCAATGAATACTTTTTGAAGAATCAGATGGAAGCCTTTATATAAAAAAGACTCATCAGTTGCTCGCGCACTGATGAGTCCGTATAAACATAGAGTAACATTTAAAACTATCGTTCCCCTAGCTTAAGAAAGATATTAATATCTGCCCAATTAAATGCAACATAGCGAATGTCATCACTGATGATGGAATGACGGGACATAATTAGTTTAGTAAGCTTCCCACAATTTAAACTATTAATCGCCAGGTCAATCATTTCTTCTCTTGGGCTTGCCTGTTTCTTATCAGCTCTTGTATGCTCCACCATTATCCACCCCTTTAGTTAGGCTTTTTAGCTTCCAAAAACAATCGGTATGGTTATAGTATAATTCGATATTATATTAATTAAAAATATCGATAAACTATGTTAGAATAGTTTATAACTATCTATTGGAGGCATGACTATGGAATTGCGACAACTGGAATACTTCCAAATGGTTTGCCGGTGCAACAGCATTACCAAAGCCGCAGTTGAATTACATGTAGCGCAACCATCAATCACAATTGCAATAAAAAAACTGGAAGAAGAACTCGGCGTAACCTTGCTGGATAGAACGCAACGACAAATTACACTGACTACAGAAGGCCAGGTTTTTTTGCAGCGCATTAATGATATTTTAAGCCGTCTTCATGATGCAACGATAGAAATGAATGACTATCGAATATTACAAAAAGGTTCTATTAAAATCGGTGTACCTTCCACAATTGGCGCCTTTCCTTTCCCTACCCTTTTTGCGCGTTTTCAACAACTATATCCAAATTTCAAACTGACCGTAGTGGAGGCAGGCTCTTTAACCATCCCCCATTATTTAGAGCGGGGCGATATCGAACTAGGAATCATGATTACTTCTCACACATCTAACTGTCTGGCAACTGCCAGCATCACAACCGGTCAAATTCTTGTCTGTCTTCCTCCCGGCCATCCTTTAAGCAAACTCGATAAAATCCCCTTTACCGATCTGCGCAACGAACGCTTCGTACTACTAAAAGAAGACTCTTATAGCCGGCAGCTAATTTTAGCAGAGTGTCAAAAATACCAGTTTAACCCTAATATTGTATTCAGCTCAAGTCAGATTGAAACTGTGCGCAGTCTTGTTGAACAAGGAGTGGGGATATCTTTTCTTGTCGATGAGGTTGCAAAAAAGCATGGCACCATTATTACCCGTCCTTTAGTCGAACCACTCATGTACCAGATAGCATTAGCCTGGAACAAAGAGCGTTACCTATCAAAAGCAACTAAATTATTTATTGATTTTGTCAATACTTAATTAAATGCCCGTTGCGCCAAGCAGCCACCCCATAGACAGTCAAGAAGCCACTATTACGAATGTATCTAAATAATTTACTTTTTGTTTGCACGCTATCGTTCGCGGTTTGTAACTATTATTCAATTTTATTAGGCCTAGTCTGACGATAGAATGTCAAATAGTGACAGGATTTTTCATTTACTATGTATAATAGATATTACGTAGTAGATAAAATGTAGAAGGTGACGACTAATGAAAAAGATGTTGCGGCATATACTTTTTTTATGCCTCTTTTTAGCAATGGCACTGCCAGTGTCCGCACAAACAATTTTATATGTTCCTGCAGATGATCGTCCAGTAAGTTTCCAATCAGCTGTCGACACAGTAGCTGCTGCCGGCTATACTGTCCTGGCCCCCCCTAGAGAATACTTAGCAGGTCGCAGCCGGGAAGGCGACCCCGAACGGTTATGGGAGTGGGTACTTACAAATGCAGGACAGGCTGATGCTCTAGTCCTGTCAGCAGACTCCTTAATTTATGGCGGCTTAGTAGACTCCCGAGTCCATGAATTCAGCAGCGTTGTGCTCGAATGGCGTTTAAAACGTTTCAAGCAGCTCAAAAAGCTTTGCCCACAAACTCCTTTATATACATTCAGCACAATTATGCGATCTCCTAAAGCGAGCGGCAGCCCCGTAGAGCCTGCTTATTACGGCAAATATGGCAGCACCATTTTTTTGGTTACATCTTTGCAAGATAAAGCAGAAACTTCAGGTTTAACAGATGACGAGCGCCGGCAACTGCAAGCAGCATCTGCCACCCTTCCTGCCGATATACTGGCAGACTGGATGAATAGAAGAGCTAAGAACTATCAAATCAATTCCCAATTAATCAATCTCACACGAACAGGCGTTATTGACTATTTCATTGCCGGACGTGATGATACGGCAGTTTTCTCGCAGTCCCATAAAGAAGGACGTATGTTGAAACAACTAGCCAGCGATTTATCTGTACAAAGATTTGCTTCTTTTCCAGGTGCCGATCAGTTAGGCATGATATTGCTTGCCAGAGCCTATAATACGTTAAATAAAGCGACCCCTATAATAACGCCGTATTACGCGCTTGGTGCCGCAGGCGCAACGATTCCCCGCTATGAGGATCAGCCTTTTAACCAAACGGTTGTTGAGCATATAATTGCTGCCGGCGGTATCGTCGGAACTGCTGCTCAGCGTCCCGATTTATTGTTAGCGATAAATACTCCTCTTGCTGCCGTAACAGAAGAGGCTGAGCTGCTTGATAATATTCCGGCCATATTATCAAGTACCCGTCAATTTGTAGCCACGATAAGAAATAACATTTCTTCTTCCATACCCGTAGCCGTAGTTGATGTTGCTTTCGCCAACGGAGCCGATAACGCCCTGATGACTGAGCTAAACAATAACCGTTTGCTCACTCGGCTTAGCGCATATTCCGGCTGGAATACTGCCAGCAATACCCTTGGCTATGCAATCGGCCAGGGTTTAATGGCAAAGACAACCAATGATACAGAACGTCTAAAGCTTTTAGCCGTCCGTTACCTTGATGACTGGGCCTATCAGGCTAATGTCCGCAAGGAAATTTACCGGGAGCAGTCCGATTTGCGTGATGACAATGTGAGATATCTCGATCAGCCAAATACTGAGCTGGAGGCGTTAGTACAAAAAAAGCTGCGTAATTTTGCCTCAAAGCAACTCTGGCTGAAGCCCGACTCTATACAAGTTACCTTTCCCTGGAATCGTCTATTTGAAGTAGAGATTATATTTTTACCGCCTGAGCCGGCTCATGGCAGTCATTAATAAGATGAACAAAGACCGCTTTATTGGAGAGTCCTCCTTTAAAGCGGTCTTATTAATCCAACATAGTTTCAAGCCAATTGTCAGTCTCAGTACTAATACTGACTTTGCCCGGTCGCTCTCCTTCAATACGAGGAAAGGATATGATAAAGGTAGTCCCAGCTCCCACTGTCGATTTCATGTCGATTTTTCCGCCATGCCGTTCGACTATGCTGTAACATACTGCCAATCCAAGACCGGTACCACAATCTTTCGTCGTAAAGAACGGATCAAAAATCTTACTCATGTACTCTTGATCAATTCCACAGCCATTGTCTATTGTTATTAATTCAACCTTATCAGGTCTTACCTTCGTTTTAATATACAATTTCCCTTTGGCGGTCATTGCTTCTATTGCATTGCGGGAAAGGTTCAAAATCAATTGCTTCATTTCTTTTTCATTCAACAATAACATTGGCATTGCTTCTTCAAGGTTCAATACTACTTCGATATCATGCTTTGCTGCATCTGCCTGTAATAATGGCACAATACTGTTGATGATTGAATTAATATTTTGTTCTTCCTTCACTACCGCCTTATTCTTTGCAAGTGACAAGAAATCAGTAACAATCGTATTAATGCAGTTTAACTCTTCCATAATGATAGCATACTTTTCGCGCTGCTCATCTTCTGCTTTAGCAGCAAGCATCTGTATATATCCCATTACCACCGTCATTGGATTGCGAATCTCATGAGCTACGCCTGCAGCCATTTCGCCAATCAAATTCAGGCGATCCAGCCTAGCAAGCTCTTTACGTAGCTGCTCTAATTCGGTAATGTCCTGATAAAAAGCCACTGCCCCGATTATTTTACCGCTGGCCGGTTCGCGAGTAGGATGCACACTGGCTAAAAAACACTTTTCACCGCGCTGACATAACCGCGAGTTTATTTCCTCTCCCTGCAACGCCCGTGCAATTAACAGATCATCAGCATAATCCTCCTGAATTGCCATAGACATCTGATGAACCTGCGACGATTTAAAGCGATTATATATTTGCGGCAAAAGCTGGATTGCCGTATTATTAATTGCTGTTATAAAACCTTCGCTGTCAACAGTGAGAATTGCAAGCGGCGCCGTATCAATCAATTGCTGCAATCGCTGTGCTTCATTAATGTATTGCAGCGTCAACTGCTGCTGAATAGTCTCTGATTCCTTATTTTGCGTAACATCCCGTGCCACACAAAAAACAGCTGCTACAACATGATTTCTGCCAAATATAGGATTTAAGAAATATTCCAGGTAACGAATCCCATGAGGAAATGCAACCTTAGCAACTTTTGACATAGAAGTCCCTAATAGAAACACTGTCTTTAAATGGGCTTCAAAGGGGATCATGATTTCCCTCGGCAGACCTAATTCCCGCCAATTTTTACCAATTACGTCTAATTGCTTCAAGCCAAACAGTTGTGCTCCTGATATACTGGCGTATGTAAATCGACTATGTCCATCCAGAATAAAGGCACAATCATGACTTAGTGAAATTATTTTTCCGAAAACCTCAGATTGATTTTTAATCGCAGTAGTTAGCGCAGATAATTCAGTCTCAATTATTTTACGATCAGTCATTAACTTTTCAAGTTGCTTGTCAACTTCTGTTAATTTCGATATATATTCCTGGATTAATTGCAGCATCAACTGGCCACCCCACGCTATCAATAGTTTCAAAGCCAACGAAAGAAACACGGTTACGAGCCTACCGTGTTCTAAAATACGTTACTTTATCAAGTTAAAAACGACGTATAATGAAATAGCTATTCCCTAATTTTATCTGAATTCCCTGCTAATTAAGCGCTATTTTTATCAATATTTACCTAATAATCCAGAAGAATCGACATAATCATTTATATTTTCCAGTTTTTTTACGGGCATTCCTTATTATACAAAATAAGTATTACCTCCTTTACCCGGTGACCTAGCAATAATTTATTCAACTTTTCCACGAAATTAACGTTGACGTAATATCTAGATTATGATAAAATTTATCTTTTGTTTGCTATTAATTGCCTCTTATTATATACTAAGATAAACGGCAGTTAATGGGGGTGACTCATGTTTAAAGTAGGCGATAAGATTTTTTATCCAATGCATGGCGGTGGTATTATCTCCACCATCGAAGATAAAGAAATTTTTGGCGAAGTTCAGGCTTACTATGTAGTAAGCATTCTGCACAGAAACATGCAAGTAATGATCCCTGTTAACAAAACTGACAATCTAAAGCTACGCCATATTGTCGATCCGGCAAAGCTTGATAACATGCTGACTATGCTCCCCACGGGGGAAACCGACACCTCGATCAGCGACAACCAGCGCCACAAGATTAATCTTAACAAAATTAAAAGCGGCGACATCTATGAAACAGCAGAAGTTATTCGCGATTTAGTGCGCAGTAATAACAAAAAAAAGCTGAGCATGGTAGATTCAAACATGCTGGATAATGCCCGCCAAATACTAATAAGTGAAGTCGTTTTAGTTAAGGGAATTGAGCATGATCAAGCTACTTCATTAGTAAACGAGATAATTGATATTATCTAGGTCAAATAATAAAACGACTCATCTGCGAACTGCAGATGAGTCGTTTTATTATTACCGTTTATCGCTCGCGCTTATTAACATTTCCCCTGGCTAACGAGGCAAAAATTCCTACGGCACAAATTCCTGCAAAAACCAAAAAGGCCGTATGAGCTCCTGCCTGGATCATTTCTGAAGAATTAATTCCCGTATTGGCTCCGCCTGCATGAACAGATAGCAGCATTGTAACAATAGCGATGCTTACGGTTTGGCCAATCAACCGCATTGCTGCCAGGGAAGCGGCCGCTATGCCGTAAAATCTCTTTTCTACCGCTCCCATAATCGCATTATTATTAGGGGATGCAAATAAAGCGAACCCTAGCCCAATAAGAATTAGATTAGCAACAAGCAGCCAGAGAGAAGTATCTTTAGCAATGAAACTAAAAAGGAATAGTCCCAGCGTGCTCAATGCCATTCCCCAGGACGCAACTACTGCCGGCTCAATCCGATCAGAAAGAGCACCAGCCAAAGGAGAAAAAATCACCATAATAAGAGGCTGAGATAATAAAATCAGTCCTGCTAATTGGGAATCATATTCCATCACTACCTGAAGATACAGCGATAATACAAAGGCAACAGCAAAAGTGGCACTATAGTTAATCATCGCTGCAAGATTGGAAAATGCAAAAGCTCTGTTATCACGAAATAACTCAACATGAAAAATCGGATATTTTTGTTTTGATTCGTAATAAATGAATCCAGTTATTAGCAACAAACCCAGCCCAAGAATATATTTTCCCCAATAGCTTTGTGAGACCTCCGAAAATCCATAGAGAACTGCACTAAGCGAGCTTATACAAAAAAGGCTGCCGATAAAATCAAACTTTTCGCCTTTAGCTCCGGCCCATTCTCCTTTTAAGCGCCATGCAGCTAATGACGCAGCAGCGAGTCCAATGAATGCCGTAAAATAAAAAATACTTCGCCATCCAAAATAGTGATTCATAAAACCACCTAAGACAGGCCCCAGCGATAGACCAATATAAGTAGCTGCTGCTGTAAGCCCCATGGCTTGGCCGCGTTTCTCCGGCGGATAAACGGATGTTACAATAGCAATGCCCGTACTGAAAATCATTGAGCTGGCTGCGCCCTGACAAGTTCTAAAAAATATCATAGATTCTATTGACCAGGCAAACCCTGACACTAGGGCAAACAACGAAAATAAGACTATGCCTGTAATATAAATCTTTCTTCGCCCTACAATATCTGCCAGCCTGCCAAAAGGCAGCAAAAAAGCCGCTGAAGCAAGTAAATAACCGGCTACTACCCAGCTAAGCATTGTAGCCGACCCATTAAATTCAGTTCCAATAGCGGGTATGGCAAGATTAATAGAACTCCCCATAAACGGCGCCAAAAAAGAAGTAACCATAACGACTACTAGTACTGCTGACTCTAACGACAACTGCAAGTTCATACACATACCCTCTCTTACAGCACCTGGAGCACCGTAATAATCTTTTCCTCTACTAAGTTAAACGAAACAGCATTGTATTTGGCCATCTTGATAGATAAATGTGGATGAAATATCCTTACTTTTTTATTTTTACATACACTTAACAATAGCATAATTTTGCCAGTGGGAGCAACAAATGAATAACAAACTAAAGACAAACCGTCACCTGGGCGGCATATTACTAAAGACTTAGCTTTGTTGCTGAAAAAGCGAACTTAATGTCAGCGAAATAGCATCGGCCAATTTCCTTTTTATAAGAGGAGCTGTAACCAATTACTGGTGCAGCTTCTTTTGCTCTTACTAAATCAAAGAACGACAACTCTACCTGGACCCAAATTAACCGATATTACATAAGATATTAAGAGGCATCTTGCCTCGAAAGGAGAAATTTATTATGCCCCGTTATGATGACTCAATGATGTGTAACTGCCGTTTTTGTTCAAAGTGTCACCCTAACTGTTGCAATTGTCATAATTGCCACATATGCTTAGCTATTTGCCCACCGTTATTCATTACTGGCGCTACCGGTGCCACTGGGGCTACTGGGGCTA
>DDHB01000102.1 GCA_002337925.1 Sporomusaceae bacterium UBA1887
CATCGACCGATACGGCGGCAGCACCGACGGAAACGGCAGCGGCACCAACTGAGACAGCAGCAGCTCCGGTAGAGACAGCGGCAGCACCTTTAGCAGCTAGTTCAGATTTTTTAGCGGCATTAGCCGAGTCTTTGGCATCATCAGCAGAGGAGGCAGCCTGTTTAGCTGATTTTGCTGCGTTATTTTCAGAAGTTTTGGCGTTGTTTTCGGAAGTTTTGGCGTTGTTTTCGGAAGCTTTGGCGTTGTTTTCAGAAGTTTTGGTTTTGTCTTCAGAAGCTTTGGCGTTGTTTTCAGAAGCTTTGGCTTTGTCTTCGGAAGCTTTGGCCTTGTTTTCAGAAGTTTTGGCCTTGTCAGCAGATTGTTGAGCCGATTCAGCATAATATTGATCATTTGGTCTTCCAGATCCCGACAAGTCTACGTTTGCCGAGACGGGGAGCAGGTAGAAGGATTGTAAGAACAGGCACAAAAGCAGAGTAGTTACTTTCTTATTCCGGTTTTTCTTCACGTTTTTTGCCTCCAATTATTATATGATGAAAAATTAGAGCGGATTTCCGATTACAGCCATGTCACCTCCCTTAATTCATATACATAAAATTTCTTAGAGCGATCACTACAATTGATTAACAAGATCTATTTCTGGTGTTTTGTTTACAGTCATGGAAAATATATGCAGGACGAGCAATTATATTAATAAAGTTAAATGAAATTTAATAAAAAATTTTAGACCCATTTAGCTGCTTTAGAGTGACAAGAATGCCGCACCTTGGGTAAGTAAAAAGAGACTGTAAAACTTCCGTGCGTTACGGTAGTTCACAGTCTCTTGATATCAGTATGTAATTCATTATCACTTGCTTATTCAGTTCTTACTATGCAGGGAATTTTTCCAAATAGGCGAATAGATAAGAAAAGACTAAGAATTAAAGAAGGCGATTTTACCGTGATCCCACAGGGTGTATTAAAACTCTTATGCAATGGCCCCGTTATTCCGGCGGTACGCAATCCTGATGATTTTAGACTTGCGATGGACAGCCCCTCACCGGGAGTCATTTTATTATTCGGCGATATTAATACTCTGCCAGGTTTGTTGGAACAAGCGAAGCAGCATAAGAAACGTCTGGTTATTCATCTGGATTTGGTGGAAGGAATAGGCCGTGATAAAGCAGGTATTAAGTTTCTGGGCAGAATGGGTGTTACAGCTCTGATTACTACCAAATCTCATCTTGCTAAAATAGCCCGTGAAGAAAGTATGATTGTTATTCAGCGGCTCTTTCTGATGGATTCGGAAGCATTGAAATCAGGTGTTCAGTTGTTGCGCGGATTTAAGCCAGATGCTTTGGAAGTGCTGCCGGGGTCAATTCCTGCAGCAGCGGTGCAGGAGCTCAGCCGCACAACAGGAGTGCCTATTCTGGCAGGCGGCTTAATGACGACTCCGGCGGATATTCAGCAGGCCATTGCTAACGGAATCTGTGCAGTCAGTACAAGCCGGCGTGAGTTGTGGACAATAACTATCTGAAAATAGCAAAAAATAAAAAAGCAGCAGGAATTATTCAGATAATGGCGAATACCTGTAATAATCACATAGCTGGACGTCTAGTAAAAAAAGTTCGCTTATATCATGTATTGACTTGGTCTAAGAGAGCTTTTTATTTCTCGTCCAATCTTAGGGCGTGTCTGAAAACTGTCTNNTTGCCTTGTCTGGCACAAAAATCACTCGTCATTGGCCAGCCCGCCAGTTTTTAGACACACCCTGGGGAATATTTAAAAGTATTCCGAATATAGTTCTAGTAATTCAATATGAGGGACAGAGAATGAGAGAAGTCCGAATTGCTCACTACCATCATAGTAGGAGTAGTTTGGGCTTTTTTGCTGTCTTTTTAACGAAGGAAGGTGATTAGAGAAGTGCGCCCAAACCAGGTTATCAGCGTTGATAATAATGAGGAGGGGAATTAACATGACAAGTCCATTGATGGGAGAATTTTTTGGAACGGCAGTACTGATTATTTTTGGTAATGGTGTGGTAGCAAGCTGCTTGCTGAAAAAGAGTAAAGCAGAGGGAGCCGGCTGGGTTGCAATAACCGCAGGCTGGGCCTTTGCAGTTATTATGGGTATATTTACGGCAAACGCCCTGGGATCAGCCCAGGCCGATCTTAACCCTGCGGTAACTCTGGCAAAAACAATTGGCGGTGTATACACATCGGCACAAGCTTTTAGTACGATAGTAGCGGAGATTGCCGGTGGTTTTGTGGGCGCGTGTATTGTTTGGCTGTTCTTTATGGATCATTGGAGTGTGACGGAAGATAAGGGGCTTAAACTGGCCTGCTTCTCAACCGGTCCGGCTATTCGCAATACCACCAATAATCTTATTTCCGAAATCATTGGTACCTTCATGCTTGTCTTTGTTATTTTTTGCATATTCTCTAAAGCCGTTGGCGGAGTAGCTCCCGGCTTTGGCCCTTATTTGGTCGGACTCTTAGTATGGGCTCTTGGCTTATCGCTGGGGGCTACTACCGGTTATGCCATTAATCCAGCTCGCGACCTTGGCCCACGCTTAGCCCATGCTTTTTTACCGATTGCAGGTAAAGGCGATTCCGACTGGAGTTATTCCTGGATTCCCGTGGTTGGTCCCTTTATAGGCGGTGCCTTGGCTGCATTTGCTGCCATCATGTTTGGTATACTCTAATTACTGTATAACGCAAAGTATCATAAATTATAACTTTAGCGTAAAATGTAAGGAGTGAAAACAATGACAAAAAAATACGTAATGGCTCTTGACCAGGGAACGACAAGTTCGCGCGCTATTTTATTTGATCAGAACTCCAATATTGTTGCTGTGGCCCAGAAAGAATTTACACAAATATATCCTAAAGCAGGCTGGGTCGAGCATAATGCTGATGAAATCTGGGGTACGCAAATCGGGGTAGTTGCCGAAGTTATGGCCAAAGCCGGTATAGAAGGCAGTGATATTGCTGCAATCGGTATCACCAATCAACGGGAGACAACTGTAGTGTGGGATCGTCATACGGGCAAACCCGTCTACAATGCGATTGTCTGGCAGTCTCGCCAAACGGCCTATATTTGTGATGAATTAAAAGCTAAGGGATTAGAACCTCTCTTCCGTCAAAAAACTGGTCTAGTGGTGGATGCCTATTTCTCTGGCACCAAGGTGAAGTGGATTCTGGATAATGTAGAAGGCACCAGGGAAAGAGCCGAAAAAGGGGATTTGCTTTTTGGCACAATTGATACCTGGCTGATCTGGAAGCTGACTGGCGGCAACGTTCATGTTACGGATTATTCCAATGCTTCCCGTACGCTCATGTACAATATCCGCGAGCTGAAATGGGATGAAGAATTACTGGCAGCGCTTACCGTACCGGCTCAAATGCTGCCTGCAGTCCGGCCGTCCAGTGAAATATACGGCTATACCGATGCCAGTGTATTCTTAGGAGCCCGCGTTCCTATTTCCGGTGCGGCAGGCGACCAGCAGGCTGCCTTGTTCGGACAGACTTGCTTCCAGCCCGGCATGGCCAAAAACACATATGGCACAGGTTGCTTTATGCTGATGAACACCGGCGATACCCTGTATGATTCCAAAAATGGTTTGCTGACCACTATTGCCTGGGGTTTGGATGGCAAAGTAGAATATGCTCTTGAAGGAAGTATCTTTATTGCCGGCGCAGCAATTCAGTGGCTGCGGGATGGCCTGAAGATTCTTGAAGCAGCTCCTGATTCGGAATACTTTGCGCAAAAAGTGTCTGATGCCGACGGTGTATATGTTGTGCCCGCTTTTGTCGGACTGGGAGCGCCTTATTGGGATATGAAAGCCCGCGGTGCTATTCTAGGCTTAACCCGTGGTACGTCTAAGGCTCATATCGTAAGAGCTACCCTTGATTCACTGGCTTATCAGACGAAGGATGTCTTAAGCGCTATGGAAGCGGATTCTAATATTAAGCTGCAGGCCTTAAAGGTAGACGGTGGTGCAGTAGCCAATAACCTGCTTATGCAATTCCAGGCTGATATACTGGGCGTTCCTGTTGATCGTCCGCAGGTAACTGAGACGACAGCACTGGGGGCTGCCTATTTGGCCGGCTTGGCAGTAGGATTCTGGAGCAACAAGGAAGACTTGGTGAAAAACTGGCAGCTTGATGCCCGCTTTGAACCGAAGATGGAAGAAGGCCAGCGAGATAAGCTCTATAAAGGCTGGCAAAAGGCCGTTAAACGCTCAATGGACTGGGAAGATTAAAATCTAATAGTGAAGAACTAGAGATAAAGAGATGGTTCGATTTCAGCGTCTGCAACATGTGCAGGCGCTGAAGAACCATCTCTTTTAATTAGAAGGGAGTAATTACTATGCCTCCTATTGAACAGGCAGATATTATCATTATTGGCGGAGGTGTCGTCGGTACCGCGATAGCGCGCGAACTGGCCCGCTACCGCCTGGATGTTGTTGTTGTGGAGCGCCAGCCTGATTTGGCTATGGGAACGTCGAAAGCAAACAGCGGCATCCTGCATGCCGGTTTTGACGCTCATCCTGGCACGTTGAAAGGTGAACTGAATGCACGGGGCAATGAATTATACCGTACACTAGAAAAAGATCTGGATTTGGATATTCGCTGGATCGGTTCAATGGTAGTTGCCAAAGACGAAGAGGACCGTAAGGTTTTAGATGATTTGTTGGAACGGGGCCGTCAAAATGGCGTTCCTGGTCTCGAAATTCTGCCTCCCGAAGAAGTATTGGCCCGTGAACCCCATCTTGCTCCCGATATTACAGGCGCCTTGTGGGCTCCATCAGCAGGTGTAATCTGCCCTTTCCGGGCTACAATCGCTTTTGCTGAAAANNCGGAGCAAGAGTAATAACGGAATGTGGTGTTAACAAGATTGTTACGGAAAATGGAAAGGTAACCGGTGTCGATACTACCCAGGGCTTTATTGGTGCCCGCTATGTAATTAATGCTGCTGGTGTGCATGCCGATGTACTGAGCCGTACAGCCGGCGATGACAGCTATTCGATCAAGCCGCGCAAAGGCGAATATATCCTCTTTGACAAAGCAGTCAGCCATTTAGTCAATTCTGTTCTGTTTCCTACACCGAGTAAAGTTTCTAAAGGTATTCTTGTTTCTCCTACCGCTCATGGCAATGTATTCATCGGCCCTAATGCCGAAGATGTTGCCGATGCTCAAGACGTAGCAACTTCTTCGCAAGGACTGGAAGGCATCATTGCCGGAGCACGCAGGCTGGTACCGGCGATTCCTCTGCAAGCTGCAATTGTGCAGTTTGCCGGACTCAGAGCTGCTGCAGGTTCAGGCGATTTTATCATAAAGGCATCAGATACCGTAGCGGGCCTTATTCATGCTGCCGGTATCCAGTCACCAGGATTAAGTGCTGCTCCGGCAATAGCGGAAAAGATGGTTCATATTTTGCAGGAACAAGGCATGACAATGAAACTAAAAGAAAGCTTTGTTGCAGCTACACTGCCGCGGGTTCACAGCAGTGAACTAAGCTATGAAGACCGTCAGCAATTGATTGCAAACAACCCCTTATACGGCCGGATTATTTGCCGCTGTGAGAGCATTTCCGAAGGTGAGATCGTAGATGCTATTCACAGGCCTTGCGGTGCCCGGACAGTAGATGGTGTCAAACGGAGGACAAGGGCAGGGTCAGGACGCTGTCAGGGTGGTTTCTGCGGTCCGAAAGTAACGGCAATCTTAGCCCGCGAATTAGGCATTTCCGTTACAGAGGTACGCAAGGACTCACAGCAGTCTTACTTGTTTTACGATAAAATGCCGGTAGAATGCGAGGTGGTCTCTCATGATTGAGCGTGTAGTTGATGTGGCCATTATTGGCGGAGGACCGGCCGGACTGGCAGCCGCCAACGGTGCGGTAGCCAATGGAGCAGAACAGGTATTAGTTATTGAACGGGATCGCGAACTGGGTGGCATTTTGCAGCAATGCATCCATAATGGTTTTGGACTGCATCGCTTTCACGAAGAGCTTACCGGCCCTGGGTATGCCAGCCGGTATGTAAAAATGGTGCAGGGACAGCCACAAATTCAAACGATGCTGGATACAATGGTGCTGGAGGTCGGCGCCGATAAAACGATCATTGCGGTGAATCCTCAGGAAGGACTCGTCCGAATCAGTGCCAAAGCCGTTATCTTTACCATGGGCTGCCGCGAGCGGACCAGAGGGGCCATCCGTATTCCCGGACAGCGGCCTGCAGGGGTTTTCACTGCCGGAGCGGCACAGCGCATGGTAAATATGGAAGGTTATCTGCCAGGGAAAGATATTGTCATTTTGGGTTCCGGTGATATTGGTCTGATCATGGCCCGCCGTATGACGCTGGAGGGGGCAAAGGTCCATGCCTGTATTGAAATTATGCCTTATTCCAACGGGCTGACCCGTAATGTTGTTCAGTGTCTGGAGGATTTTGATATACCACTGTTCTTGTCGCATAGTATTGTGAAAGTCCATGGCGGTGACCGTATTACCGGTATTACCGTAGTACAAGTGGATGATAACCGTTTGCCGGTACCGGGGACTGAGTTCGAACTGTCCTGTGACTGCCTGCTGCTCTCGGTAGGTCTTATCCCGGAAAATGAACTGTCCAAGAACATTGGTTTAACCATGGATGATATAACGGGAGGACCGGTAGTTGATCAATACCGGCAGACAACCTTATCCGGCTTTTTTGCTGCAGGTAATGTTGTTCACGTTCACGATTTAGTAGATTTTGTTTCTGAAGAAGGCGATATTGCCGGCAAGTGGGCTGCCCGCTACGGACAGGGAAAACTGCAGCAGCAGGAACGGACTATTGCTGTAGAGCCGGGAGCGGGAATCCGTTCGGTGGTGCCCCAACAGATTGCCATTACTGCTGAAATGCCTACAGTCCGGTTGTTTATGCGCGTGACGCAGCCACAGCAGAAAATAACCATTGCCATTACGTCAGGCGATGAAAAAATAATGGAGCGGCGCCTGCCAATTGCAAAGCCGGGGGAAATGATTGTAATTGATATACCGGCAGATAAAATAAGAACAGCCGGTGAAAAACTACGTGTTCAAGTAAAAGAACAGGGTGGTGAAAAATAATGGAGGCCATTAAGCGAAAACTGAGTTGTATTGTTTGTCCCATGAGTTGTGTGGGTGAGGTATTGCTGGAAGATGGAAAGTTTGCCGGTGTTACCGGCTTGACATGTCAGCGGGGGCGGGAGTATGCTCAAGAGGAAGTAACTTCTCCCAAACGCATGCTGACAACAACGGTACGCGTCACTGGCGGAGAGCTGGCCTTGCTGCCTGTGGTATCACGCACCGCTTTGCCGAAAAATAAAATATTTGCTAGTGCCCGCTGTTTATCCGGCGTTGCCGTTAAGGCGCCCGTACGGGAAGGCGATGTTATCTGTGCGAATATTCTTGGGTTAGGCGTAGATATTATTGCCGCCCGTGATGTAGAAGCCAGTTAAGAAATCTTTTTGAGGAGGCCGTAGGATGCATATCTTTGATTTACAGGCTCACCGCGGCGGAAGAATGGTTCGGCCCGAAAATACACTGGCCGCTTTTGAATATGCCATCAGGCTGGGTGTGTCTACCTTAGAATTAGATATGCATGTTACGGCTGACAATATAGTGGTAATCAGTCATAACCCGGTATTATCCTGGTATTTGGCCCGCGATGAGCAGGGCCAATGGATAAAACCGGGTTATGAGCCTGTCATTTATGCGATGCCATTTGCTGAAGTGCGCCGGTATAATATTGGCCGGGTCAATCCGGTCTGCACAGAATACTGGCAGCGGTATGGGCAACATCAGCAGGCGGTGGAGCAGGAGCCAATTCCCACTTTGGCGGAAGTATTTGCATTGGTGCAGCAGTACGGAGCTGACTCTATCCGGTTTAACATCGAAACAAAATGTTATCCCAATCATCCGGAGTGGAGTCCTTTGCCTGATGAATTTTGCCGGTCTGTTTTGGCTGTGGTTGATGAGTTTGATATGCAGGAACGCGTAATGATACAGTCCTTTGACTGGCGCACCTTAACGGCAATGAGGCGGCTAAATCCAGCAATTACCTGTGTGGCGCTTACCGACGATGAATGCCGGCAGGCTGACGCTACCGGGCTGTCACCCTGGCTGGCGGGGTTAAATCTGGCCGACTATAACAATAATATAGTGGCTGCTGCGAAAGCTGCAGGGGCGGATATTCTTTCTCCTCAATACCAGGATGTAAATGACAAAATGATGGCAGAAGCACAGGCCGTACATATGCCTGTCATACCATGGACAGTCAATAACCGGCACGAAATGAATGAATTAATTAGTCTTGGCGTAGCTGGTCTGATTTCCGATCATCCGGCGCTCTTGCGTGAAGTAATGGCAGAAAGGAATATGCCCTTGCCGCCTGCTTATGTACTGAAAAAATACTAAAATTTATAATGAAGCAGGAGTTTTTCTCTAGCTAGCGAAGACTAGTAAGTGGTAAGTCTTGTTATTTTTATCGTGGGACATATTTTGTACCGGTGGGACGCGGTAAACCCCGAAGGAGAATGTGCATTGAAAGATGTTGCCCGGCTGCATCGTAAGATAGCGCCAGAACTGATTACAATTGTTGAAGACCGTTACAATATTTTGCGACATATTCAGTTCTCCCAGCCTGTTGGCCGGCGGGCACTAGCCGTTATGCTCGATATGGGCGAGAGAGTCATCCGTGCTCAGGTTGAATTTTTAAAAAATGCCTCTCTTGTGGATTTTACCCCTTTGGGGATGACCATTACCCGGGAGGGAACAGCTATATTAGCTGATTTGGCCGAATATATCCGCCTTATGCACGGGCTTACCGACCTTGAAGAAGAACTAGCAAGCAAGCTGAAGCTGAAGCGAGTCGTCATTATTCCCGGTGACAGTGAAGAAGATCAGGCGGCTCGGCGAGAGTTAGGCAGAGCTGCAGCCGGAGTATTGGGCCAGTACTTGGGAAATAATATGACCATTGCTGTCAGCGGTGGTTCCACCATGGCAGTCGTGGCAGAAGCTGTTCAGTCCTCGTCAGCAGCTGTTACTGTTGTTCCTGCCCGTGGCGGACTGGGGGAAGAGGTCGAGTATCAGGCTAATACGGTGGCCTCTGTTATGGCAGCTAAATTAGGTGGTAAATACCGTATGTTGCACATACCGGACGGCCTAAGCGAAAAGTCACTGGAAGTTATCCTGGAAAATGACAGTAACATGCGTATGGTTGCCGATATGATCCGCCATGCCGATATTCTCATTCATGGGATCGGTCAGGCTCAGCAAATGGCTGTTCGCAGGAATATGTCCGAGGCTGCTGTGGCTGAGATACTCGCCAGCGGAGCTGTCGGTGAAGCGCTGGGGCATTACTGCAGCCTTCAGGGTGAAATTGTTTATGTTACCAATAGTGTGGGGTTACGTCTGGATGAACTGGAGCAAATTGGACTGGTTGTAGCAGTGGCAGGCGGACGCGATAAAGCAGAAGCCATTGTGGCCGTAACCAGTGCCGGCGGCCAGTCGGTGTTAGTCACTGATGAGGCGGCAGCCAGGAGCATCCAGGCTATTATAAACCAATCATAATTTTGAGGAGGAATTCATAAATGGCAACTAAAGTTGGTATTAACGGATTTGGCCGTATTGGCCGCAATGTTTTTCGGGCGGCTCTTGGCAACCCGGAAGTGGAAATTGTAGCGGTTAATGATTTGACTGATGCAAAAACTTTGGCTCACTTACTGAAATATGACTCGATACATGGCACGCTTAATGCGGAAGTAAAAGCTCAGGACGGCAATATCGTTGTGAACGGTAAAACAATCAAGGTTCTTGCGGAACGCGAACCCGCTAATCTTCCCTGGAGTGCTCTGGGAGTAGAAGTAGTAGTTGAATCAACCGGCCGCTTTACCGATGGCGATAAAGCTGCTGCCCATCTTAAAGCAGGTGCAAAAAAAGTTATTATTTCCGCTCCTGCTAAAGGCGAAGATATTACCATTGTAATGGGTGTTAATCACGACAAATATGACGCTGCCAAACACAATGTTATTTCCAATGCCTCCTGCACCACAAACTGCCTGGCACCTTTTGCCAAAGTTCTGCATGAGAATTTCGGCATTAAACGCGGTTTGATGACGACTGTACATTCTTACACAAATGATCAGCAGATCCTTGACCTGCCCCATAGTGACCTGCGCCGTGCCCGCGCTGCAGCCATGTCTATTATTCCTACCACTACCGGTGCTGCTAAAGCAGTATCGCTGGTATTGCCTGAACTCAAAGGCAAGCTGAATGGCTTTGCTATGCGCGTGCCTACACCAAATGTTTCGATCACCGACCTGGTAGTAGAACTGGACAAAGCAGCAACTGCAGAAGAAATCAATGCCGCTTTGAAAAAAGCTGCTGAAGGAGACCTGAAAGGCATTATGGCTTATTCCGATGAGCCTTTGGTCTCTCGCGATTACAACGGTAATCCCCACAGCTCGATCGTCGATGGCTTGTCCACCATGGTTGTGGAAGGTTCGATGGCAAAAGTTGTATCCTGGTATGATAATGAATGGGGTTACTCCAACCGCGTAGTGGACTTGATCCGGTTTATTGCCGGTAAAGGTCTATAATTCATAAAGACAGATCATAAACATATGAGATTGCCACAACGCTTCACAAGGAAGTGCGGCAATCTCATATTGTCGTTATCTCCATCTCGTGTTTGAAAAGGAGGCAGGCGTAGTGAATAAGAAAACTATCTGCGACGTCAATGTAGCCGGTAAAAAGGTTTTCGTTCGTGTAGACTATAATGTTCCTATGGATAAGAGCGGTCATATCACGGATGATACCCGTATCCGGGCAACATTGCCAACGCTAAAATATTTACTGGAACAAGGAGCCGCCGTTATTCTTGCCAGTCATCTGGGACGCCCCAAAGGCGCTCCTGTTGCTGAGTTTTCCCTTGCTCCCATTGGCCGTAAACTGGCGGAGTTAATTGGGCGGGAAGTGACGTTTTCACCGGAATGCATCGGTCCTGCAGCACATTCCATGGCAAAGGCTTTGCAGCCTGGCCAGATCTTGCTGCTGGAGAATCTGCGGTTTCATAAAGAAGAAGAAAAAAATGACAGTGCTTTTGCCGAAGAGCTTGCCGGTCTTGCCGATATAGCCGTAAATGATGCTTTTGGTGTATCTCACCGTGCTCATGCCTCAGTAGAAGGGATTACCCGCTTTATTCCGACAGTAGCCGGATTTCTCATGGAAAAGGAAATATCCTTTGTAGGTGGCGCAGTTGCCAATGCCGCAAGGCCATTTGTTGCGATTATTGGCGGCGCAAAAGTAAGTGATAAAATCGGCGTCATTGAAAATCTGCTGCAAAAGGTGGATATATTGATCATTGGCGGCGGAATGGCTAATACTTTTATTGCTGCCAGCGGCCATAGTACGGGAAAATCCCTGGTAGAGACAGATAAACTGGATTTAGCAAGGACTCTGATCCATCAGGCAAAAGAACGGGGCGTTAACCTGCTCTTGCCTTCAGATGTGGTAATTGCAGATCGTTTTGCTGCCGATGCCGAGCACAAGGTTGTTCCAGNNCCAGTCGATGCCATTAGTGAAGACTGGATGGCGCTTGATATCGGACCAGTCTCGCAACAAACATTTGCACAGGCACTTGTTGGTGCAAAAACTGTGGTCTGGAATGGCCCAATGGGCGTTTTTGAAATGGATGCTTTTGCCAAGGGAACAGAAGCGGTGGCTAAGGCTGTCGCTGATTCGGGATCCATCAGTATTGTCGGTGGCGGAGATTCGATCGCTGCTCTTGAAAAAACGGGTCTTGCGAGTAAAATCAGCCATATTTCCACTGGTGGCGGTGCTTCACTGGAATACCTTGAAGGTAAGGTACTGCCAGGGATTGCAGCGTTGGCGGATAAAGAATAGGAGGGTACGTTATGCGTAAACCCATTATTGCCGGTAACTGGAAGATGCATAAAACAGTCGGTGAGGCACTTGCTTTAGTGAGAGAATTGTGTGGCATTACTGCTAGTGTAACGGATGTGGAAATAGTTATTTGCCCTACGTTTACCGCCTTATATCCAGTACATATGGCTATATGTGAAGGGCCGCTGCGCTTAGGCGCTCAAAATATGCACTGGGAAGCCCAGGGGGCTTATACCGGTGAAATTTCACCTGCCATGGTTAAAGAAGTAGGTTGCACATATGTTATTATCGGGCACTCGGAACGGCGCCAATATTTTGGCGAAACTGATGATACAGTAAATAAGAAAGTAAAAGCGGCTATTGCTGCTGAACTTATTCCGATCATGTGTGTCGGTGAGACGCTGGAGCAGCGGGAAGCCGGTATTACTGAAGGCGTTGTAGGCCGTCAGGTACGACAGGGCTTAACAGGTCTGACTGCTGAACAAATAGCAGAAATGGTGATTGCCTATGAGCCGGTCTGGGCAATTGGTACAGGACGAACCGCCTCCTCAGAGGACGCCAATGCCGTTTGCCGCTATATTCGTCAGGTTGTTACCGAACTGGCAGGTACAGATAGTGCCGAGAAAGTTCGTATTCAATACGGCGGCAGCGTCAAAGGTGAAAACATTGCCGAGTTAATGGCCAAGAGTGATATTGACGGAGCACTTGTTGGCGGTGCCAGCTTGGATGCCGAGTCCTTTGCCAAAATAATAAAGTTTAAGTAGAGGAGGGGTTAGCGTGGCTAAGTTAGAAACGCCGATTGCACTTGTCATCTTAGATGGCTGGGGCATTGGGAGGACCAATGATCCCAGCAATGCTATCGCCCTCGCCGATACGCAGCACATGACGCATTTGGCTGAACTTTACCCTACTACTACGCTTACCTGCTCCGGTGAAGCCGTAGGCTTGCCTGAAGGGCAGATGGGAAATTCGGAAGTTGGCCATTTAAATATTGGTGCCGGACGTATCGTTTATCAGGAGCTGACCCGCATTTCAAAAGATATTAGGGAAAAGCGCTTCTTTGCCAATCCTGTATTACATACCGTTATGGACGAGGTTAAAAAAGCCGGTTCAGCACTGCATCTCATGGGATTGCTGTCGGATGGCGGTGTTCACAGTCATATCACACATCTCTATGCCCTTTTGGAAATGGCTAAAGCAATCGGCATAGACCGTGTTTATGTTCATGCTTTTCTTGACGGACGGGATGTTCCGCCATCAAGCGGCGCCGGTTTCCTGCAGCAATTGGAAACAAAAATAGCTGAGCTGGGTATTGGCCGTGTGGCCACAATTTCCGGACGCTATTACGCAATGGATCGGGATAAACGGTGGGAGCGGGTCGAGAAGGCATATGGAGCCATGGTTTACCGGGAAGGCGAACATGCTCCCGACTCTGTTGCCGCTATCCAGGCCGCTTACAACCGGTCGGAAACGGATGAGTTTGTCGTACCGACCGTCATTGATGGCTGCGGTGACTGTGGGATAAAAGGACAGGATGGGGTTATTTTCTTTAACTTCCGTCCAGACCGGGCTCGGCAGTTAACTCGCACGTTTGTGGATGAAGCGTTTGCCGGTTTTAACCGCCGTAATGGTTTTTTCCCGCTCCACTTCGCCACTATGACACAATATGAGGAATCACTGGATGTGGCAATAGCCTATAAACCGCAACTGCTGACAAATACGTTAGGTGAAGTAGTCAGCAAAGCCGGACTTCACCAACTGCGTATCGCTGAAACGGAGAAATACGCCCATGTAACATATTTTTTCAATGGCGGCGAGGAAGTACCATTTACCAATGAAGAACGCCTCCTGGTTCCGTCACCTAAAGTGGCTACCTATGACTTACAGCCAACGATGAGTGCGGTGGAAGTCACAACTAAGCTGGTAGCGGAGATACATTCGGGCAAGCACGATCTGATTATTCTTAACTTCGCCAATTGCGATATGGTAGGCCATACGGGCAAGCTTAATGCTGCTGTTCAGGCAGTGACGACTGTTGATCAATGTGTCGGCAAGGTTGTAGAAGCTATGCAGGCACATGGCGGGATCGTCCTGATTACGGCTGATCATGGCAATGCTGAAATGCTTGTTGATCCTGTCACGGGCGAACCTTACACGGCTCATACCACTAATCAGGTGCCGCTGTTGTTAGTATCGGACGCCCATCGGGGCAGAACACTGCAGCCAGGAATTCTTGCTGATCTAGCTCCTACAATTCTTGACCTGGTGTCAATTGCAGCTCCTCCTGAAATGACAGGCAAGAGCCTGCTGGTAAAATAAAACGAAAAGTGGAGAGTGAATGTATGTCAATTATTACTGATATTTTCGCCCGCGAGATTATGGATTCCCGTGGTAACCCCACTGTTGAAGTGGATGTTGTTCTGGAAGACGGTATTGTCGGCCGTGCTGCTGTTCCTTCCGGTGCTTCTACCGGCATGTTTGAGGCAGTAGAACTCAGAGACGGCGATAAGGGTCGTTATTTGGGCAAAGGCGTGCTGAAAGCAGTAGCAAACGTAAATGAAATCATTGCTCCTGAGATTGTGGGCATGGAAGTAATTGATCAAATCGGTATTGATAGAGCAATGATTGCGCTTGACGGTACGCCGAACAAAGCCAAGCTGGGGGCTAATGCGATTCTGGGCGTGTCCATGGCTGTTGCCAAAGCGGCTGCCTCTGTTCTTGGCATTTCCCTGTATCAATACCTGGGTGGATTTAATGCCAAACAACTGCCTGTGCCGATGATGAATATTTTAAATGGTGGTCAGCATGCTGATAACAATGTAGATATTCAGGAGTTTATGGTAATGCCCGTAGGTGCAGGATCATTTGCCGAAGCCCTCCGGATGGGTGCCGAAGTGTATCATAACCTGAAAAAAGTACTTCATGACCGCAAACTAGCTACTGCTATTGGCGATGAAGGCGGCTTTGCGCCTAATTTGGCTTCTAACGAGGAAGCTCTGCAGGTCATTATGGCTGCTATTGAAAAAGCAGGCTATAAACCAGGCGAACAAATTGCACTGGCTTTGGACGTAGCTTCTTCCGAAATGTTCAAAGACGGCAAATACCATCTCGAAGGTGAAGGCCTTGTTAAAACTCCGGCTGAAATGGTGGAGTACTATGCAGAGCTAGTTGCGAAATACCCCATTGTTTCCATTGAAGACGGTATGGCCGAAGAAGACTGGGATGGCTGGAAGCTGCTTACTGACAAGCTAGGTGGTAAAATCCAGCTTGTTGGTGATGATCTGTTTGTTACCAATACCGAACGCCTGAGCCGCGGTATCAAAGTAGGAGTAGGCAATTCCATTCTGGTTAAAGTCAACCAAATCGGCACACTGACAGAAACCTTTGATGCGATTGAAATGGCCAAACGGGCCGGTTATACCGCTGTTATTTCCCATCGCTCCGGTGAGACGGAAGACTCAACAATTGCTGATATTGCCGTAGCTGTTAATGCCGGTCAAATCAAGACTGGCGCTCCTGCCCGTACCGACCGCGTTGCCAAATATAATCAATTGCTCAGGATTGAAGAAGAGTTAAGTGACATGGCCGAGTACAAAGGCCGGGATGTATTCTACAATCTGAAATAGAAAAAAGGCTGTTCGCCAGGAAGTTGGCGGGCAGCCTTTTTTGTTTGACTGTTTTTTTAAGAAGAAAAGACTCATCGCTTCACTTGATGAGAGTTTCACAATTAGTGCGAATCTTGTTCCAAATTAAATTAGAATAGGGGATAGAAAACTCTGGACGTGATAATTGCCATTTGAATTTTTTTAAATTTTTTGCTAAGAGTACCTTCTTCGGCAAAAAGGGTTTAAAATAAACATTATCTATATCAATCAAATTAATTTGAAAATCCTGATTTTTATGATCGGCATGAACGATAAAATTAAGTAAGTGAGGGTCATGATGTGCTAATTTATGATTGGCTAGATTGATCCATATGTGAGACAGCTGGGAAATAAGTTTTTCTCTACAGTCAAAATCGTGTTCGATATCTTCATCCATAAGGTATGTACGTAAATTAGGACCTAAAACCTCTCGGGTCACGAAAATACTCTGGGTAGGTTGAAAATTTTTTTTTCTGGTTAAGGCTAAAATTGGCTCTGCTACAGTGATATTGGCATTAAGTAGTTTAAGTGATGTTTGAAAATAGCGGACAGCATCGGCTGGACGGAAAAAGTTTTTAAGTATTTTGCTCATGGTTTGAGGGGTATAAACTTTTAAATAATAAGCTTCACCTCTAAATGTCATTCTATAGACTTTAGCGCGTATTTCCCGATTAAATACGAATTCTCCCTCAACTGGCTCTTGGTTGAGCCAGACAAACCTGATGATCTCTTCTGCCAGATCATCAGGCAAGTTATTTTGATAATATAGATTAATGTCAGGGGAATATTGTTTTTTCATTAACACGGTCTCATTCTGCCTCCTTAATATATTAGAATCTAATTACTATTAGAGGTAATTTTAAGAAAAATAAATACTTCTTAATTTTGACTCTATTTTCATTTAGTTTTCATTTAATTTTCATTCTACACCGGACGTGCGTTTCCTTTTTCTTTTTCCTGTGTAATAGGAGTAAGACTTCATAGCTTTACAACACCATAAAGCTAAGGTGGTTGATTAAAAACTGGGCAATAATCTAGCTTGTCATTTTACAGGTAGTTTGGCAGGCATCCTTTTTTGCTTGAAGTTCAAATGACATATTGATTTGAATGGTAACATATGTTATACTACGATAAAATTCAATAATTGGCTGATCGGGTTAACTGAAGGCTAAAAGTTTTTCTCACACGAGTGGAGAAAAGCTTTTAGCTTTTTTTGTTTATTAAGCATATTCTTTAGGCTGGCAGGGGATAAGGATGAGTTATTTTTAGCAAAAAAGCGCCACCACGTAGAGAGCATCTTTTACATGCTTGTTTTGCATGCGGCGGCAATTTGACTAATATAACCGACCCCTCAGACAGTGTGCCGCGCCGGACGACGGGCAAAGCGTTCGCCGAAACCTCTTTGAGTTCTTATCTTCGTGCATAAGAATGACCTAGACTTCCACTTGCGTCCTAAAGGACGTGGGCAAACTAAGTCTTTTCTAAATAAAAGGAGGAGTTTTATGGAATACCTTTCTACGACAAAAAAGAGTGCACCCGATTTGCGAAAAGGAAAGAACTCAACAAGAATAGCGGTCCCCAAGACGTTAGCTCTGCAAGTATTAGATATTATTACTTACTTTTTATATAATGTGCAATATGGAACCCTAATGGTTGTTATTCAAGATGGTGTAGTTATTAAAATAGAAAAACTGGAAAAATTCGTTATTTCAGCAAGAAGCCGGGATATGAAAAATGTCAGAGTAGAAGCTCCAGCTAAACCACATCCACTGCAGGATAAAATAGTTACAGAAATACAAAAAATAATGTATGGACAGTTAATTATTCGCATGGAAAATGGACAGGTAGACCAAATTGAAAAAACAGAGAAAAAGCGAGCCCATGAAATAGACGGATTTAAGTAATCCCAAGGTTAACATACCGAGTTTTTCCATTTTTTCCTATTGGCGTCGTTCTAATACGGCGCCAGTTCTTTTTAGGAAATAGATATGGTACAATTAGGTTACAAGTGATAACCTTTTTACACAAGGAGATGAGCGTATTATGCGCATTGACTATCATATGCATTTTGAATATGGCAGCTATGATGTTGACTGGGTACAGGGCTTTTTTGATCACGCAGGCAAGCGCGGGATTGATGAAATCGGCATCTCCGAGCATACTCATGGCTTCATCGAATTTAAAGACCTCTATTATGACGAACTAGTGCTGAATGAGACTGTAGTAGGCCAATTTCAGCGCAAATGGCTGACGAAGAATAAGTTTCGCTACAGCTTAAAAGATTATCTGCAATTTATGAAACTGCTGAAAGAAAAAGGATACGCCGTTAAAACCGGTATTGAAGTCTGTAATTTTCAAAATCAGGAACGGGTTAAAGCTATATTGGCAGAGTATCAATTTGATTATGTTATTGGTTCCATCCATTTTCTCAAGGGATGGGGTTATGATTTTGCCGATATTAAATTTGTCTGGGATCAATATAAATTGCAGGATATGTATGAATGGTATACGGCAGAAGTAGAAGCTTTATGTGCTGCCGGCGTTTACGATATACTGGGCCATCCCTTTAATATCCGTTTATTTAAGAACTTTCCGGAGTTTGATGTACAACCTTATTTGGAGCGTGTTGCAGCAGCGGTCAGCCAAGCCGGTATGGCAATTGATATCAATACCGGTACGTTATACCGCTATCCGGTACAGGAAATCTCACCGTATCCGGATTTTATGAAAACAGCGCGGCGATATGATTTGCCAATTATTTTGTCTTCTGATGCCCATCGGCCCGAAGATTGTGGGAGACATATTGATATGGCCATAGAATATGCCAAAGGCTTTGGCTATGACGAACTGCTGGTATTTACCAATCGTAAGGCTGTAGCTCATAAAATTACCTAAACAAATAAGTTAGATGGCAGGGAGCCATTTGATTTTATAAAATGATAAGGGGCGTGTTTTGGATGTTTCGTGATATGGTAAAAGCAAACCGCAGCTACCGGCGTTTCTTCGAAGAAGAAGGAGTCACAAGAGAGGTGTTGCTTACTCTTGTAGACTATGCCAGGTTGACTCCTTCAGGTGCGAATAAACAAGCACTTAACTACTATCTTTCTTCAGACAAAGTACGTAATGGGCAAGTATTCGAGACCTTGGGCTGGGCTGGTTATTTAAGAGACTGGGACGGACCGGTTGTCGGTGAAAGGCCGTCAGCTTATATTGTAGTCGTTCAGGATAAAGCCTATAAAATGGCTACGACTTTTGATGCTGGAATTGCCGCGCAAACCATTTTGCTTGGCGCGACAGAAATGGGCTTAGGCGGGTGTATAATTGCAAATATTAAACACGCTCAGCTGCAAGCAGCGTTGAATATGCCGGAAAATCTGGAGATCCTGCTGGTGATAGCTCTCGGCAGCCCGAAAGAAACGGTAGTTATTGAAGAAATCGAAGCAGATGGCGATATCAAATACTGGCGGGATGAAGAGCAGGTGCACCATGTACCGAAGCGGCAGTTAAAAGATATTGTGAGAAACTAAAGAAAAGAGAGTCCTAAGTGGACTCTCTTTTTAGCATTAAATAGTGTGTCAGTGGAACCGTCCCCATGCCATATAGAAAAAGAGGGCTGCTCCCCTATATGTTACTGTTCTGCTCAACAAACCAGTCGATCAGCTGACGAGAGATGCTGCCCTTGGCGGGTATTTGCGGCAGGGAGGTTGCCGGGAACCAGTCTGCAGTTATAATTTCGTTATTATCGACCGTGATTTGTCCGCTTGCGTAGCGGGCAATGAAAGCAATCATTAATGAATCGGGGAAGGGCCACGGCTGGCTGCCGAAATAGCGGATATCAGCTACCTCAATCGCAACCTCCTCACGGATTTCCCTTCTTACGCAATCTTCCAATGTCTCACCCGGTTCGGCAAATCCGGCGAGAACACTGTACCGCCCTGCCGGAAACCTGGAAGAATGGGCCAAAAGAATGTTATCTTCTTTGATAACTGCCACAATAATGGCCGGAGAGATACGGGGGTATACGATATGATCGCAGGCTGGACATTTTATAGCAAATTCCTGGGTCTGTGCCGCTACTTTGGTGGCGTGGCCGCAGCAACCACAAAATTTGTTAGTCTTCAGCCAATTCAGGATGTGAAAAGCGCGGAAGGCAAGTGCCCCATATTTTTCAGTGATAGTCTCTGCTGCATTTCTTAATTTTAAGAAGGTAAATTCTGCAAAGGTCTCTTTATTTGTTATTTTCACGGCAAAGTATTGATTGCCGCTAAAAGTACCAATATATTGCAAGTCTGCTGGTTCAATCCTGTTAAGATGCATGATATCGTAAACGGTCGGAATAGGAGTTAGCCCTTCCTGTTTATTTACTAATATCTCATCGTTAAAAAATAGGAAGAGGTACGATTTATCCGGGAGGATTGCGGATAATGTAAAATCAGCTGCTTCGGAAGCCATCTCTTAACCACCTTATTGTCATGATATTCTTTAACCATACTACTATTAAAACAGGAAGAACATAAACATGCAACGTCCAGCTCTGAGCTTCATCTAGAAATTTGTTTGGGGGAGGAGAAGTTCTGCAGGGTGTTGAAATCGGTACTCACATTAGGAAAGAGTTTCTTCGCAACCCGCTTGCCAGCCAGGCCCAATGTATTTGGCTTGTCGGTAGTACGTCTTAACCAAAGATGATGGAAGATTTTCTAGAGATTGAATAGGCAGGCTACGAATTTACAGTTGTTTATGGATAAGTAGTGGGTATTTATCAATAATAGTTCTTAATCTCATTGACTCATTGTGATTGTAATGCTATACTGTATCAATGATAAGCCGATCAGTAATCAACTGAAGGCCGGGCAGAGTTGCATCTGAACGGTCTTTTTCTGCTTTTATGGCGGTGATTGGTCTATTTAAGTCTAAATTAGTATGGGTAAGGGTGGGTTAATTTACTGTGCAGTTACTATTAAATCGCATAAGAATCATCAATAAGGCATTGCAAAAATCAGAAAGAATGCAGTATACAGAGCTTGCCGCTATTTTGAGTGAGGTCATGACTGCTAATGTGTATATTGTAGACAAAGCCGGACATGTTCTCGGGTATACTTTAATGGATAACTTTGACTGCAGACTCATGTTTGAACAGGTTTTGCAGAAGGGGATATTTCCCGCAAACTATGCCGAGTGGCTGCTTCGTGTGAATGAAGTTTCGCCTAATGCGACTCTTGAGGAAAACTTGTGTGCCTTCAGTGAAGATACCCAATGTCTGCTTACCGAAAAATTTACTACTATTATTCCCATATTCGGTGGTGGTCAAAGGATGGGCACTCTGATAGTCGCTAAGTTCAAGGAGGCATTTGTTGATGATGACCTCATCGTAGCAGAATATGGGGCCGCCGTTGTTGGCATGGAAATTTTCCGGGATAGAACGGAAAATGTTGAAGAAAAAGCTCGCAGGCAAGCTTCCAGTCAAGTGGCTGTTAATGCGTTGTCCTATTCGGAATTAGTGGTAATCAGCCACATTTGCAGCGGTATGGAAGGTGCAGAGAACTTGTTTGTAGCAAGCCAGATTGCCGATAAGGCCGGGATTGCGCGGTCTGTTATCGTCAATGCACTGCGTAAATGTCAGAGTGCAGGGCTAATTGAAGCCAAATCACTGGGTACAAAAGGAACGTATATCAAAATCCTGAATGAGTACTTTTTGGACCAAGTTAAGAAAATAGCGCAATAATCGTCAAGCAGCATACTAGTAGATTGACAAAGCAAATGTTGAAAAAGTATAATAGTAGAAACTATATGTTTTGGCTAATCAGACGACTGAAGGCTAAGGCGGCATCTTTTTGATGTGCCTTAGCCTTTTTAATTTTAATAGGCAACCTGCTGGTCAGCATGAACTGAAGGCAAAGATAACTCCCCTAAGAAGGAGGATCTTTGCCTTTATTTTATCAGAGAGATTAACGATCTGATTGACGTGCGTAAGAACGAAATAGGCTTCCACTGTGTTATAAAGGACTTGGTGAATGAAAAGGATTTTCTATAATTTTTGCGATTAGTGTAAGGAAATTGAGCATATAAAGAGGAGTGAGGCACATGTCAGATGATAAGATTGTTGCCCGTAATATTCGGAGGGTTTACCACATCAAAGGGAAAGAAGACAAAAAGACAACTGAATTCGAAGCAATCAAGCAGCTGGATCTTACCGTCAAACAAGGCGAGTTTTTGGCCATTGTCGGGCCAAGCGGCTGCGGAAAGTCAACATTTCTTGACATGATCGCCGGGCTGGCGAAGCCCAGCTCTGGAGAAATCTTTATGGATGGTAAGCTGATTAAGGGGCCTGCCTTGGACAGAGGGATTGTCATGCAGGGCTACGCCTTGTTTCCCTGGCGTACTGTGAGAAAAAACGTGGAATTTGGCCTTGAAATTAAAAAAGTCCCTAAGCAGAACCGCGGCCCAATTAGCCAAAAGTATATTGAAATGGTGGGCCTGAAAAACTTTGCTGACCGGTATCCCCATGAATTGTCGGGTGGTATGAAACAGCGTGTGGCTATTGCAAGAGCGCTGGCCTATGACCCGGAAGTACTGCTAATGGATGAACCCTTTGCCGCAGTGGATGCGCAAACAAGAGAAACACTGCAGGAAGAACTGCTGCGCATTTGGGAGCAGACGAAAAAAACGATTATCTTTGTTACACATGGCATTGATGAAGCGGTTTTTTTGGCTGACCGTGTGGCAGTCATGTCTTCTCATCCGGGACCGATCAAGGAAATTGTTACGATCAACTTGCCCCGGCCCCGGGAGGGTATCCGGTCTTCTGCTGATTTTGGCTGGATTCGGCACAAAATCTGGGAACTGCTGCAAAATGATGTTGCGGCTGCTCCAGTTGACAAACAAGAAGGCCCCGATGTGGCAGAAGCGATTTCTTCTTCGGCTGCCTTATAAAGAGCATAAAAAAGAGTCAACTGGTTAATTACTAAAGGTCCGGTACTGCTTTTAGCAAAAATAGATACTGGTTCTTATCAACCAACTAGGAGTGTCACTTATGAAAAATATCTGGAGTAAAGCGATTGATCTTTCTGGTCAACCGCAAGACAATAATAAGAAAAAGAGTTTTTATGATGTGGCAAATTTAGTGGTGGAAAGTATTTTTGTCAGCATCATTATTACCATGGTAGCATGGGTAGTTACTGTGCGATAAGAACAGAAGCCGGTCCTACAGTGAACTGACCTCCCGAAAGTAGATTTTAACGTCTAACTTTTGGGGGTCAGTTCACAGGACGGCTCCTTTTTTATCATTACGCATTCTAACCGGCAAGACCGTTTTTATAAGCAAAGGCGATTAATTGCATGCGATTTTGTAGATGCAATTTATCTAAAATGTTACGCAGATGATTTTTAACTGTGCTTTCGCTGATAAATAATTTTTCGCCAATTTCTTTATTGCCAAGTCCCTGGCTGATTAGCTGCAAGACTTCCTTTTCGCGCTCTGAGAGCTTATTGTCACAAACAGGTTGCTTCTGTCCAGCAAACTCCTGCAGAATTTTAATTGCCAATACGCGGGAAATGGGAGCTTCGCCCTGGACGATACTAACAATATAGTCCAACCAATATTCAGGCTCCATATTTTTGAGCAGATAGCCTTGTGCACCGAGTTTAATGGCTTCAAAAAAATCCTGTACGTCGTCAGACACACTAAGAATGATAATTTTAATAGCAGGCAGTGCAGCCTTAATCAGGCGGGTAGCTTCCAGACCATCGCCTTCAGGCATGCGAATATCCATTAAGATAAGGTCCGGTGTAAGGTCTTTTGCTTTTTCAAGCGCTTCCTTACCTGTGGTAGCTTCACCTGCAATCATAAACAAGGGATTAGCGGAGAGGATGCTCGCTATTGCTTTACGTGACAAAATATGGTCATCTACGATTAACATGCTAATTGTCATGATAGTATTTCCCTTTCCCCTGTTTTTAAAGTAACAATGACTGTCGTTCCGGAGCCGGGAGCGCTTGCAATCTTTAGATCAGCCCCAATTGACAGGATATCCTGCTCCAGGATTTTATAGCCAAAAGAGGCTTTTTTCTGTTGTAAATCTGCTGGAGCAAAACCTTTGCCATCGTCGGTTATTGTCATAGAAAATCGTTCGTTTTTTTCCTGTAAATTTACGCTAACCCGGGTCGCTTCGGCGTGCTTTCGAATATTAAACAATAATTCCTGAAAGATATGCAAAAGCTTTTTTTGCTGAAAAGAGCTAAAGCTAATAGCACTGTCGAAAGTGGCAGCTAAGGCTGTTATTGCGCCGGTTTGAGTTTCGTGCTGATCAAGCTGAGTTTGTATGGCGGACACCAGTTCAATATTGTCATCCGGTGGCGTTACTGTTTGTAAAGTGTAAATATGCTGCCGTAATTCGGTATCAGTTAGCTTTATGGCCTCTCTCAAATCGGTAATTGCTGGACAAGGATCTTTGCTGTTTTTCCAGGCAGCTTCAATTTCCAGCACTTTGACATTCATGAAGAACAAGGATTGGGCGATACTGTCATGCAGTTCACGAGCAATTCTAGTGCGTTCCTGCAAGATGGCCGTTTCTTGTTTCTCCTGCTGTAATTTGCTGTACAGGTTTTCCATTAAGGTAAATATGCCATGAGAAAATAAAATAAACAGCAATCCGGTTAAGACTGCAACTAAAACATTTCCCCAGCTCATGGAAATAACGTGCAGATATTCATGCCTGGCAAATTCAAATAGGCCGATACAGATTGCCGGAATAACGGCAGCCAACCATTTCATTCTGGTGATATTCAAAAAAAGTCGCCTCCTGGCAGGAAAATAGTGCTATCTTAGTCTGACTGTAATCGTAAACAGTCATTTTGTCAATGTCCGATCTAGATTGTCGAGCGGTCATGTTTTTCATTGACAATTCTGCAGGCGCAGTGTAGTATATAAACAAAATATCATAAAGCTTAGCTGGCTGATCAAGTAAATCAGAGGCTGTACTTCCCATAGTGCAATTGCACTATGGCGAAGTGCGGCCTTTTTTGTTTTCGAAAGGAGTGGGCTCTAATGTGCAAATAGCATAACACACAAGGTGAATAACGGTTCTTTACTGGCGCAATGAAATAGGATTTAATTTGCGCCTAGAAAGGAAGAGGGAAAAAACGTGATACAAAAAACACTTATTACATGGTTACCGGTGCTTTCGGCTCTAGTGGCAATCGCTGTGGATATTTTCATGATCAACATGAGTAAACACACGCCAGTCAATCAGCCGTATTTTATCTATCTGCTGGGGATTATTACGATAGTCTTTGCAGCAAGTGCAATCGCTTCTTATTATAATGCCAAAGCGAAAGCATGGTTGGAGGAGAGAGCGTTATTTGTGGCTGCCGCAGTTTTGTTTTTAAATGTGCTGAATGTGGTGACAAAAAAGCTTGGCTTATTACCAGTCATCTATTTTCCATCACTTGATAAAGTATTAAGTGTTATTGTTGAGGACCGGGAATTTCTTGCAGTTTGCCTTGCGGCTTCAGGGAAGCTGCTGGCCACAGGCTATATATTTGGCGCCATTGCCGGATTTACCACCGGGATTGCTGTTGGCTTCAGCAAAGGAGCAGCCTATTGGATCAATCCACTTATTCGCATTTTGGGACCAATACCGCCTACCGCATGGATTCCTATTGTGCTGATCAGTTTTCCGACTACTTTTTCAGCAAGTGCGTTTTTAATTGCCTTATCCGTTTGGTTTCCTGCAACCGTTATGACAAGCAGCGGTATATTAAATGTTCAAAATGCCTATTTTGAAGTATCAAGCACACTGGGAGCCGGTAAGTATTATCAAATATTTAAGGTAGGCGTGCCTGCTGCTATGCCGCATATGTTTATTGGTCTTTTTAATGGAACGTGCGCTTCGTTTATTACCTTGATGACTGCAGAGATGATTGGGGTTAAAAACGGTATTGGCTGGTACATAAACTGGCAGAAAGAAATGATGGCTTATGCTAACGTCTATGCAGGTTTGATTATCATTGCCATCACATTTTCCATTCTAATTACGCTGTTGTTTAAGCTGCGGGATTATACGCTTGTCTGGCAGAAGGGAGTCATAAAATGGTAGGGGAAATAAAGGTGGAGGGAGTAGTCAAACGCTTTCCCCAACAGGATGCGGAAGATATTGTTGCGCTGAGTGGTATTGATCTTACCGTTGGCGCAGGTGAATTTGTCTCACTTATCGGCCCCTCCGGCTGCGGGAAATCTACACTGCTGCGCTTGATTGCCGGCTTAAATGGCGCAGAAGAGGGGAACTTGTATATCGATGATGAGGCAATCAGCAAACCCTCTTATGAACGGGGACTTGTATTCCAAAACCCCATGCTCTTTCCCTGGCTAAACGTACATGACAATGTTGCTTTTGGCTTAAAGGCTCGCAAACGGTATAAGCATAATAAGTCTGAGGTTGATAAGTTTATTGAATTGGTTGGTTTGTCAGCTTTTCATAAATCCTATCCTCATCAGCTTTCGGGAGGTATGGCACAGCGGGCGTCACTGGCACGGGCCCTCGTCAATCACCCCAAGGTGCTGCTGCTGGATGAACCGCTTGGAGCGCTTGATGCTTTTACCCGGATGAATATGCAGGATGAGCTGATCCGCATTTGGCAGGAGCGTCAAACAACCATGATTATGGTTACCCATGATGTGGATGAAGCTATTTATTTATCAGATCGGGTAATCGTGATGACACCAAGGCCGGCCAAGATTGAAAGCTATATTGAAGTGACACTCCCGAGACCCCGCGCGCGGAATAATCCGGAATTCTTAAGCCTGCGCTCAAAAATTCTTGAGATACTTAACTTTGTCGGTCGAGTGGAAGAACCGAATTATTATTTGTAGTGGAGGAGAAGCAAATGAATGTTAAGAAGAAAATGGCCGCTGTTGCCTTGACGGTAATAACTTCGCTGGTATTGACGGCCTGCGGGCAAAAGCCGGTAACGAAGGTTGAGGATCTCGTATTAAAGATTGGGTATACCGGTAGTTTATGTGAAGCTCCTGTGCATATGGCGCTGGAAAAAGGTTTTTTTGAGAAGGAAGGGTTAAAAGTTGATTTAATCAAGCTCGCGCCGGGAACTAATTTTGAGGCCATTACGGCAGGAAAAATTGACGCCAGCTTTGGCCTGTTGGCCAGCCTGATTCAGCCACTTTCCAACGGACTGCCAATCAAAGTAACCAGCGGATTGCATACCGGTTGCGACAAGCTGCTTGTTCCTAGTGATTCGGGCATTCACAGTCTGACAGACTTAAAGGGCAAACGAATTGGTGTGCCCAGTATGACCAGCAGTCCGATTATTTTTACGAAACGGGCCTTGGCTGATGCTGGTGTCGGGATCAGTGAAAAAAATATGGAAGTTGAATTTGCCGTATTTAATGCCAGCGATCTTCCGCTTGCACTGAAAAACGGGTCTATTGACGCTATCGCTATGAATGATCCAACGGCAGCGGTGGCCCAAAAGGAATATGGCTTGACCACTCTTGCTGATTCAGCTGCTACTGCTCCTTATAAAGACCAATACTGCTGCTCTGCATATGTAAGTGATAACTTAGCAAAAGAGCATCCGGAAATTGCAGCGAAGTATACCCGCGCTATGCAGCAGGCAAGTGCCTGGATTCAGAAAAATCAGGATGAAACAGCCAAGATTCAAGTTGAGAAAAAATGGGTTGCCGGTAATGTCGAATTTAATGCGCAAGTTTTAAAAACCTATAATTATATTCCTTCCGTCAAAGGTGCTTATGATGCCTTCGGGATTACGGCAAAACAATTGCAGCAGGTAGGCATGTTAGGTGCAGCTGTAGATGTTGATGCGTTGCATAAAAATAGCTTCATTAAATTAGAAAATGTACAGGACTCAGTTAAATAGTCTCTCTTAAAATATAAAGGTCAGATGATAGTAGCGTTTCAGCTAAATTTTCATCTGGCCTTTTCTCTTAGTTAATCTTAAATAGTACTTTAGGATAGTAGACAAGAAGGGATACCGGTTTATAATAGAAATGTAATTGAATATGATTATCAATATGGCTGGTTAACAAAAAGTTAAAGGCCTGATTTACCTCGCAGGATAAGTCTGGTCTTTTTGAATTTTCTGGAGGCGTTATCGTTGATGTCTGGAGGTGACAATGAAGGATTTGTATAGGTGGTTTAAACAAATATTGAAAGCGGGAGGTTTGATTTTGAATGAAGAAAAAGGTGGTAACAAGATACTGCTTATTCGTAGCTGCATTGCTGTTGTTGATAATTATTCCTATTACGAATGCAACTCCAGCTGCCCAGTTAGTCAGTCAATTTAATTTAACTAGCGATAGAACGGCAACCCCTGTAACTTACACTTTCTTTACTGAACCGGCAAGTGGTACCTTGAAATTTCATGAGCTATTCAGTCCGAATGGGGTTGAAGCGCATATTACTATCCCCGTGAATAGTAAAGAGGGACCTACTGAAGTACAATTAAAGTTTGACCGTCAATTTGTTACTGCTTATTTTCCGCAAAGTGAAACTATTATTTTACAAATCGACAGAAAGACACTGGATTGCTGCAGCCTCTACAGCTTTGCAATCAAGGATGGTCAGCTTACAGTTGCAATTGGGAATAAAACGAATACGGTTGACAACATTTCAGCCTTTACAGGTTCGTTTGTCAGTCAATCCGTTAGCGGTAAGGCGGCGGTATATAAGTGAGAAAAGCGCATAAGCACGTTGTAGCAGGCATACTTGTTTTATCTTCAGCGATACTGACTAGTTCGCCATTTGCCCTGGCTGCTGCAGAGCGGGCAGAGGAAAAGGAACCGGTCTTTACACTGGAGGAAATAGTCGTAACTTCTCACCGCATGGCGCAGCCACTGGTGATTGAGACCGATCCCAAAGCACCGCGTCAGCCTGTGCCGGCAGCAGATGGAGGTGGATATTTAAAGAATATCCCTTGCTTTTCTGTTGTACGTCAGGGTGGTACCGGCAGTGATCCCCTGCTTCGCGGCCTTGGCGGTACACGGCTTAACGTTTTGCTTGATGGAACAGCTCAGCTAGGCGGCTGCCCAAGCCGGATGGATCCGACTACCTCTTATGCTTTCCCGGAAGCGTTTAGTAAAATAATTGTACTAAAAGGTCCCGAGAGCGTTCGCTATGGCGGTGGCAATGTGGCCGGTACAGTTCTGTTCGAGCGGGAAACAGCCCCTTTTGACAAAGCGGATGTACGGGTAAACAGCAGTGTTCTGGTTGGCAGTGCCGGGCGCAATGATGAATTGCTTGATGTAACAGCCGGAGATACCTCAGGGTATGTACGGATTATCAAGACCCGGTCTCATGCCGACAATTACGAAGATGGTGCAGGGAACAAAATACATTCCTTTTACACCCGTCAAAGCTTGAGTGGCATCGTCGGCGTAACACCTGATGCGAATACTTTGTACGAGTTTGCTGTTGATAGCAGTACGGCGGAAGCGGCCTATGGCAGCCGCGGTATGGATGGGCCCCAGTTTGATCAAAGAAATTATAGCTTTAAATATGAAAAGAAGCATCTTTCAACACTTGTCAGCAATTTAGAATTTAAGGCATATCATAACTATGTCGATCACGTAATGGATAATTTTACTTTCCGTAATCCTGGAATGATGGGGCCTATGGTGAGTAATGTTGACCGCACGACAACCGGTGGTCGGCTGGCAGCTAAGCTCTCACTTAGCACAGCTACGGAAGCAAATGTCGGCTTTGATTATCAGAAAAATGAGCATACCAAAAGAGGAATGGGGACAGAGTACAAATCGCTGAAGAGAAATCGTGATTTAACTTTTACAAATTATGGCCTGTTTGGCGATGTGAAACGCACCCTGGATAGTCATAATCGGCTGATGGCCGGAATCAGAGCAGACAGCCTGGAAGTGAAAAAGCTGACATCGGTGACGGCTGAGGATAAAGATCATACTTACGGAGCTTTCCTACGGTACGAGCATGATTATGACAACAATCCCCTCACCAGTTACATCGGCCTTGGCCATGCACAGCGTTCTGCCGACTATTGGGAGAGAACCAAAGGCGCAAACAACAGCACTTTCTTTCTGAAACCGGAAAAAAATACCCAGCTCGATACAGGAATTTTATATAATGCCGGAAAATTCCAGGCAAGTTTATCGGTGTTTTATGCTGATATTAAGGACTTTATCCTGCTTACAGGGGCTTCGTCAGCGAATAATATTGATGCTACCCTGTTTGGCGGCGAAGCGGATGCGGCTTATCGCCTGGCGGATCATTGGACAGCTACAGCCACACTTGCTTATGTTCGCGGTACCAATGAAACGGGCAGTAAGCCTTTGGCACAAATTCCGCCGCTTGAAGCAACCATTGGTCTGAAATACAATAGAGACAAGCTGGAAGTCGGCCTTCTATGGCGTGGTGTGCAGGCGCAAACCCGTTACGATATAGGCAGTGGCAGCGAAGTGGGGCTAGATATTGGCCGGAGCAGCGGTTTCGGCATTCTTTCAATGAATGGAGCTTACCGTCCTTCACGAAATATAGTTATTGCTGCAGGTGTAGACAATTTGTTTAATAAAAACTACGCCGAGTTTGTCAGCCGTGAGGGTAAAGCTGTTGATGGAATTCCTGCCTCCGTCAGGCTTAATGAACCGGGACGTACTATTTGGGTGAAAACCAGCTATAACTTCTAATACAGCCGAGTGTTCAGTAAAGGGGTCTTACGGATATTTGTAGAATATTCCGTAAGACTCTTTTTTGCTAAAACAGTGAGGTATATTGGTGATAAAGCTTTTATAAGATGTAATACCGACGATCGAAGGGGTGGGATGATTGGTGTCTGAAAAGGAGATTAAGGGACCGTTTTCACTGACAAGGCGGCGCTTTCTGGCCTGGAGTGCGGCAGTGGCCGGAAGTTCCAGTCTGCTTCACTGGGCAGAGGCGGCAAATTCCTTTGAACNNCGATGAAACGGGTGGGCAAACGGGGGGAAGGCAAATTTGTCCGCATTACCTGGGATGAAGCGATTACTATCATGGCTGAGCATACGCAGCGCATCATGACCCAATATGGCCCTGAAGCAATTTTTCTGCATTATGCATCAGGCATTGCCGGTAAGGTTGCCGAACGGGTCTGGATGGGCCGGCTGCTCGGACTCTACGGCGGCTATCTTGGCTATTACGGAACGTACAGTACGGCCTGTACGCAAGCGGCAACGCCCTATACCTATGGTACGGTAGCCACCGGTAATAGCCGGGAGGATTGGGTTAATTCAAAAATGATTATTTTGCTTGGCTTTAATCCGGCTGAAACGGTACATGGCACCAATACTGCCTTTTATCTGAAACAGGCGAAAGAAGCCGGTGCCAAAATTGTCGTTATTGATCCGATTTATTCGAGTACTGCCATAGCGCTGGCTGATGAGTGGATTCCCATAAAACCGACAACCGATAATGCTTTGCTTGATGCAATGGCTTACGTGATGATTACAGAGAAGCTCCATGATCAGACGTATCTTGATACATACTGCCTGGGCTTTGATGAAGAGCATATGCCGCCGGGCATACCGGCAGGCCAGTCCTATAAAAGCCATGTCTTAGGCCTGGGCGGTGATGGAACGGCAAAAACGCCGGAGTGGGCAGAAGCAATTACCGGTGTTCCCCGGGATACCATTATCCGCCTGGCACGCGAATATGCCCAACTGCGTCCGGGTGCCCTCATTCAGGGATATGGGCCGCAGCGCCATGCCTATGGGGAACAGGTGGTCAGAGGCGGAACGGTATTGGCCGCTATGACGGGCAATGTGGGAGTAAAAGGCGGCTGGGCCTCAGGTACTGGGTATAAGGCCAGGGATCAGGTTGTTGGTTCGATTCCTTCGTCTAATCCCTGCAAAGCATCTATATCTTGTTTTATTTGGCCTGACGCGATACGGCGCGGCAAGGAAATGGGAGCTGCCGATGGCGTGCGAGGTGTGCCGAAATTATCCTCTAATATAAAAATGATTTATAACCTGGCAGGCAACTGTCTGATTAATCAGCATTCCGACTGCAACGGCACTGCTAAGCTGCTCGCAGATGAAAGCCAGGTGGAGTGCATCGTGGTAAGTGAGCACTTTATGACTGCCAGTGCGAAGTTTGCCGATATTTTACTGCCCTCCGATAACTTTATGGAACGGGATGATATTGTAAGCCCCTGGGGATGGGGGGATTATCTGCTGTACATGAATAAAGCCGTAGATACCGTTTTTGAGTGCCGCAACGGTTATGACTGGATTAGTGAACTGGCAGATAAACTGGGGCTAAAGGAAAAGTTTACTGAAGGCAAAAGCAAAGAGGACTGGCTCCGCTACCTGGTGGATAAAACCAGGCAGGCTAATCCCGGCTTTCCCACGTGGGAAGAATTCCGAGAACAGGGTGTTTACCGCTGGAAATACGATCAACCGTCGATTGCTTTTCAAAAGCAAATTGAAGAACCCGACAAATATAAGTTCCCCACTCCTTCAGGGAAAATTGAAATTTTTTCACCTCGTCTCTGGGCAATGAATAAGCCCGAACATATTCCAGCCGTACCTAAGTATATTCCTGCCTGGGAAGGACCGGAGGCACCGCTGGCCGAGAAGTATCCGCTTCAGTGTATTGGCCATCATTACAAACGGCGGGTACATTCGACATTTGATAATGTGCCGTGGATGGAGGAAGTCAGTCCCCAGGAAGTATGGATTAACCCGAAAGATGCTGTAGAACGGGGGCTCAAGACGGGAGATAAAGGCAAAGTCTTTAATGACAGGGGTGTGATGGTGATACCAGTCAAAATTACCTCCCGCATTATGCCCGGCGTGGTATCGGTACCGCAAGGGGCCTGGTGGACGCCGGATGCTAATGGCATTGACCGGCGGGGCTGTACCAATACCATCACCAAATATCACCCGACGCCGCTGGCTTTCGGTAATCCTCAGCACACCAATCTTGTGCAGATAGCCAAAAACTAAAAAGAGTAGGAGGAAGTATGGCGTATGATAGAATTTGGTCAGCCCCGTTGTCCAGGCGGCGCTTTCTCGTTATGAGCGCATTAGCCGGGGGTGCGATGGGACTTACCGCATTGCCTGTAACGACAACTGGTTCAGCGAAAGCAGAAACGCCACTCACAAGAGAGACTGTTCATCCGACAAGCTGTACGCATAACTGCGGCGGCCGCTGCTTTTTAAAAGCCCATATCAAGGACGGGGTGATTACGAGGCTGAGCACGGATGATACTCCAGATAGTCCCGAATTTCCGCAAATCAGAGCCTGTCTGAAAGGATGGGCCCAGCGCAAGCGGCTTTACCACCCTGACCGATTGAAATATCCCATGAAACGGGTGGGCAAGCGCGGTGAAGGCAAATTTGTCCGTATCAGCTGGGAGGAAGCACTTGACACGATTGCGTCCCAAATGCAGCGCATTAAACAAGCCTATGGTAATGAAGCTATTCATTTGCTCTATGGCACGGGTGTGTACGGACAAATCAGTCAATCCTGGCTCATTCCCTCATTTGGCGGGGCACTTGCCCGTTTTCTTCATATGTTTGGCGGGTATCTGGGATATCACAATACCTATAGCTCTGCCTGTTTCAGTTACAGCACACCCTACACATACGGCACTACCGAGGGCAACAGTCCTGATGACCTGGTGAATGCCAAACTCATCGTGCTTTTTGCGGAAAATCTCATGGAAACCAGAATGGGCGGAGCCAATACCGGTCATTACATCAAGCAGGCAAAAGAAAAAGGCGCAAAGGTCATTGTTATTGATCCGCGCTATAGTGATACGGCGCTGGCGCTTGCCGACGAATGGATACCTATTAAGCCGACAACTGATAACGCACTGCTGGATGCTCTGGCCTATGTTATGATAACGGAAAACCTGCAGGATCAGGCTTTTCTCGATACCTACTGTCTGGGCTTTGATGAAGCGCATATGCCCGAAGGTATTGAACCGGGCAACTCATATAAAAGCTATCTGCTTGGTCTCAGCAATGATCATACTGCAAAGACACCCTCCTGGGCAGAGGCGATTACTGGGATAAACCGGGAGACGATCATCAGGCTGGCGCGGCAAATTGCGGGCATTAAACCTTGCTGTCTGCTGCAGGGACTTGGCTGGCAGCGTCACGCCTATGGTGAGCAGCCGGTCAGGGGCTTGCCTGTTTTGGCCGCTATGACCGGCAATGTGGGAATAAGCGGCGGTGGACCGGGACTTCGTCTCGGCGGTCACAGCATCCCGATGGGGTGGATGAGAGCCGGAACCAATCCGGTAAAAGCAACGATCTCCTGTTATGTATGGCCGGAAGCGATACTGCGCGGAAAAGAAATGGGAGCTGCTGACGGCGTACTCGGTACCGAAAGGCTGCCTGCCGATATTAAAATGATTTGGAATTATGCCTCTAATACGTTGATTAACCAGCATTCCGACTGCAATGGAACTGCTAAAATTCTGCAGGATGAGGAAAAATGCGAATTTATTCTTGTTCATGATGTCTTTATGACACCAAGTGCCCGGTTTGCCGATATCCTGCTGCCCGATACTACTCAATTTGAACGGGAAGACATTATTACCTTTGCTTCAGGCATCGGTTATGCCATATACCATCAGAAGCTGGTTGAGCCGATGTTTGAATGCAGAAGCGTTTATCAAGTTACTAGTGAGTTAGCTCAGCGGCTTGGCTTTGGTACCGAGTTTACGGAAGGCAAGAGTGAGCAGGACTGGCTGCGGGAATGTGTTGATTTTGCGAGACAAAAGGATGCAAAATTCCCTGCTTTTGACCAATTTCGCGAACAGGGGATTTATAAAGCTGCGCCGGCTAAACCGCTTATTGCTTATGAAAAGCAGATTGCTAATCCGGCAGCTAATCCCTTTAAGACACCTTCCGGTAAAATCGAATTGTTTTCACCCCGCTTGTGGAAGCTGAATAAGGCTAAGGAGATTCCTGCCATACCTAAGTACATTCCTGCCTGGGAAGGACCTGAGGCTGCTCTGACAGCCAAATATCCGCTGCAATGCATTGGGCACCATTACAAACGGCGCGTACATTCCACCTTTGATAATAGTGCCTGGCTGGAAGAAGCGGCGCCGCAGCAAATGTGGATAAACACGGAAGATGCTCTAGCTCGGGGACTCAAAGAGGGGGATCTTGCCAAAGTCTTCAATGACCGGGGTACGATTGTAATGCCTGTGAAAATAACGCCCCGCATCATGCCTGGCGTTGTTTCCATCCCCCAGGGAGCCTGGTGGACACCGGACAGTGAGGGAATCGACAGGCGGGGCAATGTTAACACCATTACCAAATATCATCCTACGCCGCTAGCTAAAGGCAACCCTCAGCATACCAACCTGGTAGAGGTTGGTAGAGCGTAATATGGAAGGGAGAAGAGAGTATGTCGGGACAACGTGGATTTTATCTTCGGCAAGACCGCTGTATTGGCTGTTTTACCTGCCAAATAGCCTGTAAAGATACAAATGATTTAGATGTAGGGCAATGTTTCCGCAAGGTTCATGAGTTTGCCGGCGGTGGCTACAGCAAGACCGATAAAGGTTTTACCAATAATGTTTATGCCTATTGGCTGTCTATGAGCTGCAATCATTGCCAGGAGCCGCTGTGCGTCAAAAATTGTCCTACTGGAGCCATGCAGAAGCGTCCGGAGGACGGGATCGTATTTATTGACCAGACAAAATGCGTCGGCTGCCGGTATTGTATCATGAGCTGTCCTTATGGAGCACCTCAATATAACCCTAAAACCGGTAAAACCGGTAAATGTGATATGTGCAAATACTTGATCGATAAAGGGGAACAGCCGGTATGTGTAAGTGCCTGCCCCATGCGGGTGCTGGAAGCGGGTAATGTCGAAGAATTGCAGAAGAAATACCAGGGTGTGCAGCAGATTAAAGGCATGCCTGAGCCAAAAACGAAGCCGTCTTTTGTGATAACGCCCCATCGTGATGCTGTGATGGAACGATAGAAAGGAGAGGAACAGAATGGGTGAAGAATGGTCCTTGGTTCTATTTACATTATTGGCTCAAACCAGTGTGGGGATCGTTGCCATAAGCCAGTTCACGCCGGAATTAGAGAATAGAACCAACTTGATAGTGCTTCGCTGGGCAGTGGGGACTATGGCTGTTAGTTTGTTGATTTCTTTGACACATCTGGGTGATCCTTTAGGCGCGTACCGGGCACTGTATCACGTAGGAGCGTCATGGCTGAGCCGGGAAATCTGGTGCGCCAGCGGCTTTTTTGGCTTGACGCTGCTGCTGTACTGGAGAGTGCAAAAAGGCGCAAAGCTCAAATCGCCGCTGGGCTTTGCAGCAACTGCAGTCGGGGTTCTGATGCTCATCAGCATGTCTTTTATCTATGTGCAGACTGCGATTGATGCCTGGAGTACGGCCTATACGCATGTGACGTTTTTCGGAACGGCTGCAGCTTTAGGGGCACTGACGTATTCAGCAGTGATCATGCGCGTTCAGGCTGATACTCCACCAGTCTTATATAGCCGTCCTTTTACTGTTGGGGCTGTTGGTGCAGGTGTGCAGCTGCTTAGTCTGGCGCCGTATCTGGCTGCTCTTGCTGCCGGCTCTGCTCCTATGCAGGCTACGGCTGCGCTGCTTTATCAGCATAGCTGGCTGCTTGCTGTCAGTCAGCTGTTATTGGTTGCCGGAGCAGGAGGGTTTACTTTTGCAGCATGGGAAAAAGTTGCGATGAAAGGCGCCAGTGCTGCCGGGAAATGGCTATATTCAGGCCTTACTGCCGTTATTATTGGAGAGTTAATCAGCCGGTATCTCTTTTATGCTACCGGCGTGCATGCGATGATGGGGCGCCTATAGAAAGTGAGGGGTACAACAACGGTGGAATGGCAATGGAGATCTTATGTATATGTATCACTGGCCTGTCTGTTCAGAAAAGAGCCTGATGAGGAAATTTTGGCAGCTCTTAGTGAAGAACAGCAGTTATCATGCCTATTTGAGGATTTAAAAAGTCTTTTGCCGGTGGCTGTAGAGCTGGAAGCTGATATCGCTGCTCATACTCACGAGAGCGATGCTTATCAGGCACAGCTAAGGGAGGATTTCAACCGGCTGTTTATAGGGCCGGGGCCTTTGCTGGCCCCACCCTGGGAGTCCGTTCACCGATCCAGGGAGAGGCTGCTGTTTGGCGAACATACTCTGGCGGTACGGGACTTCTATCATTCTTTTGGCTTAAAGGCTGCCAAACAGGAACAGGAGCCGGAAGATCATATTGCTTTGGAGCTGGAGTTTGCCGGCTGGCTGTGCCAGCAAGCTGCCAATGCAGAAAGTCCTGAACAAGCGGGAGTATTTATTGACGGACATCGTGAGTTTCTTGTGCGCCATATGTTCGAGTGGGTGCCTGCCTTTTGCGGGGCTGTCAGCCGCAGCAGCGAGACAGCGTTTTATCGCAAGCTGGCAATATTGACAATGCTTTGGCTGGATTATGAAAAAGAGGCGGTACATATCGAATAGAATGTGCAGTAAACGCCTGCAGAATAAAGAAACAGAGCGTTTAGTGATGCTAATTACTGGTAATACTACAATAAAATTAGCCTAATTAAGTAAAAATCTACCCAGTACAATTGTCAAGGTGTTTTTCGGTGTGCTACAATAGTAGGGTACAAGCGGGTAGGGGGGTAAGGAACGAAATGAAATCTGTGCTTATGATTCTTGAAGCGGTTGTGGCAATTGCTTTGATTGCATCCGTAGTACTGCAGTCAGGTAAAAGTGCCGGTATGTCAGGCTCGATTGCCGGAGGAGCAGAGACTCTGTTTGGTGGCAAGAAAAAAGGCCTTGACGAGATGTTGGCTCGTGTTACCATGATTCTGGGTATTGTATTTGGTATACTAACCTTGATTCTTGGTCGTGTTCTCACCCATTAACCTCAATGAAAACATTGAGGTTCTTTTTCGTTCTGAATTGCTCTAACAGGTAAAGGGAGGAAGAGAAATAATGGAATTATTGTACTTAGCGCCTGCAGCAGGTATTGTGGCGCTTTTATTTGCGGCCTATCTTATGTCCAGTGTGTTGAAGGAAGACCCAGGCAATGAAAGAATGCGTGAATTGTCTCAGGCTATTTTTGAGGGTGCTATGGCATTCCTTAACAGGCAGTACAAGACGCTGATTCCGTTCACAGTCGGTATTTTTGTTATTTTATTTTTTGTTGACGGATATAAATTAGCCAGTTCCTTTTTAGTAGGTGCCGTTTGCTCGGCTATTGCCGGCTACATAGGCATGACTTCAACTACCAAAGCAAATGCCCGTACAACTGAAGCTGCCCGTCATAGCCTGAATAAGGCACTGGGAGTATCCTTCAGAGCCGGTGCCGTTATGGGTATGTCTGTTGCCGGACTTGGTCTTTTAGGCGTATCCACGCTGTACATTATTTTCCGCGATCCTGTTGTCATTAACAGCTTTGCCTTCGGTGCAAGCGCGATTGCCTTTTTTGCCCGTATTGGCGGCGGTATTTTCACGAAAGCTGCTGACGTAGGCGCCGACCTTGTTGGTAAAGTAGAAGCCGGTATTCCCGAGGATGATCCCCGTAACCCTGCAGTAATTGCCGATAACGTTGGTGACAATGTTGGTGATACTGCCGGTATGGGTGCTGACCTTTTTGAATCATACGGCGCTACCGCAATTGCTGCTATGCTGANNATCTTCCCCTTGCTGATTGGTGCAGCAGGTATTGCCGCATCTATTATCAGTACCTTCTTTGTCCGTACCTCTGAAGATGGTGATCCCCAGGCCGCTCTTAACCGCGGTTTATGGGCTACTAATATAATAACAGCCGTACTTTCCTATCTATTAGCAACCGCTGTTTTTGATGCTAAGCACGCTTTTGGCATCTTTATCGCCATTATTTCCGGCTTGGTTGTTAACGTATTGATTGGAATGCTGACAGAATACTATACCTCTAACGACAAAGCACCTTGCCAACACATTGCAGATGCTTCGCAAACAGGGGCTGCAACTAATATTATTGCTGGTATTGCAAATGGCTTGCGCAGTACCGGATTACCGATGATCGTTTTTTGTGCCGCTACCTGGCTGGCTTTCTCTCAAGCCGGTATTTACGGTATTGCGATGGCAGCAATGGGCATGCTCTGTACTGCCGGTATGGTTGTAGCGGTAGACTCCTTTGGTCCTGTTGCCGACAATGCCGGTGGTATTGCTGAAATGGCTGAGCTTGGTCCTGAAGTTCGTAAAACGACTGACAAGCTGGACTCCGTAGGTAACACAACTGCTGCGATTGCCAAAGGCTTTGCTATTGGCTCAGCGGCGCTCACTGCACTGGCTCTCTTTACGGCCTTTGCCGAAGAAATTGCTAAAAATCCAAAGCTTACCGGACTTTTGGTTGATGGACATTTAGTTGTTAATCTGACCGAACCTGGTGTAATTATCGGTATCTTCCTGGGTGCTACGCTGCCCTTCCTGGTTTGCGCTTTCACGATGGAAGCTGTCGGTAAAGCTGCTTTTGAAATGATTGAAGAAGTTCGCCGCCAATTCCGTGAAATTCCCGGCATAATGGAAGGCACTGGCCGTCCTGATTATGCGAAATGTGTTGATATCAGTACAAAAGCGGCTATTCGCGAGATGATGCTGCCCGGCGTCTTTGCCGTTGGTTCACCGCTTGTAGTTGGCTTCCTGCTTGGTGCGAAAGCCCTGGCTGGTTTCCTTGCTGGCGTAACTGCCTCCGGTGTACTATTGGCCATCTTCATGTCCAATGCCGGTGGTGCCTGGGATAATGCCAAAAAATACATTGAAGCTGGTAAATACGGCGGTAAAGGAACTCCGACTCATGCTGCTGCCGTTATCGGCGATACCGTTGGTGACCCCTTCAAAGATACCTCCGGTCCGGCTATGAATCCGCTGATCAAAGTTGCCGGTACCATTTCACTCATTATTGCGCCGTTGCTTTTCTTCTAGAGTATGCATAGTGAAGGCCTACAGGTTCTAAACCTGTAGGCCTTTTTCGTGTTAAAAAGGGGGACTGTCCCCCTTTTTAACGTGTTACTGGAACCGTTCCCGTGACAGGAATTCCTCCGTGATATGTGTTCCTTCGTAACTATCTCTCATTTTTTTGGCCCTTCTGGAAATAGCCGGTTCGAAGGATGGAAACTTGCCGGCTTACGTTAAGAAATTCGTACTGTTTGAGCGATAGCGAGTTTCATGGATTTTAGTAAGCTGGCGGCTTTCCCAAGGCTTTTTGGAAGATTAGGCCTAGACTTTTTGGCTACTTTTGTGGCAATGACAAAAGTAGCACCCGTGCTTTTTCCTTCAGCTGTTAAGCTTTAAGCAAGTTTGTGCAAATGAAAAGGTCAACATCTTTTCTGCCCATCCTGAGCATAATGAAAACACTACAATACATAGATTCGGCGTTTTCCTGCATTTTCTGACACTGCCAGTATATACCCATTCCTGAACATGATATAATAGAAGGGTATTACCATTATTTAACGGGAGGACAACAGAATTGTCTGTTATGAGAGGTGCTGAACCGTTTCTGCTGCCAGGCAGCGGGCAGGGAGTACTGCTTGTCCATGGCTTCACAGGATCACCGGCAGAAATGAAATTGCTTGGCGAATATTTACATGGTTTGGGATATACGGTACTTGGTGTGCGCTTGTGCGGCCATGGCACTCATGTGCGCGACATGAACCCTACGACCTGGCCGTATTGGTATGGTGCAGTCGAAGACGGCTATCATCTTTTAAAGGGATTATGCAAGGAAATAAGCGTAATCGGACTATCGATGGGTGGCTTATTGTCGCTCAAGCTGTCAGTTGAGTATCCGGTAGCCAAAGTTGCTGCCCTGAGTGCTCCCATCTATCTTTATGAACGCCGCTTGCCACTGTTGCCTATTTATCGTTTATTTCGCAACTATATACCCAAAAAGCGTAAGCGTTTTGCTGACATTGATCCCCTGTATTCAGTGGGTTATGACCATACACCGCTGAAAAGCCTGGAAAGTTTATTAGCTTTTATCAAGCATGTGGATAAATTATTACCGCTGGTGAATGTACCGGCCTTTGTCGCCCAGTCCCGCATAGAACACACAGTACGTCCTGAAAGCGCCAGTCATATTTATGACAGGATTGCGAGTGTAGACAAACAACTGTGCTGGCTGGAGAAGTCGGGACATATTATTACCCTTGATGTGGAACGGCAGCAATTATTTGAAGAGCTTAAACAGTTTTTAGAAAAGTAATATCTTACGGCAATGGAGATGGGAGGGATAAACTATGGATGACCGCAATAGTATGTGTTTTGTATGCGGGCCCAATAATCCTATTGGATTAAAACTAAAATTTCGCGAAGAGAATGAGCAGTATATCACGGAATTCACGGCCGGACCGGAGCATCAGAGCTATGATGGGATCGTGCACGGCGGCATTGTCAGTACTGTGCTTGATGAAATTATGGCCGGGTATATTTATACCAAAGGTCTTCACGCTGTAACCGCGCGATTGGAAGTACGCTATCGTCAGTCGACACCAATCGGTCAGCCACTCACGGTTGTAGGATGGATAACGCGCGAACGGGGCAAACTATACGAGTTAGCCGGAGAAATACGCTTAGCTGACGGTACTGTCACAGCGGACGGCAAAGCAACAGTAGTACTGGTGCAAGGTGAGTGATGAAAATGGATAAATCGAATGTGCTAAAAGAACGTATCTTGGACTTTATGAGAGAAGAAGCCTACAAACCAATTTCAGCTGAAGATTTGGCTGAAGGAATGGCGCTAAAAGGCAAAGAGTTGGCTGAATTTTGGCCTATTCTCGACGAGTTGGAAGCCAAAGCGTTCATTATTAAGACCCGGTATGGCAAATATGGCGTTCCGGAAAAGATGAACCTGATTGTAGGCCGTTATGCGGCAACTTCCAAAGGATTCGGTTTTGTTATTGATAATGTCAGCGTTGAAGGGGATGTCTTTATTGCTCCTGACGCAACCATGAGTGCCATGCATAATGACCGGGTGGTAGCCCGGGTGCATCGCCTAACTTCCGGAGGAACGGGCCGTCGTCGGGAAGGGGAAGTAATCCGTATTGTCGAGAGAGCCAATAACAAGGTAGTAGGGACTTTTGAATCAAGCCGTCACTTTGGATTTGTCATTCCCGATGATTTACGCATCGGTCATGATATTTTTATTCCCAAGAGTGAGTTTAATGGGGCGAAAAAAGGTTCAAAAGTTGTTGTGGAAATTACTAAATGGCCGGAAAAGCGCAAAAGTGCTGAAGGCAAGGTCGCAGAGGTATTGGGGAACAAAGGGGATACGGGAATTGAAATCCTGTCTATTATTACCCGTCACAATTTGCCTACGTCTTTTGATGCCGATGTAGAACGGGAAGCAGAAAAAATCCCTGAAACAATCAGCGAAAATGAATTGGTCGGCCGCCGCGATTTGCGTCATCTGCGGCTTGTTACTATCGATGGTGAGGATGCCAAGGATCTGGATGATGCCGTCCATATCGAGCGTCTGCCCAATGGCCGTTACCGGCTAGGTGTTCATATTGCCGATGTCAGCTATTATGTGAGGGAAAACACTCCGCTCGATAAAGAAGCCCGTGAAAGAGGGACAAGCGTTTACCTCGTTGACCGGGTTCTGCCCATGCTGCCCCAGCGGTTATCCAATGGCATATGCAGTTTAAATGCCGGAGTAGACCGTCTGGCGTTGTCTGCTCACATGGATATCGACCACAAGGGCCAGGTAGTGAATTACGAAATATTCCCCAGTGTCATTCATGTTCATACCCGTCTGTCCTATACGATCGTTAGAAAAATTCTTGCTGATCACGATGAGGAGCTGCGCAGCCAATACGGTGAGCTTGTGCCGGAACTGGAGCAAATGGAGCGGCTTTGTCGCATTTTGAAGGAACGGCGGCTGCGGCGTGGGGCAATTGACTTTGATTTCCCGGAAATAAAAGTGAAACTTGACGAACAAGGTCAGCCTGTGGAACTGGTAAAACGAGTCCGTTCTATTGCTGAATCCATAATAGAAGAATTTATGCTTGTTGCCAATGAAACGGTTGCAGAGCATATGCACCATATTGGAGTACCATCAGTTTTCCGTGTTCACGATGAGCCGGATGCCGAAAAAATGCAGAAGCTGAATCATTTGCTGCATAATTTTGGACAGCAGCTGCAGAAAGTGGACGAAATTCAGCCGATGGCGCTGCAGCAAATTCTGTCGCGCATTGCCGGTCGCCCCGAAGAGCGTATTGTCAGCACTGTTATGCTGCGTTCCTTAAAGCAGGCCCGTTATGAAGCGGAGAACCGGGGGCACTTTGGTTTGGCTGCCCGCTATTACACGCATTTCACTTCACCTATCCGGCGTTATCCGGACCTTATCGTTCATCGTCTGGTTAGAGAAACCTTTACCAGTGGCGATATTTCCGCAAAACGGCGTGAAAAACTAGCGCAGCTTTTACCGCAAATTGCGCTGCATTCTTCCGAAAGGGAACGGGCGGCAGCTGAGGCGGAAAGAGAAACTGTAGACTTGAAAAAAGTCGAATACATGGCTCAGTTTGTGGGCGAAGAGTTTGACGGTGTAATTAATGGTGTTACAGCCTTCGGTTTATTTGTTGAATTGCCGAATGGTGTTGAAGGCCTTGTCCATGTATCCAGCATGGATAATGACTATTATCGGTACGTAGAACAGGAGTACGCCTTAATTGGCGAACGGACAGGCAAGGTATTCCGTTTGGGCGATGCTGCCCGTGTACTGTTGACAAAAGTAAATCCGGAAGAGCGCACAATTGATTTTGTGCTGGTTACCGACGTGGGAGTGCAGGCAGCAGGAAGCAAAAGGCCGTCAGCACGCAAGCCTATTGGCGGTAAACGCTCTGCTGCTAAGAATACTGTCGCCGTTAAGTCTGCCGGTAAAAGTAGTGCCACAAAACCCGCTAAGCAGAGTAACCGGACGAAAAAGAAGAAAACCTCCAGTGCGAGACCGAAATCTTCCAAAAAAGAATAATTAGCGTGTATTTTAAAGCCCAGCTACTCATACTACACTTAAGCAAGACGGAGGTGTCTGTATGTTTTTAAGCTGGGCTTTAATGAAGTTAATGAACCCGATGGTAGATGAAACAACCATCAAAATGATGACTGAAGAATATTCCGATAATCCCCTGGCGATGCTCACTGTGTCGGAAAAATTATCTCCCAGGGCATTGATCGAAGCAGCTATGCGGGCGGAAGCCGGTATGGAGCTGTCTCGTCCCCTGGGCAGTCCAGTGGTACTTTCTCCCTGGACTAAGCTGTACTTAAATCCGAAACAATTGTTTGAATTGCCGAGTAGCGATTACACATCAGTTGATACGTCTACAGTTATCGGAGCAGGAGCCAAAAGGCCGCTTCAACTGGATATTCCGATCATGATTACTGGCATGAGCTATGGCGGTTCACTCAGCCTCCAAATGAAAGTAGCTCTGGCGAGAGGTGCTGCGGCAGCAGGTACATCTACGAATACCGGTGAATCGGCTGTTACTGATGAAGAGCGGGAGGCTGCCAAATTTCTTATTGGTCAGTATCATCGCGGCGGCTGGTTAAGTGGTCCCGAGCAACTGGGACAGCTGGATGCTATTGAGATTCAGCTTGGGCAAGGGGCCTGGGGCGGGGCTGTCGACGAAACGATTGAAAGCGATACAATTGGCAAACACTTGAGAAAAGCCTGGCATTTGGAAAAAGGTCAGGATGCCAGTATTTATTCCCGGATGCCCGGCAAAGAAACTCCTCAGGATATTATCGATATGGTCAATAAAATGAAGGCGCATGTCGAGGTGCCGGTAGGTGTGAAGATTGCTGCTACCGACTATATTGAATACGAGCTTGCGATTATTGCCAAAACGCAGGCAGATTACATTGTAATTGATGGTGCGGAAGGCGGAAGTGCCGGCTCACCGCCAACTCTTCAGGACGATATGGGACTGCCGACGCTGCACGGTTTAGTGCGGGCAGTAGACTATTTAACAGAAAATGGGCTGCGTGAGAAATTCAGCCTCATTGTTGCTGGCGGGCTTGCCACTCCGGGCCATTTCTTAAAGGCTATGGCTTTGGGAGCCGATGCCGTCTATATTGGCTCAATTGCCTTATTGGCTGCTATGCATACCCAGGCATCTAAAGTAATGCCTCAAGCACCGCCCTCGCAGCTGGCGCTATACAAAGGAAAAATGAATGATAAGCTGGACATTGACAGTGCAGCTCATCATTTAACGAATTTCCTCGCATCATGTACGGCTGAAATGAAGCTGGCTGTACAAGCCATGGGTAAGCACGCGGTAAAGGAATTGACCCGGGAGGATCTGGTAGCTGTAGACAGGGATTTAGCGGAATTTGCAGGCATTCGTTATGCTGCCAGTCATCGGCGTTCTGATTCCAAACAACCTTCCACTCAGCCTGGTCGTACAACTCAAAATCAAGAGAGTGTACCTCTCCAATAAAAATAGAAAAAAGGCAATGTCCTCACACGAGGGCATCGCCTTCCGAAAATAAAAGAAATCCCCGATTTATTCGGGGATTTCTTTTATTCTACGTAGGCTACAGCCTCAATTTCTACCAGAACGTCTTTTGGCAGACGGGCCACTTCCACGCAGGAGCGGGCTGGCGGGGTTGCTGTGAAGTAACTGCCATAAACGGCATTGATAGCAGCAAAATCATTCATATCTTTAATGAAGACGGTTGTTTTGATAACCTTGTCAAGGCTGGTATTGGCTGCTTCCAGAACTGCCTTAAGATTAGTCAGCACCTGATGAGTCTGCACTTCGGCCGTTCCAGTAATTACTTGTCCGGTTGCGGGATCTAAAGGAATTTGACCGGAAGTGAAGACCAGGTTTCCCATTTTAATTGCCTGCGAGTATGGGCCAATTGCAGCAGGTGCATTGGAAGTACTGATAACTGAAATCATGTTCATCGCTCCTTGTAACTTGATTGGTAGCAACTATCTACTATTAGTGTACCCAGTTTATTCCATGGTTGTCAATCGCTTTGGCCGACAATGCAGCTTTAATTAAAATCTAAGAGGAAGTAGCCCATAAACAGAGAAATATTAAGGGACAGATAAAGCTGGCAAAATGTTTAGTGAATGGAGTGATCACCTGTGTATATGACTCACCTTGAATGTCCAAAATGTAAAGCAGAGCATAACCCTCATCACTTAACCCAATTGTGTTCCGAATGTGGAGCGCCATTATTGGTTCGGTATGACTTAGAAAAAATCAAAGCGGATTTCAAAAAAGAAGATTTACCATACCGCAAGCCCGACTTGTGGCGTTATCGCGAAATGTTGCCGTTAGTCGACGAGCAAAACAAGGTGACTCTCGGTGAAGGCATGACGCCATTATTATCACTAGAGAAGTTAAGTAAAAAGCTAGGCATTGAGTTATACTTAAAAGACGAAGGAATTATTCCCAGTGGTACCTTCAAATCCCGCGGCGCTGCTGTTGGTGTTTCTCGCGCCAAAGAGCTGGGAGTTACGGCCCTTGCTATGCCGACTAACGGCAATGCCGGTGCTTCGTGGAGTATCTACTGCGCTAAAGCCGATATTGATGCATATATTGTCATGCCTGTTGACGCACCGTCTATTACCCGTAATGAATGCGCGATTGCCGGAGCAAAGCTGTTTTTAGTCAATGGATTAATCAGTGATGCAGGTAAAATTGTTGGCCGTGCAGTCGTGAAGAATGGCTGGATGGATGCCTCTACGCTTAAAGAGCCTTACCGGATTGAAGGTAAAAAGACGATGGGTCTGGAAATTGCCGAACAGATGAACTGGGAAGTTCCTGATGTAATTCTTTATCCTACTGGCGGTGGTGTAGGACTGATTGGGATTTATAAAGCCTTGAGAGAATTGCAGGCTATCGGCTGGATCGGTGAAAAAATGCCTCGTCTGGTAGCCGTGCAGGCAGCTGGCTGCGCTCCTATCGTAAAGGCCTGGGAAGAAAAGAAAGCAACGTCGGAGTTCTGGAACAATGCTTCCACAGTAGCTTTTGGTATTACTGTGCCGAAAGCCTTAGGCGATTTCTTAGTGCTGGAAGCGTTATATGAAACTGATGGCTGCGCTATTGCAATCGAGGATGAAGAGTTGCTGCGTGATCTCGCTGAACTGGCCAGTGAAGAAGGCTTATTCATCTGTCCCGAAGGAGCAGCTAATTATACGGCGACCAAGAAGCTATGCCAGAGCGGCTGGATCAAACCCGGGGAGAAGGTAGTCCTGCTCAATACTGGTACAGGCCTGAAATACCCTGATACTGTAAAAGTAGAAGTTCCGGTGCTGCAGCCTGATGAAGATATCCCTACTTTGCTTTAAGCTTGACTAGTTTCCAAGTTTTGAGGTAACATATAGTGTACACTAGTAAAAGAGGTGTCAGGCAATGCAAAAAGCTGTAGGCATAAAAATAGCTGCCGAAAACCGTAAGGCTCGGCATGATTATCATATTCATGAAACATTTGAAGCAGGCATTGCTTTGACAGGGACGGAAGTAAAATCATTGAGGGCCGGTAAGGCTAACCTGAAAGACAGCTATGCCCGGATCGATAACGGTGAGCTGATGTTGCATAACATGCATATCAGCCCCTATGAGCAGGGCAATCGCTTCAATCATGAACCGCTGCGGACTCGTAAGCTGCTGATGCACCGGTATGAAATTAATAAACTGGTTGGCCAAACCCGGGAAAAGGGTTATACGTTAACGCCACTTAAACTCTATTTTTCCAAAGGTAAAGTGAAAGTGGAGCTGGCTCTGACGACCGGGAAGAAAAACTACGATAAGCGTAATGATATGGCCGAAAAAGATGCAAAGCGGGAGATTGACCGCCATATGCGGGATAAACAAAAGGATTTTTAAGAAGCACCGGTAGTCTGCTGTGACTGTTTAGTGCCTCCCCAGAGCTGTAAGAATAAAATGCCAGCTAGAATTAACAGACCGCCGCCCAACTGGGGCGGCGTTAANNGCGAAATGGACATACATACGGTTAGAACGGGCTCAGCACAACTGATAATCGCAGCATTGGAGGGGCCGATATAGGGCAAGGCGGCAAAAACACCAAGGATACCGACGATTGTCGAGAAAACTGACATAGCTAATAGCGTTAACCAGCCGCTTGCAGGCAGGGTAGAGATGAACTCACCGGTTAATAGAGATATGAGGATGAATGTTATTGCTGCTGCTGTACATACATACGTGGTGGCAACAAGGGAATCAACCGTTTTCATTAACCGATTTCCTGCAAGGATGTATAGTGAATAAATAATTGCCGAAGTAATTCCGCAGATAACTCCAACCGTACTTACGCCGGTAAAGGAAACGCCGAGAATGAAAAACAAACCAGAGAAACAGATAGAGAGAGAAGCGAATTTCCGCCAGTTGAGCTGGTCATCACCCAGCACAATGGCAAGCAGACTGACGATGGCCGGATATAAATAGAGGAGCATAGAACTCAGAGAGGCTGGCAAGTATTGAATGGAAGCCGCAAAGGTAGCAGACATCGCTCCATAGCCAACTACACCCAGGAGGACCAATTGAATGCCGATTTTTTTATTGACAGAGGCATTTATGTTTCGCAAATATAGGATCAGCCAAAGGAAGATACTGGCCAGAATGAACCGGGTCGTCAGAATAGTAAGGGTATTGGCTCCGGCAGCGTAAGAAAATTTTATAAAAATCGGCAGAGTTGCAAAACCGGCAGCAGATGCTAAGGCTAACAGCGTTCCCTTGTGATGTGGAATCATGACAGCATTCCTCCAATTATATACAATAGCTTTATCATATAGTAAATGCAGTGAGAAAGGAAGGCGTAACCTTTTATTCTTATCTCTCCATAGGAATGATGGATATTCTTTCGCTGTCATAATATATATGTAAGAGGAGAAGGAGGAGATGGATTTGGATGCTCTGATTGCCTCGATACCTTTGTTTGTTCTGTTAATCGGGCTGCCGCTGCTGATGAAGCCGGCAGTAAAGGTAGCTCCCATTGCGTGGTTGGTTACGGTCTTACTTGCTATTTTTTATTTTGGTTTTCCGGTGGGAGTAACTTTGCTGGCGGCTTTGCAAGGCGCAGTAACCGGTATTTTTCCTATCATGTACATTCCTTTTGGTGCCTTAGTTGTCTATAATGTTTTAAAAGTGACAGGCTGGATGAACAAAATGCAGGGAGCCATGGGGTCTCTTACAACTGACCGTCGGGCGCAGGCTTTATTAATCGGCTTTGGTTTCAGTGCTTTTCTGGAAGGTATTTGCGGTTTTGGCGCACCGGTAGCAATTCCGGCAAGTATCTTGGTTGGCTTAGGCTATGATCCCATGATGGCCGCGCTGGTTTGTTTGGTAGCCAACACGGGGCCAGTGCCTTTTGGATCGCTAGGCATACCTACAGATACGCTTGCTCTTACCACTCAGCTGGATTGGATGAAGCTTTCTCAAATGACGGGTCGCATAATGCCGGTGTTAGCCTTTATTATGGCATTTGCCACTGTGTATGCTATGTCGGGCACTCGCGGCGTAAAGGGAGTCATTCCGCTGATTTTAGTAACAGGCTTGAGTTTTTCCGTTATGCAGTTTTTTACCGCCAATTATTTGGGTGCAACGCTGGTAGATGTGCTTTCATCCCTTGTTTGCCTGACGGCCGTTGCCGGTTATCTCAACTATCGCAAAATCGAGCCGGTATGGCTTTTCCCTGGAGAGAAAAAGCGGCAGCAATCCAGAATCGGGCGGATTAATTTCCGCGAGTTGTTCTTATCCTGGCTGCCCTATATTTTACTGGCGGTATTGATTATCGCAGTTAATCTGCCGTCTACAAAAGCATTTTTTGCCGGAAGGACAGTAGGTTCAGAGTTCCTGCTTATCCGGGCAGATATCTATAATCCAGGCAAACTCTATGCCTTTACCTGGCTGCAAAGTCCCGGTACTATTATGCTGATTGCCGGACTGATTGCTTTCCGCTTTATGGGCATACGTTTTGCAGTGGTGAAAGAGCAATTTGGTAAGACCTTCACCCAGATGATTCCCTCCTTTATTGCAGTAGCGTGTATTCTCTCTATCTCAGAAGTGATGAATCTGGCATTGCCTATTATCGATCCTAAGACGAAGGCGGCCATATGGGTCAGCTCCACCGGCGCAGCATTGCCCTCCATGGTTGCTGTTATGGCTAAGAGTCTGGTCAGCATGGTGAATGCCTATGTATATCCTTTCCTAAGCCCCGTATTTGGCACAATCGGCGTTTTCCTGACAGGCAGCAATACCTCCTCGAATGCTTTGTTCGGTAACCTGCAGAAAATAACTGCCCAAGGACTTGGCTTATCTGATATCCTCATGGCTGCGGCAGGTAACGCCGGAAGTACGGCCGGGAAAATGATCTCACCACAGAGTATTGTCATTGCCGCAACTGCCGTAGGATTGTTAGGTAAAGAAGGCCTGATTATGCGCAAAACCATTAAATA
>DDHB01000005.1 GCA_002337925.1 Sporomusaceae bacterium UBA1887
TGTCGTCTCAATGTGAAGAAGATACGCGTATCTTAATTCATAATTACGCTCATTTGCCAGTTTTTGATCCTGCTACTATCCAGGAGGCCTACGCAATGACGAAAGCGGCTTTTGCGTTATCGGAGCAGACAGAAGTTCTCTTTGCCTTGCGTCCTGTTATGCGTATTAATCATGCTGGCGGCATGATCGAATATGGTGAAAAAAGTGAGATAGAGCGCAAAGCTGAGTTTGTACCTGACCGCAGTCGTTTTGTTATGTCGGCAGTGGTGGAAAAAGAATATGGCGGTGAATTGCGTCCTAAAATGCGTCATCGCTGGTTAAATAATAAGCAAGTGGAACTAAAGAAAATGATGGAAGCATCTCCTTTTAACTGGGCTGAAGAAGGGGAGGGTGAAACCGGCTTTATTGCTTGCGGTATTGGGTATGCTTTTTTAAAAGAAGCTGAACAAATTTATGGAAAAAAGCTACCAATTCTCAAATTGTCAACGCTGCCTCTGCCAGAGCAAAAGGTGTTGCAATTTGTGAAACAGGTTAAGCGAATAGTGGTGCTGGAGGAAATTGAACCGGTTGTCGAAAGATTAATTAAACAATTGTGTTTTGGAAACAAAGTTATGCTTGAGATTTTGGGCAGAGAGGAGTATCTGCCGGCTGAAGGGGAATTATCAGTCAATCTTGTGCTTAACGCCATTGAAAGTGCAATAGCCGGGCGCCCTTTCCCCGAGCCTGTCCAGGGTAATTATATTCCGGCGCGAACTCGTACTCAGTGCTCTGGCTGCAGTCACCGGGGATTATTAGCAGCTCTTAAAGAAGTGGTGCGGAAAAACGGCGGCGTCGTGACAGGAGACATCGGCTGCCATGATGCCGGTACTTTTGAACCAATGAAGCTTCAGGCTACCATTTATTGTATGGGTTCTTCCATTCCCATGGCTTATGGCATCAAAGCTGCAGGCTTTGACAAGCCTGTTTATGCACTTATCGGTGATTCAACATTTTTCCATAATGGGTTAACCGGTCTAGCCAGTGCTATCGCTAACGGGGCAGATATGACAGTTGTTATTGCTTATAATTCGACGACAGCGATGACTGGCTTTCAGCCCCATCCCGGAAGCGGAAGGAGTCTGACTCTAGATCATGGTAATGCGATTGATCCAGGAACAGTAGCGTCAGCTATGGGGGCTAAGGTATACCGCTGTAATCCTTATCAGGTGGAAGAGACGGCTAAAGTGCTGGCTGAAGCTGCTATGGAAAAGGGTGTAAAAGTTGTTATTGCCGAAGCCTTGTGTTATCTAAAGTTTGGGCGGGAAGGAAAAATATCGTATGTTTCCCGGGAAATTCATGTAAATCAGGATATATGTAATGGCTGCAGTCTTTGTGTGCGTGCTTTTGGCTGCCCTGCGATTACGATCAGCGACGGAAAGGCTCTTATTGATCAAAGCAGCTGCAATGGCTGCGGCGTCTGCAGCTGGGTATGCAAGAGGGGGGCGATTGAATGAAGCTGGATTTAGTAATTGCCGGTGTGGGTGGACAGGGAAATATTCTTGCATCCCAAACCCTTGCGAAGTGTGCGATGGATGAAGGCTTTACTGTAGTAAATACCGAAACGAAAGGTGCTGCACAGCGGGGAGGGTCGGTGCTTTCTCATCTGCGCATCAGCAGTGATCGGCAAATCTATTCACCGCTGGTGCCTAAAGGCCAGGCTGACGTTCTGCTGGGCTTTGAGCCGCTTGAAGCAATGCGTTATATCAATTTGCTAAGCAGGCAGGGAAAATATATTATTAATACAGCTCCCGTGCCCACCATTCTTGCTAAGCTTAATATAGACCGCTATCCCACACGGGAGGAAATGATAAATACCATCGGTCAACTGGACGGTAAAGGTTATTTTATTGATGCTACGCAGGCGGCAAGTGAGCTTGGCGATGTATTACTTACTAATGTTGTGATGCTTGGCGCTTTTACGGAGATCAATGCTTTGCTTAAGCCTGAAACAGTGCTGAGTAAACTGTTATCTCAAATCAAGGAAAGCTATCATACTGACGATGTGAAAGCCTTCAACAGAGGTCGTGAACTGATTCAAGTACTGCAAGCAGAATAAGCAACAAAAAAGACCGGGTTTCCCGGTCTTTTTGTTGTGCCGTAAGTTGATTTGAATTTAGTAGTCCGTATATGTTATTATAAGCGGACGGAAAACTATAAATAGCAGCAATTCTTATCTGGTTACAATGGTCGATGTTATGGTAAAGGTGTGAAAAAGTACAAGATATGAATGTGAAAAAAATAAGAGATTTAACTCTGGTAGATATCGGGCTGGGGAGAACGATGGTGATTGCCTGTGACAGCTGCGGAGGTGTGGGGATGAAAGCACATGATGTACTGCAGGCTTCACCCTTCATTACCGGGAAATATACGGCAAGAGTAGCTCTTCTAGAAGTGCTATGCACAGGTGCGGAAGTGATATGCCTGACTAGTACAATTTGTAACGAAATGAATGTGACCGGTAAAGATATGATTGAAGGAATTAAGGAAGAGCTTAAGGCGGCTGGTATCAGTAATGTGGTGCTGACCGGCAGTACGGAAGAAAATTTCCCCACAGAGGTAACCGCACTGGGGATTACAGCAGTCGGCATTATTGAAAATGAACAGCTAAAAGTTAACAATATAAAAAACCAAGCCTTATTGGTCGTTCTGGGGCAGCCGAAGGTTGGCAGGGAGGTTCTAGAAAGCAAGCCCCAAGATCGTATTAACTACAATCTAATCAAGCGGTTGCTTAAGGAAAGCGAAGTATATGAGATTATCCCGGTCGGTTCCAGAGGAATCGGCTATGAGATGCAGGAATTAGCAAGAAATAATCACATGAAACTTACGATTAATCCAACTGCAAAATTAGATATTGCTAAATCGGGAGGACCTAGCACTTCTGTTATTGCAGCGATTGGCAAAGAGTACTTTCATCAGATGAATGTTGATGTCAATATGGAAGTAGTAGGTGAAGTTTGTCGGGACTAATTAAGATTATAAATCGGCAGTTCGTATAATATGATAATTCACGTTTCCGGTAATTTTCCAATCATCAAATTGATAATATCTAGGCTTGACGATTCTCAATTTTAGCTTGTGAGTGTCACCTGGCTGTAAATAGACGGGAATGTTCTCCCAATTTCCCTGATTGGCAAACCACCAATCAGTATTTTTTTGCTTAAAAAAAATATTTAGTGTCAGCAGGTTAACCCTGTCAATTACTACTGTTCCATCATTTTCTAAATAGCCTTGAATAATCAAAGCATTTGTCTCATCATAGTCTAATGCTTGTGTATACCAGGACAAATGCGGTGCGGCAAGTACGGTAGCTGTTGTCGCAGCCATACAGATGAAAATAATGATCAGCCCCATGCAGAGCTTTGGTCTCATTTTAGTTAAAACCTCCCCCAAATACATCTGGAGTATTCTATTACTCTGCCTGAAGAGAGGTTACTTTAGTCCCTTCTAAATTTACGCGGCATATGATAAAATGGACCGATAGAGTCACTGGTGACCATAGTAAAGGGAGAGTATGAAATGACAACCTGGAACATAGTAGAGTTTACTGGCGTAATTGCCTTCGCAGTATCGGGAGCGCTGACCGGGATACAAAAGCGGCTGGATATTTTCGGCGTATTGGTATTGGCTGTGACGACAGCTGTAGGCGGCGGAATATTGCGCGATGTGATTATCGGCAATACGCCGCCGCTTACCTTTCGTGACCCAACTTTCTTTATGATCAGTGCAGTTGCAACAGTTGGCGTGTGTTTTAGCTATCGTTGGTTAGAAAAATATAAAAATATGATTCAGGTATTTGATGCAATCGGCTTGGGGGCATTTACTGCCACCAGTGCTAATTTAGCGATACAGCATAATTTCAATACCTTGTTTATTGTAACAACGGTTGCTGTTATTACAGGTATTGGCGGAAGTATTATGCGCGATGTGTTTGTTAAGGAAATTCCATATGTTTTTCGTCAGGAAGTATATGCGATAGCAACAATTGTCGGTGCAATAAGCTTTTATTATTCACAGTTTTATCTTACCGGGACTGCACAAATGTATCTCTGTTTTTGTATAACGACAGGCCTGCGGCTCTGCTGCATGAAGTACCAATGGAATTTTCCGGTTATTGGAATTAACTCAAATAACCAGGCTGCTAAAGAGTGATAGACTGATACGATGTTGAAATCACTTGACAAAAGCTGATTTTACTATTATTATAGACAAAAGTGATGAAAACTTAATATTTGTGTCCATATGAAGTACACGGAAACTCGTATAACTTACAGTTGATGTAATGTTTGTGGCGACAACCGTAAACGGATGGAACTCTGGAGAGCCCCTGTTTAGCAGGGCGCCGAAGGTGCAAGTCGGTAGGTATACTTACCGATGAAACTCTCAGGCAAAAGGACAGNNAGTCAAATCATATGATTTGACTCTTTTTATTTTTTTGCATGCAGAGAATGGTCTTCCTTCGGTGAAGTCTTCGGAAAACGGCTCAAAGAGAATCTACAGAAAAAGGGAGAGTTTGTAATGAGTAAAAGGAACTTCAGACTGAGTGCATTAATTGTGGCGGTGCTGCTGCTGACCGGTATTGTGTCCGGATGTGGCGGATTGGCTTCAAATGATATTAAAATTGGTCTTTTAAACGAAATGACCGGCGCTAATGCCACGATGGGGACCTCGGCAGCAAATGGAGCAAAAATGGCAATCAAAGAAGCAAATGCTAAAGGCGGGGTTCTGGGCAAACAAATCCAGGCAGTGATTGGTGACAATAAAAGTGAGCCCTCTGAGTCGGCTAATGCGATGACAAAGCTTACCACCCAGGACCGAGTGGCTGCAGTAACTGGTGTTTTCGCTAGTTCCAATGCTATTGCTGCTTCCAGCGTAGCCGAAGGCAGTAAAGTTCCTTTTCTGGCCGTGGGTGCAACTAATCCCAAAGTAACGGTGGATGACAAAACAGGCAAAGTGAAAGACTATACTTTCCGTGTATGCTTTATTGATCCATTTCAGGGAACCGTGGGGGCTAATTTTGTTCTCAATACATTAAACCTCAAAAAAGCTGCTATTTTGGTTGATAATAGCAGTGATTACAGCAAAGGGCTGCTTGCTTTCTTTAAAGAAGCTTTTGTTAAAGGGGGCGGGTCAATCGTCACTGAAGAAGCTTACTTACAAAAGGATCAGGATTTTAAAGCGATTTTAACAAAAGTAAAAGCTGCCAATCCGGATGTGCTTTATGTTCCCGGTTACTATGAGGAAGTAGGCAAGATTGTCAAGCAAGCTCGCGAGCTTGGGATTACCGTGCCGGTAGTTGGCGGTGATGGCTGGGATTCTCCTAAACTGGCGGAAGTTGCCGGTGCTGCCGCTTTAAACAATACCTATTTTACCAATCATTATTCTGTTGATGATACCAGTCCGGTTTCGCAGGCATTCGTCGAGGCCTACAAGAAAGAATACGGACAGGCGCCGGATGCGATGGCTGTTCTGGGGTATGATGCTGCGAATGTGCTGATTGATGCTATTAAACGGGCTAATAGTGCAGAACCAGGTAAAATCCGGGAAGCATTGGCTCAGACTAAAGACTATCCTGCCATTACAGGTGCAACTACTTTAAACACGACTCATGATGCAGTAAAGAGTGCTGTTATAATTGAGATGAAAGAAGGAAAACAAGTATTTAAGGCAACTGTAAAACCGTAGCAATAAATGATACCGGTCTAGATCGGATAACTAAAACACCCGGGAAAGAGCTTTAAGCTGTTTTCCGGGTGTTTTAGTTATCCAAGCTGTCTACCTAAAGGAGGTGATAAAAGAGTCAAACAGAACACGTGTATCGTACTGATACTGATGCATGGGAACAACTTCTTTGCTCAAGTTAAGAAGAGAATATACTGCAATTTGCGCAGAACGGACAGAGTACTCTACTGTGAATACCACATCATCCGGTATTTCTGCAAATTGTCCGAGAAAGGCGAGATTTGTTGACCCTGGTGGCACTACAAGGGGCCTGTCACCTTTTGCTCGAGGCATAAACTGGCTGGTAATGAAAGGCATCAGGCAAGGAAGGCAATTGGAGGTTTTAAGAATGAACGGAAGCTCGTCGGTAAAGCGAAGATGAGAGCACAGTTCAGTCAATATTTCTTCACCAGTACATTCGGACATTTTTTTCGGTACAAAGTTTCCTTGTTTGTCTGGAAAGAGACCATAGCCCCAGAAGACATTAATATCCTCCGGCTGATTAATGAAATGTGGTTGATAGGCCAAGACAATAGACATAAACCAATTAGAATCTCTAAAGGTTACAAGAGCTCCAGTTCCGGCAGTATTTCCCGAAAGCTTTTCCATTAAGTCAAAAAATATCGGATCCTTACAAGTAACAGTAAAGGACTCCCACAACGATTTTTCAATATGATCGGCAAAAGGGGCGGGATTACCTAAATCAGGGTGTTTTTTTACAATTGATTCCCATAGTTTGAAGGAGGCACCCTTTGAACCTAAGCGGGGAGCGGTGGTCATTGAGCCAATCGTATAGCCTTCGGTCATTGAACCATTAGTGACAAAGACCAGATCATTAGCTTGCAATTGTATTTTTTGCTGTGTGCCGTTAGCTGTATAGTGGATACATTCTACGGTTTTTTCAGCAGCTGCCGGTTTAAAATCAAGATCAGTTACCCGGCAATTCATTGAGAAGACAACACCTTGCTCCTTTAACCATTTTATCAGGGGTAAAATAATGGAGTCGTATTGATTGTAGGGAGTGCGGGTTACACCCTCTAATGTTTGAATACGGGGGAATTCATGCATGAAGCGAAGCATATAGCGTTTAAATTCAACAGCGCTGTGCCAAGGCTGGAAGGCAAAGGTAGTAGCCCACATGTACCAGAAGTTCGTTTTAAAAAATGATGGCGAAAAAAACTGTTCAATCGTTATTGTTCCCAAGGCTTCTTCTGGCGTAACGGTAAGCTTCAACATGTCAATCCGATCTTTATTGCTGAAACCCATAGAAGATACATCGATGATTTTTCCGTTCCCGTCAATTAGTCGTGCTTTTGCATGAGTGCGGACATTCCTATCAAACTCAATAATTTCATCACGGACTGACTTTTGAGGATTGCTGATGGAAGGAATGAATTTCAGCAGTTCCCAGGTGCATTCATATGCTTCGTCATTAAGCATCCTGCCGCCACGAATCATATAGCCCTTTTCCGGTGACCCCGTACCGTCGCAGCTTCCACCGGTTATATTCATTTCCTCAAAAATTGTTATGTTTTTGCCTGGAATATGGGCGTCCCTGATCAAATATACTGCAGCGGCCAGAGAACCAACGCCAGCTCCGACAAAATAGGCTTTACAAGTTTCTGTTTGCCCCATGGAAAAATCCTCCTGTTTTTAAACGTATCATTATTATGAGCTTACAATAAAACGTGTATACAATTTAATAAATTAACTTACCGGCTTGTAGTCGTTTATCCTTTGCTTTTTGGTATGTTTCTTGCATTTGATTAAGTTATTGATGGTTGAAGAAGTAATGCTGATTGAGATAAATACAAAAAGGCGGAGATAAACATGGAAGCAAAAGAATTAATTGAATGTATTGAAAAGTTCTTGGAAGTAAAGGCGAAGGAGCTAGAGGAAGGCAGGCAATTAGAAATACTGAAAGGTATGCTGCAGACGATAAAAACAAGTGCAGCAAGGCCTTTATGTGAGAATTGTCTATATCATGAACGTGCTTTCTGCAGTAAATTAAAGAGAGATACATTTGCTCTTTCCTGTGCGCAATGGGAAGAGAATTCAATGGGGCTGGATATTATTGCTTATTAGTATTTTTTCAGAAAAAGCAGGATTTATGAAAGCAACAACGAAGTTTGCTTTAACGAATTTATATAAGGTGTCAGGAAACTGACATAAGCAAAGATGCTTGTAACATCCCCCGGCTTTATGGATGATACTGGCATTTTTTTTATCTATTTTAATTTTTTGTTTCTGTCTGCGGCGACAAAGGAGGAAGAGCATGGATAAAACAGCTGCCCTGCCGATAATTCAGCTGGAGCAATACTTGCAAACAGGCCAGTTTGATAAGGTGATAGAACTTTTTCAACAGATGGATACAGCGTATCAATTGCAGCAAGCCAGGTTAGAGACCTTACTGGATACAGTAAATGAAGCAATCTGCATGATTGATGAAAAAGACAAAGTGCTCGTTTGGAATAAGCAGGCTGAAGCCCTATATGGTATTAAGGCGCAGGACATTATACAACAGCCCATTGACCACTTTTTTTCGAATTTAAAAATCAGCACGGCAATGAAACAGCATCAGCAAATTATAGAAGAATATCATACTCCTTGTCCGGAAACGCATGTTTTAATTAACACGAGGCCTATTATACTGAATGGCACGGCGGTTGGCGGTATTTCGGCTGAAAGAGATATTACCGATCTAGTACAGTTAAATCAAAAGTTATCACAAACAAACCGTGAAGTGCAGTCTTTGAAAAAGACGATTCATACCATTCATTCGCAAAATGACCCATTTTCGGCTATCTATGGCCGTGGCAAAGCAATTGGTGCTGCCGTCAGTATGGCTAAGCGTGTTTCAGTAACAAATGTTCCCGTTTTACTGCGAGGAGAAAGTGGGACAGGAAAAGAACTGTTTGCCCGGGCTATTCACGAGGCCAGTCAAGTGGCTGGGGCATTTATTGCGATTAACTGTGGTGCTATTCCTGCAAATCTGTTTGAAAGTGAATTGTTCGGCTATCAGCCCGGTGCTTTCACAGGTGCTGACCGTAAAGGGAAAGAGGGTCTGCTAGAAAAAGCCAACGGCGGGACTCTCTTGCTTGATGAGGTAGGCGATATGCCCCGCGAAATGCAGGTAAAACTGTTGAGGACATTACAGGAAAAATGTTTATACCGGGTAGGTGGCAATAAACCGATTCCTGTTGATTTTAGGGTTATTGCTGCGACACACCGAAATTTAGAAGATATGATTCGTACCGGTGAATTCCGGGAAGATTTATATTACCGGCTGAATGTTGTATCTATAGCCCTGCCGCCTTTACGGGACCGCCTGGATGATCTGCCTGAACTGCTGCGTCGAGGTTTACAGTATTACAGTGCTCTTTATAACAAAAATATTAGTAAAGTTGATCCGTCGGTAATGGCTGCGCTTGTGCAGTATCAGTGGCCAGGCAATATCAGGGAACTCCTGAATGCCTTAGAGAGACTGGTTATACTGACGGATGGCGATACGCTGGGAATTGAAGATTTGCCTCAGGCCTTGTTTTCAGCAGAAGGGTTAAAATCAGGAGGAGTCAGCCATGCTGCTGGTGGTTTACCGGTAGCTACTGCTGAGCTGGAAAGAGAAATTATTACTCGTGTGCTGGAAGAGCAAAGTTATAATAAAGCGCTGACTGCTCAAAAATTGGGCATTCCCCGCAGCACGCTCTACTACAAAATGCAAAAGCTTGGTATAGTGTCAACAAGCTGACGGTTGTGTCAGAAAACTGACGAATGATTAAGGAAAAAACTTTTAAAAAAACGAAAAGGGAGCAATTAGCTGGCCACATCATACGATCATGATGTGGCCTTAACTTTGTGTAAAAGCGGGTACTAACTGCCGCGCGTAAAAAAATAGATGTTTAATAATCAGTTGGCACGATAATTGCATTAAAGTAAAATGAGGTGTTTAACTTGAGAATTGTCAATCATCCAATTTTAGAATTTCCCCAACAAGAAATGGTTTCATTTACTTATAATGGCACCCCTGTGCAAGGAATTGAAGGAGAATCTATTGCCGCAGCACTTCATGCCGCAGGGATAAAAATGCTGCGCCATAGTTCCCGGCATCATCGTCCACGGGGTCTCTTCTGTGCGATTGGCAATTGCTCGTCCTGTCTGATGACAGTCAATGGTGTGCCTAATGTGCGCGTATGTGTCGAGCCCCTTCAAGCCGGTATGGCTGTACAAGTACAGCAGGGAAAGGGGACGATAGTATGATTAAGACTGATGTGTTGGTAATAGGGGGCGGTCCTGCCGGTTTGATGGCGGCTACCAGTGCTGCCGGCGCCGGAGCGGAAGTGCTGCTTGTCGAACGCTCAGAACGTCTTGGCGGGCAGCTGATTAAACAGACTCATAAGTTTTTTGGCTCCCGGGAAGAGTACGCTGGCGAACGGGGCATTGATATTGCCGCTAGATTGATTAAGGAAACCGAAGCGCAAGCTGCAATCACCACGTGGAAGAATGCTACGGTTGCTGGTATATATCCTGATGGAGTGGTGGTTATTGCTTGTAAAGATTCGTTTTATACCGTTCTGCCCCAAAAGATAATTGTTGCCACCGGGGCAGCTGAAAAAACGATGCTTTTTCCCAATAATGACTTACCAGGAATTTATGGAGCCGGTGCTCTTCAAACGTTGATGAATGTCTATGGAATTATGCCGGGAAAGCGTATTTTAATGGTTGGTGCCGGTAATATCGGTGTAATTGTTGCTTATCAGCTGTTGCAAGCAGGCGTTGAGGTGGCTGGAGTAGTCGAGGCAGCACCCCAGGTGGGTGGTTATGCAGTGCATGCTGCAAAGTTAGCCCGCTATGGAGTGCCTATTTATACATCACATACTATCAAGGCTGCTCATGGAGAAGAGTGTCTCACAGGAGTGACAATTGCCAGACTGGATGAATGCTGGCAGCCTATTGTGGGAACAGATCGATATNNATCGATATATCGCTGTTGACGGTCTTTGTCTGGCGGTAGGGCTTACTCCGCTAACTGAGCTATGCTGGCAGGCTGGATGTGAGATGCGCTATGTTGCCGAATTGGGCGGATATGTACCATTGCGGGATGCCAATATGAGAACAACTAAGTCTGGTCTGTTTTTGGCAGGTGATGTGGCTGGAGTAGAAGAAGCATCAGCTGCAATGGTAGCGGGTAAAATTGCAGGATTGTCCGTAGCGGAAGAATTAGGGTGCTTAGGCGTTATGAATGAATTAGAAAAGGCGAAAAAACAGCTTGCCGCATTGCGAGCTGGTCCGGCTAGTGCAAAAATTCGGGCGGGAATAAATCAAATTGTGATTGGGGAGGCCGGCTAAATGCAAACTATTCCTAGTGTGGAGCGATTGCAGAAAGGGCCTGTAGCCATATGCGAATGCCTGCAGTCGATACCCTGTAATCCTTGTGCCGATGCCTGTCCGCGCCGGGCGATAACCGTGCGCGAAATCAATGATTGTCCTGTTATTGATGAAGATAACTGTAATGGCTGCGGATTGTGTATGACTCATTGTCCTGGCTTAGCAATATTTGTTGTCGATTATACCTATAGTCAGGATCAGTCTATAGTGAGAATTCCATATGAGTTCTTTCCCCTGCCTCAGGTTGGAGCCAGTATCAGTGCTTTAAACCGCAGGGGAGAGTGTGTAGGTATGGCTCAAGTAATACGTGTGCAAAAATCACCAAATAAGACGAATGTACTTTGGCTGGCCGTGCCGGACGAACTGGTTATGGAAGTACGGGCCATTCGCCTGCAGGAGGAGCAATAACCATGAAAGAAACAACGATTGTTTGCCGCTGTGAAGATGTAACGCTGGAAGAAGTGCGTGCGCGTATTGCCAGAGGAGAATATAATCTGGAGGAAATAAAACGTGCTTGCCGCTGCGGGATGGGACCTTGTCAGGGTAGATCCTGCACTCCGTTGATTGCAAAAGAGATTTCACTAGCAACTGGGATTCCTGTCAGTGAAATTGGACTGCCGACTTTCCGGCCATTGGTTGCACCTATTAAACTGGGCACGTTGGCAGGAGGGGCACGGCATGATTAATACGGCAGATGTCGTTGTAATTGGCGGGGGAGTTATCGGCTGTGCTACTGCCTATAACCTTGCCAAAGCGGGAGCAGGAAAGGTAGCAGTTTTAGAGAAGGGCTATCTGGCAAGCGGGGCAACGGGCCGCTGTGGAGCAGGTATGAGAATGCAGTGGGGAACAGAGACGAATTGCCTTCTTGCCCGTGAAAGCGTTAACATGCTATCTCAGCTGCCGCAAATGCTGGATGTTGATGTTGACATTGAATTTACACAAAATGGCTACTTGCTGCTTGCGTACACACCCAAAATGGTGGAACAGTTCAAGAAAAATCTAGAGTTGCAAAACTCTCTCTCCATTCCCTCCCGNNAGCAGTGCCTTGATATTGTTCCAATTCTCAATACGGAAGGGTTGCTTGGCGCAACTTACTGTGCCCAGGATGGACACTGCAATCCTTTTAAAGTGACTGAGGCGTATGCGAAAGCTGCCAAGAACTTAGGAGTAGAATTTTATACGGATACAGAAGTACATGCCATTTCCACAGAGGGCAGCAGAATAACAGCAGTATATACCGGCAGGGGTGCAATCCACACTGATACAATTGTAAATGCTGCCGGAGGGTATGCAAAAGCTATTGGCCGTATGGCCGGAATTGAATTGCCGATTTATCCGGAAAGGCATGAAATTTTGGTTACTGAGCCGGTTGAACCTACCGTTGGTCCAATGGTAATGAGTTTTTATCACAACCTCTATTGCCAGCAAAGTCCACATGGCAGCTTTATTATGGGTGTTGGTCATCCTGATGAACCTGAGGGTTACAATATTAAATCAAGCTGGCAGTTTCTTGAGGAAATGGCGGCAAAGCTGGTATCTATTATGCCACAGCTGGGAGAATTGAACGTGATTCGCCAGTGGGCAGGTCTTTATGATATGTGTCCTGACCGGACACCGATACTAGGCAGCAGCCCTCAAGTAAGCAGATTTTTTACTGCTGCTGGTTTTAGTGGCCATGGCTTTATGATTTCACCGGTTACCGGTCAGCTGATGGCTGAAATGGTTCTGGGGAAACCCACTCTTTTTCCGGTCGATATGTTTGATGTCAGCCGCTTTGAGCGGGGAGAGCTATTTGTAGAACCTTCCGTAGTGTAATAAATTTAAATTTGAATGCGTTTGAGGAGGATTTAAGAGATGAACAATGCTTATTTTCAAATTACACAACCTAAAAATGAGCCGGTGAAATCCTATATGCCGGGATCATCTGAAAGAATTGCATTAGAAGCTGAACTACAAAGGCAGTTAGAAAATCCTATTGAAATACCGATGATCATTGGTGGGAAGGAAGTCAGATCAGGGAAGAAAGCCAAAATGATTTGTCCTCATGATCATAATAAAATACTTGGCGAGTATTATGTTGCGGGCGAAAAAGAACTGCTTATGGCAATTGAGGCGGCAGAGGCGGCTAAGAAAGAATGGGAGAATATGCCGTGGGAGCATCGGGCGACCATTTTCTTAAAAGCAGCCGACTTATTAACCGGAAAATACAGGGCAAAAGTAGCTGCTTCCTGCATGCTTGTACAAAGTAAGAATGCCTATCAGGCAGAAATTGACGTTATTTGCGAATTGGCTGATTTCCTTCGTTTTAATCCCTATTATGTACAGGAAATTTATAAGCAGCAGCCTGCCAATACAGACGGTGTATGGAACCGTGTCGAATACCGTCCGCTAGACGGTTTTGTAGCGGCAATTACTCCTTTTAACTTTACTTCCATTGGGGGTAATCTTTGCACTGCGCCTGCAATGGTCGGCAACACTGTCTTGTGGAAGCCTTCTTCCACAGCGGTATTATCTAACTATTATTTCATGCAAATCCTGCTGGAAGCCGGATTACCGGCAGGCGTTATTAATTTTGTTCCTTCTAGAGGCGTTGACTTTGGCAAGCTTGTTATAGGCCATCCTAATATGGCTGGTGTACATTTTACCGGTTCGACTGCAGTATTTAACGATATTTGGAAACAGGTTGCAGACAATATGAGTCAATATGCATCCTATCCTCGCCTTGTAGGTGAAACCGGCGGCAAAGATTTTATTTTTGCTCATGAATCGGCAGATGTTGACGCTCTTGTATGTGCTATGGTCTTGGGTGCTTTTGAATATCAGGGACAAAAATGTTCGGCAGCCTCCCGTGCTTATATTCCGGAAAGCCTTTGGGGCAAAGTAAGAACCGGCCTTGAAAAAGAAATTGGGAATGTAAAAATGGGTGATGCCTGTGACTTTACCAATCTAATGAATGCGGTTATTGATCAAGCATCCTTTACTAACATCAAAGGCTATCTGGACTATACCAATAGCTCGGATGACGCGCAAATCATCATAGGCGGCAAATGTGATGACAGTGTAGGTTATTTTGTAGAGCCTACCGTCATACTGGCAAAAACACCTACATATAAGACAATGGTTGAAGAAATCTTTGGACCGGTACTAACTGTATACGTATACCCTGACGACAAACTGGAGGAAGCGCTGATTCAGTGTGATACGTCTACCAGTTATGGATTGACAGGGGCGGTATTCGCGCAGGATAGAGCTGCGATTATCAAGCTGGCCAAGGCATTGGATCATGCGGCAGGCAACTTTTATATTAACGATAAACCGACAGGTGCAGTAGTCGGGCAGCAGCCGTTTGGCGGCAGCCGCGGATCAGGGACCAACGATAAAGCCGGCAGTGCGATTAACTTATATCGCTGGATGAGCCAGCGCGCAATTAAAGAGACACTTGTTCCGCGTACGGTTGTCAATTATCCGTACATGATCAAGTAATGCTACGTAATCGATAATACCTGAATGACAGACCGATTAGCCTAATGCGACAAGGGTGCGTTAGGCTAATCGGTTTATTGTTGGGGTACACTATACCTATGTGTATACTCCACATGGATATGGCAAATTTGTATAAATAGTATTACACTATAGGATAAATGGTTATGTTGTAACTGAATAGTGTACTGCGATGTTAGGAGTGAGTATATGTCTTTGGAGAATTTGCCGATCCTGATTATCCTGGTCTTATCTGTAATCGGGCAGAACCAGTCTGTTTCCATTGCGGCGTCAATATTGCTGATCATTAAATTACTTGGGTTTGATAATTGGTTTCCTGTACTGGAGAATAAAGGGATAAATATTGGGATAATCATTCTTACCCTGGCCATTTTGGCACCAATAGCATCAGGCCGCATTAGTCTCAAGAATATGACGGATTCTTTAGTGACACCGGCAGGTGTACTAGCTGTGGCTATCGGAATTTTTGCAGCCTGGCTGGGAGGGAGAGGAGTAAGCTTTTTTCAACTGTCACCGGATGCAATTACTTCTCTGATTATCGGAACAATCGTAGGAGTATCTTTTTTTCAGGGAATTGCTGTAGGGCCCTTAATAGCGGCGGGGATGCTGTCGCTAGTGCTGGGACTTTATAATAAAATCGGCTCTTGACATGCAAGCGGCCTTACTACATAGGAGAAAACCATGTTTAAACGAATTTTAGTGGGAATATGCATTAGTATCGTATCGATGAGCAGTGCTTTCGCAGCCGCTCCGCAAATAGAAGCTGAAGCAGCCGTCGTTATGGCAGTTGCCGGAAGACAGGTATTGTTTGCGAAACAGGCTGATGCTATCATGTATCCGGCTAGTACAACTAAAATTACAACGTTAATAACAGCATTAGAAAAAGGTGATTTAGGCAGTACTGTCGTTGTCAGTTCACAGGCAGCCGCCTGCGATGGATCAAGCCTGGAGCTAAGAGGTGGAGATAGGCTGACGCTGCAGGAAGCCTTATATGGCATGATGCTTGTTTCCGGTAATGACGCCGCAGAGGCTGTCGCTGAAAATGTAGCAGGTTCGATACCGGAATTTGTGAAAATGATGAATGAAAGAGCAGCGAAAATTGGAGCAGTCCGCACGAACTTCAGCAATCCCCATGGCTTACCGGACCCTTTTAATCACTACACAACTGCGTATGATCTTGCACTCATTACGGCCTATGGCATGCAAAATCCAACATTTTCCCGTATTGTTTCCACTCGTGATTATGATGTGCATTTTTTGAACCGGCCTAGCACGCATGTCAGGAATACCAATAAACTTCTGGCCACATTTACCGGTGCCAATGGTGTGAAAACTGGCTATACGGAAGCGGCGGGCGATTGCTTAGTTGCGGCAGCCAATCGTAAAGGGGTGGAACTGATTGCTGTTGTGCTTAACAGTGATGAACGCTGGGATGATGCTGCAAGACTTTTAAACTACGGATTTCAACAGCTAGGCTTGTAAGGCGCAGTCCGACTGCCAGTGAAGAACCTAGAGCCGGTTTTTGCTATAGATAAGCCCTAGTCCGGTTTAATATGAATCAACCTGCCCATTGTGATATTACCAATCTATTACTATAATGGATATCAATACTTTGTCGGGTTACCGATAAAGCAATAGTTATAATTTGAGGAGGTGAACCCTATTCTCTCTGCTTAAAGGGAGATAGGAACTTATTGGATCCTGCGTCTACCTTGTTTAATTTATTGTTTGTAATTGTGCTAGTGTTATTGAATGGTTTCTTTGTGGCAGCTGAATTTGCGATGGTTAAGGTCAGAGGTACCCGTATTGATACCTTGGTGAGCGAGGGAAATACCAGAGCGAAATATGCAAAAAAGCTCGTAGATCATCTAGATGCGTATTTGTCAGCATGCCAGTTAGGCATAACCCTTGCATCATTAGGGTTGGGCTGGATTGGTGAACCGGCGATTGCTGATTTGATTGAGCCAATTATGACGGACTTAGGTTTTTCCGCTCAGGTAGTGCATACCGTTTCATTTGCAATTGCCTTTTCAGTGATTACGGCCTTGCATATTATTTTGGGTGAATTAGCACCTAAATCATTGGCAATACAAAAAGCAGACAGTGTTACACTATGGACATCAGTTCCCTTAATTGCTTTTTATAAACTTATGTATCCGGCGATATGGTTGCTAAATACGATTGCCAATTGGATTCTCCGTTTAGCTGGTATACAAACAGCCAATGAGCACGAGGCCGCACATACGGAGCAGGAAATTCGCATTCTAATGGAAGAAAGCCACAAGCAAGGGTTTATCAATAAAACAGAGCTCACTTTTGTTGACAATATTTTTGAATTCGCTGAGCGCAATGCACGGGAAGTAATGATACCCCGGACTGACATGGTCTGCTTATATGCAGAAGACACTTTTGCTGACAATCTAAACAAAGCAATTGAAGAGGAATTGACCCGCTATCCTGTATGTGACCCCGATAAAGATAACATTATTGGTTTCATACATATAAAAGACCTTTTAAAAGCCGTAGTGCAGGAGAAAAACCCTGATATTCGCAATATGGTAAGAGACGTAATTGCTATTCCTGAATCTATGCAAATTAGTGATTTGCTGAAGATCCTGCAAAAGGAACGTTCTCAGGTGGCCCTTGTGGTTGACGAGTACGGTGGAACAGCCGGACTAGTCACCATTGAAGATATTTTAGAAGAAATTGTTGGTGAAATTCAAGACGAGTTTGATGAAGAACGGCCATTAGTCGAAATACGTGAAGGCAATGCCTATTCTGTGGACGGCAAAATGCTGATTGCAGAAGTAAGTGATATCGTAGGCCTTAAACTTGATTCTGAGGATTTCGATACAATTGGAGGTTGGGTTTATTCCAGAGTAGGAATTGAACCACACGTTGGGCAGAAGATCTTTTACGAAGATTATCAATTTGTAATTGAAGAAATTAATCATATGCGGATTAACCGTATTTTGATACGTAAAATAGAAAATGATGAAGAGGCGTCTCAGCTTGAATAGGGCGGTATCATTTCCTGAGGAAAACGTTAGATGGGGGTAAGAATGATGCAAAGATCTTCAACAGAGTCTAAACTAGTAATTAGTGAAGTTATGATGCCTAGTCAGGCTAATGTGGCAGGGAACATACACGGCGGAGAAATTATTAAGTTGATGGATTCGACGGCGTATGCCGCTGCCCGCAGATATGCCCGCTCTAACGTTGTCACAGCAAGAGTTGATGAACTGGAATTTCATCTGCCCATTTTTATTGGTGATTTGGTTATCTGCTCAGCGCAGGTTGTGTATGCAGGCAAATCTTCTATGGAAGTAGCTGTTACTGTTGAAGTAGAGGATTTGGAATACGAAGGTCGTAAAAAGGCGCTGTCAGCCTTCTTTACAATGGTTTCGCTAGATAAAAAAGGCCGCCCCAATATGGTGCCGGAGCTTCTGCTTGATACGCCTGAAGAGAAACTGGCCTTCGAAGAGGGCAAAAAGAGATATGAATTATATAAAGCAAAAAAAGCGCAAAAGAGCAAAAGCTGATAATTGCTGCATTAACATCTGTTTATAAACAAAGGCCTGAATGTTTACTTTCGTAAATATTCAGGCCTTCTTATTCTGTGAGATCATGGAATGATTTTTTGGTAACCGAGAATATCCAAACGCTGACCAAACTTTTTTCCCACTTCTTTGTAATGAGCACATTTTGTATACCCGTTCTTTTCAAATAAGCGGATGCTGGCCTCGTTTTGTCCACATATAGTCGCTACAAGCGTATGCAGCGGCTGGGTTCTTGCATATTCCTCAATATGAGAAAGTGCTAAGCTGCCAAGTCCTTTTGTTTTGCAGGAAGGATCCAAATAAATGGTTACTTCGGCCGTTTCATCGTAAGCTTCTCTGGGCTTGTGCCGGGTTAGCAGCACATAGCCGCTAACCCTGTTTTTATCTAATAACACAAAGGTCTTATACTTGGGATCAGGTGAGCAGACCATTTCTTTCATTTCTCCACGGGTCAATGGCTGCGTATGAAAAGTAGCAGTTGTATGCAGTACGTAGTGTGTATAAATTTGCAGTACATCCTCAAGATAGTCTTCCGTCATTTCAGTAAAGTAGTAGTTGTTCATGACGATCATTCCTCCTAACAAATCGTGTTTTCGACATAACCGTGTAAACTCCTTGTACGCTTATTAGTGTAATGTTATAATCGAATATGCTTATTAAGCAGGGAATTGTGTAACTTCTTGTTTTGCCCGTACCGGCTGTGACGGTGTCTGGCAGGATTTTAACTGTAGGTTAAAAAATATATAAAGATAATAAATAGGAGTAAGTTACGATGCAACGACAGGATCTGGTCATCAGCCTAATCGTGATTATTGTTTGGGGTCTCAATTTTATTGCCATTAAAGTGGGTTTGCAAGATATGCCTCCCCTCATGCTAGGGACGATGCGTTTTTTATTTGCTACATTTCCTGTTTTGTTTTTTTTGCCTCGCCCGCCGGTTGCCTGGTCCTGGCTAATTATTCTAGGCTTAACAATCAATGTGGGGCAGTTTTCTTTTCTGTTTTGGGGAATGCAAGCAGGCATGCCTGCAGGCCTGGCCTCGTTAGTCATGCAGTCACAGGCTTTTTTTACATTGCTTGTGGCAGTTGTCTGGCTTGGTGAAAAGTGGCAGTTCAATCATGTTATCGGACTAATTTTATCAGTCTGTGGTATGGCGATCATTGGTTCTGAACAGGGGGGCAATATGACCGTCATTGGCTTTGGCCTGACGCTGGCCGCTGCGGCCTGCTGGGGGACCGGCAATGTAATTATGCGCCGGGCCACAATTGGCGTTCCGCCATTTTCCATGTTGTCTTTAGTTGTATGGGCAGGAGCCGTTGCTATTATACCGCTGGCATTGCTGTCCTGGTTTATAGAGGGTCAGGCTGTGTGGGCGGCCGTCTTGCGTGCTCCTTCATGGAAGAGTTTCGGAGCCGTTATTTACTTAGCTTTTTTTGCCACACTCATTGGCTATGGTTTGTGGGCGAAATTGCTTTCCCGTTATCCTGCTGCCGTAGTAGCGCCTTTAGCGCTGCTTGTACCCATTGTTGGTATGAGTAGTTCCTCGTTAGTATTGGGAGAACATGTCTCTCTTTGGCAGGCTGCAGGTGCTGTATTAATTATGGTCGGTTTATTGATCCATGTTATCGGTGACCGCTGGCTGGGCCGCAGGCCGCAGAAAACGAATAATCCATGAAGAAAAGGGAGGTCTTATTTGTGAATCGGCTTTTTGAAATTCAAGTGAAACTATTAAATAAAATTAATACATGCGAAGATAACAGTTCCAGAGATCACTCTTTAGACTGGGAACGAATTCACCTGGTTAGCTGTGCAAAGGTCGGTGAATTGCTTGCTCTGAAAAGGGGCGAAAATGCGGAGCTTGCAGCGATCGCTTGTTCAATTCATGATTATGGCCGTATTTTAAGTGGAAAACAAAATAATCATGCTGAAGAGGGCTACGGACCAGCAAAAGAATTTCTTGCAGAGACCGGCTATTTCAATGAAGAAGAAACAGAAATGCTGTCTCAAGCAGTAAGAAATCATAGCAGCAAAGAAAAAGTCGGTACATGGCTGGAGGAAATTGTTAAAGATGCAGATGTGCTTGATTGCTATCAGTATGGTATGCCCTTAGAACGGGAAGAGCAGCGCAAGCGGTTAAGTTTTATTGTTAAAGAACTGGTTGGGTAAGTGAAAAACATTGCCTAATATGCTATTTTTTTACAAAATACAGCAGGAAATCGCAAGAAAATTAGCGAAAATAGCTAAAAAATAATAAGTATTTATAAAAATTAAATAGGTGTTGTTGCAAATTAAAATACCCGTTATAGGGACAACAAAGTGTGGGATGGCAAATGTGGCAAAAAGGATGGATTGTGACAGTATGCGTAACCATTATCCAGCTTATGGTGTCGATGTTTCCCTGTACTGTTTTTGCAATCAATAAAAATCCGAACATTCTTATAATTAATTCGTATGATCGTAATATGCCATGGACTGACAATGAGACTATAGGAATAATCAATACGTATAATCAGGCTGGTATTGAACCTGCATTTTATATTGAATATCTCGATTGGAAGAATAGTCCCAATCCGGATAATATATCGCTTTTCTATCAGATTTTTAAAAGTAAATATGCACAGCGGACAATTGATATTGTTATGACTACAGATGATAAGGCGCTGGAATTTGCTTTGAACTACCAGACTGAGCTTTTTCATAATGCGCCAATTGTTTTTTGTGGAGTTTATCCTGCATCAGCAGAGAAAATGGCTGCAGGGCGGAGCAATGTTACCGGTGTATATGAAATTATGGACGTTGAAGGCACGCTCAAGCTTATGAATGGTTTAACTCCTGATTTAGAGCAGCTTTATTTGATTTATGATAATACGGAAAGTGGGTTGGCCGCGCGAGAATTGCTTGAATCGGCGGTTCATAAGCAAAAACTCCCCTTGTCGGTAGTACATATGAATGATTTCAGCTATCAGGAGATCAACAGGCAGCTATTAAGTGCTCCTGACAATAGCGCGGTTCTTATCGCAACCTACAGTCGGGACGCTGCAGGGACAAATATGGATTTAACCCGTTATGCACAAATATTCAGCCAAAATAGCCGCATTCCCATATATATATTATATGATTTTAATGTAGGTGTAGGCACTATTGGCGGAAGTGTCGTGAGCGGCCTTCAGCAAGGAAAACATGCTGCTGAGCTTGGTATGCGAATTTTCCAGGGTGAGCAGCCGTCTGATATTGCGCCGGTTAGTCCGGCTAATGGCGTCGTGACAGTGGATTATCAGCAGCTTGAGAGGCTGAAACTGCCGGTCAGCAAAATACCGCCTAACAGTGTCATCATTAATAATCCCCTGACGTTCTATGAAACAAATAAAGAAATAATCTGGTCAGTAATATGTGCATTTTGGGTATTAATCTTCTATATTGTTGTGCTTATTGGCAACATTAAGCGACGAAAAACGGCAGAAGTAAATTTGAAACGAAATAATGAGGAAATAACAGCGCTTTACGAAGAAGTGCTGGCCTCTCAGGATGAACTGCAGCACCAATACCAACAGACTGCTAATGTCCGTGATGCTTTGGGTAAGAGCGAAGAACGATACAAATTATCCGTTGAGGGAGCTAATGATGGTCTATGGGACTGGGATATCATCAGGGATGAAGTATATTTTTCTGATCGCTGCTGTGAACTTTTAGCGATTAGTTCCAACCAGCTCCAGGGATTCAGACAATTCTTACAGGAGAAAATCCCGCAAGGAGAATTGTCTCTGGTACTAGCGCAGCTGGATGAACATCTTTCCGGAGAATCGGCATATTTTGTATTAGAGGAGAAAATGAATACTGCCCACGGTCCTACATGGCTGTTGCTGAGGGGAAAGGCACTGATTGACTCCAGTGGTCGGCCTCTCAGAATGGCTGGGTCGCTCACCGATATTACGGACAGGAAGTCACATGAGGCAAAAATAAATTATTTGGCCTATCATGATTCTCTTACCGGCTTAGCCAACCGGACGGCCTTAGAGAAAGAATTAGAAGATTTACTGGATCACTACCCTGCAAGCCAGTCAGGGGCATTGCTCTTTGTTGATATCGATAACTTTAAGGTCATCAATGATACATTTGGTCATTCATACGGTGATAAAATGCTTGTTGTAATGGGAAACCTGCTTGCTGACAGCAGTAAGGGAGTAGGTTCTGTTTTCCGAATGGGCGGCGATGAGTTCGTCCTTTTACTAAAGTCTGTGGAAGATCAACAGTGTCCTGCGCGCCTTGCTCAAACAATACAGGATGTGCTTAGCGTTCCGCTCCAGATTAATGAAAAGAATTTTGATGTTACGTTAAGTATTGGGGTAACAATCTTTCCACAAGATGGGGCTTCAAAAGAAGAATTGTTGAAGAATGCTGATTTGGCAATGTACCAAGCCAAAGTTCAGGGAAAAAACAAATGTATATTCTTTAGTAGAATGATGGAGAAGGCTGTATTGGAGAAAGTGCTGCTGGAACGGAGCTTACGGGAGGCTATTGTCAATGATGAGCTGCGGCTATGGTATCAGCCTTTTGTTGAAGTATCTACAGGAAAAATTATTGGCTTTGAGGCACTGATCAGATGGTATAACCCGGAAAAGGGCCTTGTTATGCCGACACAATTTATTGACCTAGCGGAGGAAACCGGTTTAATTATACCGATCGGACAACATATACTGCGCAATGCCTGCCGTTTTATTGTTGCTTTACGGCAGGAAGGGTATGAGAACCTTAAAGTGACGGTAAACCTTTCAATTGTGCAATTAATGCAAAGTGATTTTGTTCAGTCAGTCCGCAACATTATGGAGGAAACGGGTGCTGCTCCCGAGTGGATAGGTCTGGAGATAACCGAAGGTATTCTGATGGAATCAATTGAGGCCAATATCGATAAGCTTAGATTAATTAAAGACCTAGGCATCGGTATTTATCTCGATGATTTCGGAACAGGATATTCTTCCCTGAACTACCTGAAAAAATTGCCAATAGATGTTGTGAAAATTGATAAGTCTTTTATTGATGACCTGATAAGCAAAGAGAGCGAAAAACAATTAACAGAAGTCATTATCCGGCTAGCGCACCAGCTCGGCATTAAAACAGTGGCCGAGGGAGTAGAAACCAAGGCCCAATTGGAACAGCTCACTCAGTATCATTGTGATGTCGTACAGGGCTACTTATTCAGCAAGCCTGTACCTGAACGTGAAGTTCGTGATTTATTACATACTAATGAGAAACTGCTCAGGGAATTTCAATAGGGTGTCACAGGATGTAGAAGATTTGCGAATCTATGTTAAGGGGGAGTTGTTTTGAACGCTTTTAGTTTTGGAATTTCTACTAAAGTAGTTTTTGGCCGTGATGTTGTAAAAAATCTTGCTCCAATCTGTAAAGACAAGGGCTTTACAAAAATTCTCGTGATAACAGGGCGGACATCTACCAAAAAGTCACCTCATTTGCAGGCGCTGCTGGAGCAATTGGAGCAGGCAGGAATTCAGGTTCAGTTATTTTCAGAAGTTGAGGCTGATCCCAGTGTAGAAACTGTAGAACAAGGAGTTTGTATACTGCAGGAGTTTCAGGCTGATGCAATGATAGCCTTCGGCGGCGGGAGTCCAATGGATGCTGCTAAGTCAATCAATATGGTCAATGCCAATGGCGGCTCGATTCGGGACTACCTCTACGGCAGACGGACAATTACAAAAAATGGGATTCCTTTAATCTGTATACCTACTACCGCCGGTACCGGCAGCGAGGTGACGGCTGCAGCTGTTACTACAGATAAGCAAAATCAGCAAAAGATTGGTGTATCACATGAATTAATGATGCCGCTTTTAGCAATTGTTGATCCGGTGATACATACTAGCATGCCCTCTGGTGTGACGGCTGCAACTGGTATTGATGCCCTGACTCATGCGATAGAGGCCTATGTTGCCGTAAGAGCAAATCCCATAACCGATGGTCTTGCCTTGCAGGCGATGAAGCTTATCGGCAGTAATTTACTAACTGCTTATTCACATGGAGATGATTTAGAAGCACGCAGTAATATGGCCTTAGCGAGTCTAATGGCTGGAGCAGCTTTTACGAATGCTGGTTTGGGAGCTGTTCATGGCATCGCACATCCCATAGGTGCCCAATTCGGTATATCTCATGGTGTAGCTAATGGGATTATGTTACCATATGTTTTGGATTATTATTGGCAGGCCGGCAATGAAAAGCTTCGGGATGTTGCGGTGGCACTAGGAGAAGATATTTATCAGCTGCCCGATAAAGAAGCGCAAAGGCGTGCCATAGTAGCAGTTAATACGCTGAAAAAAGATCTTGCTATACCAGCTACACTTGCAGATGTGCAAATTCCTGCGGATGCCTTAGAATGCATTTGTGCTGATGCTGCAACATACCGACTTTTGGCAAATAGCCCTCGCCAGTTGGCAATAGACGATTTACGAATCATTGTTGCAAATGCATTTGGGAACCATTATTAAATAAAGACCGCTTATCATCTGAACGCACAACAGGGCGAGATGATGAGCGGTCTTTATTTTTAACGTATAAATATCCATGCTCTTAAAGGAGACATAATCAGTTGAAATCGATGTATTATCATTTGAATGAGCGATATTGACAGTAAGTTACAATACTTGATAAAACTTGCTATGTAAAGTAAAAAGGAGAATTATGGAAAATAGCGAATGGATTATTAACAAATATATTAACTGTAAAGTAGAAAGTATACAAATTATATAAATGATTATATAGTATTATATTCAACTTATTACTAGGTAGTGAGGGGTTATAATGAATAACGTGATGAAGATAACCAAAAGAAATCCTATTGAAGATGCAGTTAAATGGTCAAATTGTGATTTAAAAATGTTAGTACAGGCGTTGCAGGCGTCGGTGCAAAAAAGAGATAAGACGGCGCTGCTTCAAGAGATCTGCCGCATTATAGTTGAGACAGGCGGCTACAAATTAGCCTGGGTGGGAAATGTCGAGACCGATAGAAAGAAAACCGTCTGCCCCATTGCTTCCTGGGGAGAAGAAGAGGGCTACTTAGCTTCAATGAGGGTGACGTGGGCGGATGATACTCCTAACGGATATGGACCGATTGGCGTTGCTCTGCGCAGGCGTCAGGCCGTAATTGTACGGAACATAAAGCAGGAGTGTTCCTATGAACCATGGCGCAGCGGGGCAATTAAGCGAGGATTTCAATCGGCGATTGCTTTACCGATATGTATTGAAGAGGTGCCGTCTGCCATTCTTGTCGTGTATGCAGCTCAGGCGGAGGCTTTTGATCAGGAGGCAGGAAATATGTTAGTCAGCCTTGCTGATAATCTTGGCTATGCACTGCTTTCTTTACGTTCTCAGGCTATTTCACCAAATACCAAAGAAATTGAAAGACTGGCTCGGCTGGACTTGATTGGACAAATGGCAGCATCAGTAGGACATGAGGTCCGTAATCCCATGACTACCGTACGTGGCTTCCTGCAAGTGCTACTAGCAAAGGAAGCGACCGCCTCCAATAAGGAATTTTTTCATATTATGATAGATGAGTTGGATAGAGCCAATTGCATCATTAGCGAATTTTTATCTTTAGCTAAAGAAAAACCCGAAAAGCGAATGGTTAAGTCATTAAACGGGATACTGGAAGCGATGTATCCTTTGCTGAATGCAGAAGCAATTAAAAATGATCAGCTTATTTTCTATGAATTGTGCAACATACCGTTATTGCTGTTAGATGAAGGTGAAATTCGGCAGCTGTTTTTAAATTTAGTAAAAAATGCAATGGAAGCGATGCCTAAAAAGGGTGTCGTTAAAATCCGAACTTATTTTTGCAACCAGTCTGTTATATTAGAAGTTGCCGATAACGGCGTTGGTATCCCGAAACATGTGTTGAATCAACTGGGGACTCCCTTTTTTACTACAAAAGAGAGTGGGACAGGCCTTGGTTTGCCGGTCTGCTACGGGATTGCCTTTCGGCATAATGCTGCCATTGATATTAAGACAAATGAAGCGGGAACAACTTTTCAGGTTAAGTTTTCAATCAAAGAAGTACTAGAAAGAACAGTAAGTTAGATCAAAATAGAGCTAACAACAGCTATATTGTAATAATGTAATAAAATACAGGAATTAAGCGTTATTATGGAGAAAATAATCAATAGCAGTAAATACTAGTGGAGGAGGATAGTTTCGTAAAGCTGCGGGAGTCACTGCTTCAGCGATTGCAGCACACGAACCAGAAAAAATAATTGAAGATATTGGTATGTATGTTATTGCATAACCAATATTGGGAGGTTGCTAATGGCGAAAAAAAATCGAACAATACAGGAAATCAAAAGATACGTAATGCTTTTTATTGGCTCAATTATTACCGCAGTTGGGCTGGAAATTTTCTTAGTGCCTAACAACATCATTGACGGCGGTATTGTTGGTATTTCTATTATGGCAAGCTATCTTACTGGCATGCCTTTAAGTTTATTTTTAGTTGTATTAAATATACCGTTTATTTATTTGGGATATAAGCAGATTGGCAAAACCTTTGCCCTGTCAACCTTGTTTTCTATTGCATCACTGTCGTACTGGACCCATGTTTTTCATCCTATTCCTGGAGTAACAAACGATTTATTTTTAGCAGCCGTTTTTGGCGGAATCATTGTTGGCCTGGGAGTTGGAATGATTATCCGCTTTGGTGGTTCACTCGATGGTACTGAAATTGTAGCAATTATCTTTGACAGATGGACGAGTTTTTCTGTCGGTGAAATTGTAATGTTTCTTAATCTCTTTATTTTATCAAGTGCCGGCCTTGTATTTACCTTAGATAAAGCAATGTATTCCCTTGTTGCTTATTTTATTATCTTCAAGGTAATGGATATTGTCATAGAGGGTCTTGATGAATCAAAAGCAGCTATGATTGTATCGGACAAACCGGATGAAATTGCTGATGCCTTGTTAGCTCGATTAGGAAGGGGCGTAACGATTCTCCATGGTGAGGGCGGTTATACAAAAGAGCGAAAAAATGTGCTCTATGCAGTAATTACTCGACTTGAAATGGCTAAATTGAAATCTATTGTGGATGAGATAGACGAAAATGCATTTTTGACAATTAATGATGTACACGAAGTCATGGGTGGAAAGTTCAAAAAGAAAGCAATCCATTAGCGTCATAGTGTAGAGTGCTATTTCATCAGTGAATATAAAAGCCTGCATGCCGGATTAAACCGGTATGCAGGCTTTTCAGCTATAAAAAGAAAAGCTGCCTAACAGGCAGCCGATGGTAATGAAGCAACTAGGTAAGTTTTGCACTAAAGGGTGTCATTTTTCGAATAGAACGCCAGTTAGTAATCGTTAATATTTCGCCCTCCGCTGTTCGCACGAGCGGATTGAGGTTTAAGAAATGACCAGTATAGACAATTTCAACTTCCCGGCCATCTTCTAATTGCAGTTTATTTCCTATTATGAAGGAGCAGAAGTTAGTAAGAAATGTGGTGCATATTTCGGTATCTAGTTTAGAATACATATCTTTTGCCAGTTCTTCTGCGGCTGCGAAAGGATTGGACTTTTCTGAGTGCTCCCGATCTGCGGTCATCGCGCAATAAATATCAGCGATAGCTACAATCCGGGCAAACCGATGGACTTTGTCATCTCTGAAGCGGCCAGGATAACCGCTTCCGTCTAAGCGCTCATGATGTTGAAGAATACCGAATTTTACGGTCGGAGGGATATTAGGAAGATCGTTCAGCAAACGATAACTGTAAGTGGCGTGTAATTTAACAAGTTCCATTTCTTTGGGAGTTAATTTACCTGTTTTATTAATAACGTCTTGAGGAATCTGTGTTTTACCAATGTCATGGAGCAAGCCGGTTAATATTAACGCAGAAATTTCTTCTTCACTGCTGCCCATCCATTTTCCAATAAGACCACTTAATAGCCCCACATTAATGGAATGGTTATATAGATAATCACTTTTGGGGCGGTCAATATTCAAGAAGTTGGCAGCAGAATGGGTATTAACTAAAGGGCTAAGATGATTGGCTGCTATATTCTCAAAAATCTGCATAGGAACTTTGCCGTATTTTTCAATGGTGTGAAAGCTGGACTTGATTTGTTCAACGGCTTGATTTAGCAGCTCCAGGCTTTTTGAATCTAAGGTAATTTCGGTGCTTTGTTGGAGTATTGTTTCCTTGATGCCTACTGATTCGACACCAAGCCTGGAAAGATGGTCTAAAAGTGCTTTATTTAAGACGGTTCCCTCAGCCAACAGTACGGTACCTTTCTGGTTTAAAACCGGTTGACCAAGTTCCATTCCAGGTGTAAGTTGGTTAACGTTATAAAGCTGTGTTACTGATGTCATTATGTTAACAGCTCCTTCCCGCAATACTGTCTCTTATATCAATTACTCTATATGGTACTGTAAACCGGATTAAGAAACAATCGGATGAATGTCCTGCTTTTGACCTAATTTAGCAGGACCATCCCCAATTTATCAATGTGGTTTGTCAAAAGATAACTGGAGTAAATTGATTTTTATGATAAAATGAAAATAAATACAGGAGAAGAAGTATGTGTATAACTACAACACCGCAGCCTCCTTATTATGCTGTTATTTTTACCTCTCAGCGGTCTGAAGGAGATCAGGGGTATGGTAACATGGCGGAAAAGATGATGAAGCTTGCAGCCCGGCAAGAGGGATTTATTGGTGCTGAAAGTGTTAGAGATGCTGGCGGCATGGGGATTACGGTTTCCTATTGGTGTTCGATCGAGGCTGTCGAGCAGTTTAAGAACCAATCGCTCCATGTTGAAGCCCAACGTGAGGGGAAGACCTGTTGGTATAGTGAGTTTGGATTGAGGGTCTGCAAAGTTGAACGAGACACCTTTTTTATAGGTTAGCTCGTTTAAAATAAATGACCTACAGGCACATTTTGCTTGTAGGTCATTTATGTAGATCGCTAGTGAATACTGATTATTGGAGTGTAGTGGATGAAACAAAAATGGATGACTGCCTTACGCGTAATTTCCTGCGGTTGGCTGGCTTTTCTTTGTTCTTTTATTGACCGTCTTTCCTGGCCGCCGATCATCCCAATGGCTGCTGGTGAATTGGGCTTGACAGCTGCTGAGGCCGGTGGGTTTATGAGTGCTTTCTTCTTAGGATATTTACTTACGCAGCTTCCGGGCGGGATGCTGGCAGACCGGTGGGGCAGCCGTAAAGTGCTGCTGTACTCTCTCTTTCTGATGGGGATATTTACAATCGGACTTGCGCTGACGACCGGCTTTTTGCAGGGGATTACTTTACGCTTTCTAGCCGGTTTTGGCTCCGGTGCTGTGTTGGCTGCTGCAGTAAAAGGAGTTTACGATCATGTCAGCGCCGAGCACCGGGCAATGGCGATGGGATTGTTTATGACATCGGCTCCCTTAGGGCTGCTCCTGGCTAATATACTATCACCACTAATTGCGTCACAATATGGCTGGCGCTCGTCTTTTTTATTAGCTGGAAGTATTACATTAGCTGCTTTTGCCTTAGCATGGATGATATTACCACGTCGATCTGAGCTTAGAATTGTATCTGCTGCAGGAAAAAAGGGGTTAAAGTTTGAATTAAAAGATATGTTAACTAATCGAGATCTAATGCTGACAGCAGCAGCGGGTTTTTTTGCCATGTGGGGTACCTGGGGAACTTTGACCTGGGCTAACGCTTATATGCATCATGGTTTGGGACTGTCATTACAGCAGTCTGGTCAGACCATGGCGCTTTTTGGTCTAGGAGCCTTAATTGGTCAGCCTGTAGTTGGCTGGCTGTCTGATCGCTTCCGGCAGCGCCGCCGTCAGACTGGCATGATAATTTTAGCTTTTTTTGCTGTATTACTGTGGCTGTTCGGTAGAAATCAGGATGTGCAATATTTGGTTGTATTGGCGCCTTTGCTGGGGGCGGGAGCTTTTGTTTTTGGCCCGGTGCTCAATACATTTATAAGTGAATTAGTTGCAGCACGCCATGTAGCAACAGCAATTGGTTTCTGTAATGGGATTTGGCAGGTGGGATCGTTGATTTCACCGGTTACTGCCGGCATGGTGCTAGATCGTACAGGCAGTTATTTAGGAGCTTTTTCAATTTTAGCAGTAGGACCTCTGCTGGCGGTGGGGTTGCTTGCTTGCGTAAGAACAAGTGGAGTTGTACGTAGTCGCTAAGTTATTACCTAAGAGAGCAAGTGATCCAACAGTAGGCTTAGAGACAACGTGAGCCCCAATAAGGTGTTGGTTTGTGCGGTTGCTACCATAGCCGGCATTAAAGCTTCGGGAGTTGTATTGCGGCGAAATCCGCGAATGGCTGCAAATGCTTTTGGCAGGCTGATAAGGGTTAACAAGCTCCATAGCCCGGTAATACCGGTACACATTAGCATAAGTATCCAAAGATAGGATAGGGTAAACATATACATAAGGCAGGTAGTCGCAGATTTTCTTCCCAGTAAAATGGCTAGCGTTTTTCTGCCATGTTGTTTATCGCCATCTAAATCACGGATATTGTTCGCCATTAAAATAGCGCCAATTAAGATGGAAGTGGGAATAGAGACCAGGACACACTCGCTTGTGACAGTACCTGTTTGCAGAAAAAAGGAAATACTAATTATGATGAGTCCCATGCAAGTGCCTGAGACTACTTCTCCCAGTGGAGTCGCTGAGATCGGGTAAGGACCACCTGAATAGAAATAACCGACAGCACCGCAGCAAAGTCCGATAGGTAAAAGCCACCAACTGCTTTGCTGGCAAATATATATACCCAATAAAAAGGCCCCGGTCAGGGTATATTGAGAAAGGGTCAGTATTGTGGCAGGCGCAATTCCATCTCTGACAATAGTACCGCCAATGCCGATCGAGGCTTCGGTATCCAACCCGTTTTTATAATCAAAATACTCGTTAAACATATTGGTTGCAATCTGAATCAACATGCTTGCAAAGAGCATGGCGAGAAACAAGGGTAACTGAAAACTGCTGATGGGCAGCGCTAATGCAGTACCAATAGCTACAGGGACAAAGGAAGCAGTTAATGTATGAGGGCGGAGTAAATTCCACCAAATCTTCCAGTTTGTTTTTGAAGACGCTAGTAGCTCAGATTGATTGTTTTTTATTTGTATTTCCATACCTACTCTCCTTTCCTTCCTTATCGTAACCGATCTCTTACTGTGGGTAAATGCTTTTTGTCAAAATAAATTAATCTCCAAATCGATCCACGGTATGAGTAATAATTTTGCCGGAAACAAATATTTAGAGGTTTTTTTATTGAGAAATGGAATAAACTAGAAAAATAAGCAATGGTGCTCCGTGCTAGTGGGAGGATGTAAGATGAGAGAAATTTTACTATACCATAAGAAGTCGCTAACTGTAACAGTTTTATTGGTAGCGGCTATGATATTATTTTGGCAGTTTTTTGCAATGTGGATCGGCAAGACCATTCAAAATACTCTTGTTCAAAGAGTAGAACAACAATTGACAGGGCGGCTGGTAGTTGGAGATATTGACTTGACGTTATCGGGGCGAGTCAGAGTCCGCAATATTTTTCTTTACGATCAACAAGGCAATTTATTAGCGAAGATCCCGGTTATGAAAATGCTGTACCGCTGGACGGATCTGACGGGTGGTAGCTTGGGTCTGGCGCAGGTGGAAAATGTAACAGTGCAGGGAAGCGAGATTTGGCTGACAGAGGAAAACGGTCAGTTTAATTGGGATGGGTTATTACATAGTCAACCATCAGGAGAACAAAATTTTCATAGTAAGATTGAGTTTGAATCAGGCAAATTTCATCTGCAATCCGGTCAAATAGATAAAACGGTAGAGGATGTTAAAGGATCACTTGCTTTTGTTAACTCTCCCGATATGGAAGTGAATCTGCAAGGTAAAGTAACTCAATCGGTAATAAATGTACAAGGTCATTGGGGCAAGACGCCGGGAGAACTAACTCTTAAGACTAGCGCAGTTGAACTAAATGACTTGAGTGAGTTATTTTCAAGTTTACCACTTAGTTATGTTGATGGAGGAAGGCTTGAAAACCTAACGGTAGTGGCAGCTCAAGACGAGCAAAAGGCACTGCATATAAAAGCACAAGGGGATTTTGCAGGGCTGAATATTGCTGGAAAGTTAAATATTCGTGACGGTCAAGGAAAGTTTACCGGTGACGCAGGCGGAATTCAGTTTAGTGAAGTGGCCATGCTGTTGTATGGGCAACAGGCAGTGGGGCAGGGGACTATTGACTTTAAAGATAATAAAAAGGCGCTTAATATGAGCTTTACGCTGCCTGATGCTGATCCGGCAGCGCTTGTTACCGGGCTGACGGCACAGCGTCCGCTAGCTGTTCAGATTCAGATAAGCGGGCAGTTGATGGAACCGGAGATTAAGGGGGCATTTAGTTTGCCCCAGATTAGCTTCACTGGTATGGCTGTTGATGCGGTAAGCGGAAGTTTTCATTTCCGCGATAACCAGATTGCTTTGCAGGATGTGAAAGGTACTTTCCAACAAGGCCAACTTACTGCTGCCGGAGCGGTATATGTGGATAATCAAAGCTATGAATTGGATGTAAGCGGAAGCAATCTGGAGAGTTCGCGGCTGACAGATAAAGATGTGCAGGGACCGCTTAGTTTTACCGGTCATGTTAGTGGCCGGGGTGAAGAGGCTATTACTAAAGGAAACTTTGCCATACATAATGGTAAAGCCTATGGCATAACGTTTCAGCAGCTTACCGGCTTTTTTGTTAAGCGTGGTACGGCAATGGAATTGTCGGACTTAGCAGTGAGGACAGCTTTTGGAACCTTCTACCCTGAACAGTTGAGCCAGGAAGTACTGGACAGACTGAAAAAGAATGAAATGCCTGCAGCAGAAGAAGAATTAAAACGGGCTGTAGCTGAAAAACTTATTAAGCAGATTTTCCGTTAATAAAGTTAAAGAATCCAGCAGGGCTCTTAAGAAGAGTCTGCTGGATTCTTTTTTCCTGAATTTATACGACTGCAATAGTAGGCGAATATGTTTCTCTAAGCAATAGAGAATTCTAAACTGCTGGCTTTGAAGATTCAGATTGTCCCGGCTTTAGGTTTTGCAGCTGCGACAGAAGCATACCTGTAAGCATAAGTGCAGAACCAATGATTTCCTGTAAGCCTAGGTGCTCGTTGATAAGCAGATAACCACCGATTGCAGCAAAAACAGTTTCCAGGCTGAGAATAATAGCGGCATGTGAAGGGGAAGCATTTTTTTGACCAACTATTTGCAGCGTGTAGGCAATTCCTACCGAGCAAATACCACCGTACAAAATAGGCGTGCTTGCCTGGAGCAAGCTGCTAATGGTAATGGTCTCGAGCCAAAGCGCAACTGCAAGGCTAAAGGCAGCACAGGTGGCAAATTGAAAGAAGGCTAGTCGCAGGGTATTTACTTTACTGGCGAAATGATCAATTAAGAGAATATGAATAGCCCAGAAGAAGGCTCCAATAAGTTCCAAAATATCTCCGTACGAAATGGAAAAGTTTTCTTTAACACATAGAAAATACAAACCGGCTACGGCAAACAGTGAACCACCCCAGGTCCAGGGGTGAATGTGCTGTTTAATAAAAATGCCTAAAATGGGGACTAGTACGATATATAGGCATGTAATGAAAGCCGCTTTGCCTGCTGTAGTGTATATCAGACCAATTTGCTGTAATGAAGCGGCAATAAAAAGAACAGTACCTGCCAAAAAACCAGCGCGAGCATCCAATCGATAGCTTTGACCTGTTGTTTCTGCTTGGGATGATGAAGGCTTATAAAAAAACAGCAGCGGTAGCAGTGAGAGGCTTCCCAGCACAAATCGCACGCCGTTAAAGGTATAGGGTCCTACATAGTCCATGCCTACTCTTTGGGCAACAAATGCCAATCCCCAAATTGCGGCAGCCAGTAATAATAATAGATTTGACTTTAGCTTCATAAGTGAACTCCTTTGTTAAATGATACTATAACAATGCCTTTATTGTATGTCATTTTCAGCATTTGAGCAACCCCAATCTATGCGGGGCGGACAGGTTGCTCATAAGGATAGACAAGCGCGGTATCTTATTATAGGGATTTCTTTAACAGCCGTATTGATTATTTTATGGGACTCTCGCACTGTCAAAAAAATAGTAATTCGCTCTTCATTGCGAATTACTATTTGGGCATTATTTTAGCAACCGGTTTTTTCTACTTTTGTTTGTTTTTTTAAAAAATCAGAATAACAGAAGAGCGTTTAAGGGTTGAAAACTTCAGCGAAGAAATCCTTCATTGCCTCAAAAGATCGTTTATCTGTCTGGCGGTTGTAAGCGGGAGAAATGGGGTTGGTAAAATTATGAGCTGCTCCGCTGTAAACATTAAGCTGCCAATCTACTCCTGCTTTGCGCATTTCGTCCTCAAAGGCAGTGATTTGCGATGGGGGAACAACCGGGTCTTCAGCTCCGTGCAATATGAGTACTTTCGTATGAATGGCGTTAGATTCACTGGAGGTATCAAGATTACCATGAAAGCTGACTACACCTGCAATTTTGGCGCCACTTCGAGCTAACTCTAATACGGTCATACCGCCAAAACAATAGCCAATAGCTCCCAGCTTGTCCGTATCTGTCAGAGGATGATTGCGCAGTATATCCAGTCCGGCATTAACCCGCAGGCGTAGCAGTAAACGGTCATTTTTAAGTTCGCCCGATATTTTTGCTGCCTCTTTGTTGTCGGCAGGGCGAATGTTTTTTCCGTAGAGATCTGGAGCAAAAGCAACGTAACCTAAGCTAGCTAACTGTTGTGCCCGTGCGCGTATGTAAGAGCCTACGCCTGTCCAGTCGTGTACGACAAGAACTCCCGGCCGTTTACCCTTTATAGAATCGTCATAGGCCAGGTAGCCTTCCATTACAGTTTCACCTTGTTTGTACTCAATGATCTCGCTGCGGATCTGAGCTGAAACAGAGGAAAAGCTTATGGACATTAGTATTAGAAGAATAAGTAGAATACGCATTACCTGTGACCCCCTCAGTATGTAATTCTAGTTTATAAGAGCATTTCCATAATCATAAAAGATTTCCTGCAAACTGAATAATTATTATTAATTAATATCTTGAACTTGGAAGGAAATGAAAAAAGAGCTGAGCGAAAGTACATTAAAAGTAAATATCTGGGAGGGATGAAGGATGACTCAGTATTATGTAAGTAAGTCCCAATCTGGGGAGGAAGGTTTTAAATGCACTGCCTGCGGTCATGTGTGGAAAACCAAAGACATAAAAGATAGCTGCCCCGCGTGGGGGTATGCCTGTAATGCTTATGTTTGCAACCGGGTACCCCCGGAAGACAAAGAGTAATATAAAAGCCTGCAGCTTTGGTCTGCACCAGGAAAAACGG
>DDHB01000074.1 GCA_002337925.1 Sporomusaceae bacterium UBA1887
TATTATTGTCATTTCTGACGGATTAGGCAGTGGTGTGAAAGCCAATATTCTAGCTACCTTAACCACAAAAATTGCGTCTTCTATGCTGAAAAGGGGAATCCCGCTAGAGGATGTTGTTGATACCATTACAGCAACGCTTCCTGTCTGTAAGCAGCGAAAAATAGCGTATTCCACCTTCCATATCATCAAGATTTCCGATGATGGCTTGGCAACAGTGGTTGAATTCGACTGTCCTTCTACTTTTTTAAAAAGGAATAATCATGTAATTGTTTTTCCCACAGTGGAAAAAGTTGTTGGCGGCAAGGTGATTCGGGAAGGTCAGCTTTCTTTGCAGGAAAATGACATGCTGGTTGCCGTTAGTGACGGCGTGATTCATGCCGGTATTGGTGGACTTTTGAAGCTCGGCTGGGGGTGGCAAGGGATTGCCCAGCAGCTTGCCAGTGAATCTGCTAAGGTTATTAATGCCGATAGCCTGAGCCAACAGGTTATCCGGTGCTGCCAAGGCTATTATCTGGATAAAGCCGGAGATGACTCAACGGTAGTTTCCGTTAAAATCAGAAGACCACTGCATTTGACAATTTTAACTGGTCCGCCTGCTGATCGGTCGTATGATCAAAAAGTTGTGAAACGTTTTTTGCAACAGCCCGGCAAAAAAGTGATAGCAGGAGGAACAACCGCCAATATAGTCAGCCGCGTTACCAGCCGCCCACTCAAGGTTAATCTCGATTATCACGATCCTGCTATTCCTCCCACCGGGAGGATTGAAGGAATTGACTTAGTAACGGAAGGTGTTCTGACACTGAATGNNCCGGAATAGGGAAACAGCAGGACGGAGCGAGCCTGTTAGCTCGAATGCTGCTGGAAGCTGATCAAATTAATATCATTGCAGGAAGCGCAGTTAATCCGGCGCACCAGAATCCTAATTTTCCAGTACAAATTAATATAAAATCACAGGTGTTGAATCAATTGCTTGCGGTATTAAAAGAAAAAGGCAAACAAGTAGCGATTGAATGGGTTTAATGGTGATTTGGTTGTATGAAACAATGTCAGTTAGCTGTTACTTCTGACTGTTTTTGCTACTATATAAAATTATTCGCAGCAAGAGGAGGAGTTTTTCATGTCCCAAGTAACGGAAGTTGTTAAAATTCGCCGTAAAGTTTTATCTGAGGTCGCTCGTATGGCGTTTGAGGGTACTTTACAAGAAAATGTAAAAGATATTTTACAATCGGTTGTTACAGAAAGCGGTCCACGCTATCGCTGTTGTGTGCATAAAGAGCGAGCGGTATTAAAAGATCGTGTTAATTTAGCTCTTTGTCAGCCTATTAATACAAATTTAGCAGTTTCTGCTGAGAATGCGTTAACCCAAGGGGCTGCTGATATACCAATTGTCAGCGTATTGCCAGAAGCATGTGATCAGTGTCCAATTGATAAATTTATGGTTACTGATGCCTGTCGTAACTGTGTGGCACATCATTGCATCAATAGCTGCGCAAGAAAAGCAATTATGGTGGTCAATAACAAAGCTTATATTGATCAATCTAAGTGTGTCGAATGTGGACTCTGTAAAAAGTCATGTCCATACTGTGCTATTATTGAAATCAGCCGTCCTTGTGAACGGGCCTGCGATTTAGAAGCAATCAATGCTGGAGCCGATCGCCGGGCTGTGATCGATTACGATAAATGTGTTTCCTGTGGTGCCTGTAAGACGGCTTGTCCCTTTGGTGCAATAGGTGACAGGTCTATCATTGTACAGTTAATACAACTATTAAAAAATACGGATAAGCATATCTATGCAATTTTAGCCCCTGCTTTTATTGGACAGTTTGGCTTAAAGGTCAAGCCGGGACAAGTGATGAAAGCGGTCAAAGAATTGGGTTTTTATGAAGTTCATGAAGTTTCGTTCGGTGCTGATATTACAACTATTGAGGAAACCAAAGAGTTTGCCGCTTCTGTGCCTGCTGAGCGCCCTTTTCTGACGACCTCCTGTTGTCCGGCTTTTGTTGGGTTAGTTGACAAGCACATGCCTCAAATGCAGCCGCATGTCTCTTCGACTGTTTCTCCCATGATTGCAACCGGCCGATGGATCAAAAATAATGATCCTGATGCGGTAGTCGTTTTTGTTGGTCCCTGCATTGCCAAAAAGGCAGAGGCTCAGAAATATCCTGAAGATATTAATTATGTGTTAACTTTTGAAGAAATGACAGCAATGCTGGTCGGAGCTGGTATTAATGTAACCGAAGTGGAAGATGATGGTTATCAAACGGTTGCCTCGCGGGATGGAAATGCATTTGCAAGGGCTGGCGGACTCGTGCAGGCTGTAGTCGATGCAGCAGCCCAAATGGCTCCCGATGTTGTTGTTAAGCCACATCGTTCTGAAGGACTGGGCAATTGCAAAACGGCCCTGAAGCAACTCAAGGAAGGCAAGATTGATGCTAATTTCTTTGAAGGAATGGCGTGCTACGGCGGCTGCGTAGGCGGACCGGGTACATTGACGGATTACCGGGTTACCACCAGGCTGGTTGATAATCATGCCAATACGGCCAAAGTAACGGCATCACCTGAAAATAGCACAGCGATTGAGGAAATAAAGAAAGGCGAGAATTGGCATCACGGACATTAATATTATGTTTTCTGCTTTACCAAATGCTGCTTTTTATGCTACAATATAGCCTGATTTAGATTGTCTGAGAGGAGCAACAATATGTCTGGACATTCCAAATGGGCAAATATAAAACACAAAAAAGGTAGAATGGATGCCCTTAGAGGAAAACTCACAACAAAAATAGGGCGAGAAATTACAGTGGCCGTACGAATTGGCGGTGCAGATCCGACCGGTAATATGCGGCTTAAGCTGGCATTGCAAAAAGCGAAGGAAAACAATATTCCTAAGGAAAACATTCAGCGTGCGATTCAAAAAGGATCGGGAACACTGGATGGTGCCAATTACGAAGAAATTACCTATGAAGGCTACGGTCCGGGTGGGGTTGCCGTTACGATTGAGGTTATGACGGATAATCGTAACCGTACTGCGGCGGATGTGCGTCATTTGTTTACAAAATATGGCGGTAATCTGGGAGAATCAGGTTGCGTTGCATGGATGTTTAAGAAAAAAGGTTTGTTTGTTATTGAAAAAGAAGGGGTAGATGAAGAAACTCTTATGCTTGTTGCTCTTGAGGCAGGTGCTGAGGACTTTAAAGCAGAAGACCAATACGAAATTACAACTGCCCCCGAAGATTTTGATAGCGTGCAGCAGGCATTAGACCAAAACAAGGTTACTACTTTAGTCGCTCAGGTTACCATGGTTCCCGAAACTACAGTGGAATTGAATGGCGATGAAGCTGTTAAAATGGTTAAACTGATTGATGCTCTTGAAGACCATGATGACGTTCAAGAGGTCTATACTAATGTAGAATTACCTGAAGATATGGAGTAGTACCACCCAAAATTAATGCGGCCAAGGTAATGGTAATCCAGCTTTTGTAGTATATGTATACTCTATGCAATAATTGGTAATTATAATGGCAACACAAAACATAAGGAGTGTTTTTGATGTTGCCATTTAGTAATAGCACCAAAATACGAGCGGCTCTAACTGTGCTTTGTATTCTTCTAGCCTGTACGGGAGTTTATTATTTTGTAAAGCCATCGGCAAACTCTGATATGCCTCCTGCATTGCCAAGAGAAACAGAAGTAGCTAAACAGGATGCAAAGATTAAAATTACTTCCACGACGGATATCGTTCANNTGGATTGTCTACCTAAAATGTAATGAAGAGGAAACATTTCGAACTAAACCTGCCGATAATTTAATAGGGTTGAATTATCAGCAGATCCAGCAAATATATTCGGGATGGACAATTGAAAAGTTTGATATGCCTGAAGTGGAAATGTCTCTTAAGGTGAATAGCTTATGCCGTGAGCATGCCAATAATATGTTTATTGGTGTAAAGGATGGTTACGTAGCTGTTTTTCATGGCAAGCCAGGGGGCAAGGCAATTCTTAAAGAGGTAACGAAAATACCGATTACAAAGCTAGTGCCCGGGGATGCGGAAGAGTTAAAGCATGGAATGATTGTTCAATCAAGGGAAGAATTACTTCGTTTTATTGAAGGATTAGAGTCAAGGTAGAGTGAGGTGGGGTTAACGCCCTGCCTTTTTTCTTGCTCTAAAAGGATAATGCTTTTAATTTGTCGAATTTGGAGGTTTGAGAAAAAGGGAGGCTTGAGGGCCATGCTGGCGATTGGTATTGATCCGGGAACAGCCATTTGCGGGTACGGTGTTGTTGAAGCAGTGGGAAGCCGTTTGAAAGCGATCTCATATGGCGCGATTCGTACCAGTCCGGTTCTTAGTGCTGCGGATAGGCTGCAAATTATTCATCATGAACTTGATCTTTTATTAAAAAAATATCAGCCTGATATCGTCGGTGTAGAACAACTGTTTTTCAATAAAAATGTTACTACGGCTATGGCGGTAGGGCAGGCACGAGGAGTAATTCTACTGGCTATAGCCCAAAATGATATTTCGCTGGCTGAGTTTACACCATTGCAGGTCAAACAATCGGTAGTAGGATATGGAAAAGCGACAAAAGAACAGGTCATTTATATGACTCAACGGCTGCTATCTTTAGTGGAGAAACCAAAACCAGATGATGTGGCTGATGCTTTAGCGATTGCCATATGTTCGATTCATAGCAGCGGTTCCAATAAAATGTGGAGTGTAAAACCATGATTGGCTACATAAAAGGGCAAGTATCTCATTTATTTTCCGATTTTTGTTTTGTTGACGTACAAGGCGTTGGTTACCGGGTGTTTGTACCTAATTCAACACGGCAGAAACTTTCGACAGGGATGACTGTTGTTTTGTTTACGCATCTAAATGTACGGGAAGATGCAATGCTGTTATATGGCTTTATTACGCAAGAAGAATATGAACTTTTTTTACATCTTATTTCAGTTACGGGCATTGGTCCCCGAGTTGCTCTTGGTATTTTATCTGCCGCTAATCCGGAAGGTTTCCGGCTGGCTGTCAGTCAGAAAAACATAAGTATGTTAACTAAAATTCCCGGGATAGGCAAAAAGACGGCTGAACGTCTGATTCTTGAACTTCAGGATAAACTGGGAGCCGGCGGTCAGGCAGAACCTGCTGCCGGCCAGGCAGTCATCAGTCCGATGGCTGATGATGTGCAGGCGCAAGCGCTGCAGGCCTTAGTTGCACTTGGTTATAATCAGGGGGAAATTGCACCGATCATGCGAAAGGCAGGCAGTGATGTAAAATCAGTCGAAGATCTGATAAAACTGGCGCTGCGTGAGTTTGGCGGCGGGAGGTAGTTATGGAAGACGAGCGAATAGTAGCCGGCAGTGAGCTTGAAGCAGATAATTGGCAATATAGTCTGCGCCCACGCCGACTTCAGGAGTATATTGGACAAGATCAGGCAAAGCAGAATTTATCGATATTCATCAAGGCTGCGCTGGCAAGAGGCGAGGCATTGGATCATGTTTTACTGTATGGCCCGCCAGGGCTGGGTAAAACTACATTAGCCGGAATTATTGCCAATGAATTAGGTGTTAACTTTCGCATTACTTCAGGCCCGGCAATAGAAAGGCCTGGTGATTTAGCTGCGCTTATCACCAATTTAGGTGAAAAGGACCTATTGTTTATTGATGAAATTCACCGCTTATCGCGCAGCGTGGAAGAAGTTTTGTACTCGGCAATGGAAGATTTTGCTTTAGATATTATTATCGGCAAAGGACCTAGTGCACGGTCTATCCGAATTGATCTGCCACCATTTACTTTAGTGGGCGCAACAACCAGAGCGGGCGCCCTGGCGGCACCTTTACGGGACCGTTTTGGTGTTATTAGCCGTTTAGAATACTATGAAACCAAAGACTTAATCTCAATTATTAACCGGGCAGCAGAAATTTTAAACATAGCGATAGAAGATCGGGGCGCAGAAGAGATTGCCCGCAGGTCAAGAGGAACACCGCGCATTGCTAACCGTTTGTTAAAAAGGGTGCGCGATTTTGCTCAGGTTGCCGGCAGCGGCATTATTACCGATAAGCTGGCTGATCAGGCGCTGGTTATGTTAGAGGTAGATAAATGTGGTCTGGATAGAACAGACAGGCAATTATTATCTACTATTGTTACTAAGTTTAATGGTGGTCCGGTAGGCCTGGAAACTTTAGCAGCTGCCATTAGCGAGGAAACTACAACAATTGAAGATGTTTATGAACCATTTTTGCTGCAGCTTGGATTGCTAAACCGTACACCGCGGGGCCGGGTGGCCACGTCTGCTGCTTACGCGCATCTAGGAATTGCCTATAAAACAAATGAGGAAAAATTATGGTAGTTAGGGAAGGAGCGGCAAACTTTGGGCGGATTTGAATCGTTAGGAAAACTACTTATGGCAGCTGGAATTTTACTGCTTGTTATAGGCGCAATATTATCCTTTGGAGAAAAATTCCTTCCTTTTGGCCGCTTACCTGGGGATCTATTTGTGGAGAAAGAAAACTTTACTTTTTACTTTCCGGTGGTTACATCGCTGATTGTAAGTGTTATTTTAACTATCGTGCTGAATGTACTATTCCGCCGCTAGTGACATGTGGAGGATTTTTATGACTCAGAAAGTACGCTTTATTGGGCTCTTCAGTATAATGGTACTAACGCTTTTCCTTTTTTGCGGCGTAACACATGCACAGACAGTGCCATCTATTCGTGTTGGCTTATGGGCTGGTCAGCAAAATATTGTTGTTTCCGCAAATCGCGATTTCGTAGCGTTAAATGATAATGGTGAAATACTGGGTCAATTTTCGAATAAAGAAAAGGCTGCCTTTTCTTCTCAAGGAGATCAGATCCTTCTTAACGGCAAAGCAATTAAAGCAAAGACAATAGAGTTCCGAATAAATGGTGATACGAGCGAATCATACATGGAAGTGAATAAACGCAGCTATCGGGGCACTATTTCTATCCATAAGACAGTCGATAAACCAGGTCTGACAGCCATTAATACAGTTCCTGTTGAGGAATATCTTTATGGTGTTGTTGCACGGGAAATATCGCCAGACTGGGCAATGGAGGCTATAAAGGCACAGGCGGTTGCTGCCAGGACATATGCTTTATTTAGTATGAATAAGCACAGTGCAGATGGCTATGACGTTTGCTCAACAACGGATTGCCAGGTTTACGATGGCCGTGCAAGCGAATCGGAGCGTACGAAAAAAGCAATTGATGATACACGCGGGATAGTCCTGCAGTATGCGAACAAGTTGATTTCAGNNTGGAGTTCTCCTTTGCCTTACTTGAAAGGGGTTGTCGATTATGATCAGCAATCGCCTTATTCCAAGTGGAAAAAAGAGTATACTCCACAGGAATTAAGCCAGCTTTTGACGAAGGCCGGATATAATATTGGTGATTTGCAGGCCATAGTGCTCAGCAGATTAAGCGAACCGCCGGTAAATGCGGTTGACCGTGGCGTATCAGGAAGAGTTAAGACAATTCGCTTTACGGGAACAAACGGATCTGTAATGTTGACCGGTAATAAATTACGCGGCTTATTAGGCCTGAACAGTACCTTGTTTGATATCGTTATAGTTACACCCGCACCACCGAGTATTGATGTTCCTATTACGGATAGCTTTGGTGATCACGGCACGAAAAAAATGCAAGTCAATTTAAAACCAAGTGTGGAAAAAGGGTTAATTAATGACAAAGACATTATCCGGCGAATTACCGGCCGCCCCCAGGAAAGGATTGTCATAAACGGATCGGGTTTTGGGCATGGCTTAGGCTTGTCACAATGGGGAGCAAAAGCGATGGCAGAAAAGGCACCGCAAAGTGATCTCGCATATTTCAGAACGATATTGAAACACTATTATCAAGGTGTGGAAATTGTGAAAATATACTAGCTTAACTTGAAATTTATTGCCTTTAAGGAGACAGTCGTATGTTGTTATCTGACTATCATTACAATTTGCCTGATGGGTTAATTGCTCAGCACCCCCACGAGCCACGGGATCATTCCCGTTTGATGGTATTGAATCGTACTACGGGTGAGGTTTCCCATCAGCATTTCTACAACGTTCCTGATTATCTTGAGCCAGGGGATACCCTGGTTTTTAATAATACCAGAGTCATCCCGGCCAGATTAATTGGCACTCGGGCAGACACTGGCGGCAAAGTTGAAGTTTTTCTGCTTAACCGGCTCAACCACAATGAATGGGAAACACTGGTAAAGCCGGGAAAACGGGCTCGACCGGGAACCACCATCTCTTTTGGAGAGGAGTTAAGCTGTGAGATACTTGACAGCACTGAATTTGGTGGACGAGTTGTGAGGTTTACCTTTCAGGGCGCTTTTGAAGCAATTTTGGACCGCTTAGGGGAAACGCCTCTGCCACCGTATATCCGTGAGCGTTTGGAAGACGGGGAGCGCTATCAGACGGTTTATTCCTGTGAAAGTGGTTCGGCAGCTGCACCAACAGCAGGACTGCATTTTACGGAAGAAATGCTGGAAAACCTTAAACAAAGAGGAATTAATCTTGCCTTCATCACGCTCCATATCGGTCTGGGGACATTTCGCCCTGTTAGTGTGGCTGATATTACGCAGCATGTTATGCATCGGGAGTATTACTCTATTTCTCCTGAAGCAGCGCAAATCATTAATCAGACGAAAGAAAAAGGGCACAGGGTAGTTGCGGTGGGAACTACTTCGGTGAGGACACTGGAAACGGTGGGAACAGACGGCAGGATTGAGGCTGGGTCCGGCTGGACGAATATTTTTATGTATCCAGGATTTGAATTTAAAATGATTGATGCGATGGTGACAAACTTTCATTTGCCCGAATCAACACTCTTAATGTTGATTAGTGCATTTGCCGGCAGGGAAAATGTTCTTGCAGCGTATGAGATCGCTGTAAATGAAGACTATCGCTTTTTTAGTTTTGGCGATGCGATGTTAATCCTATAAGGAGGTATTGAGATTGGCAATTACATACGAATTAATAAAAAAATGCTCCCAAACAGGAGCTAGGGTAGGACGAATTTATACACCTCATGGTGTTTTTGATACGCCTATGTTTATGCCTGTGGGAACCCAGGCGACTGTTAAAGCAGTATCCCCGGATGAACTCAAGGCTATGGGGGCGGGTATCATCCTGAGTAATACCTATCACTTGTATTTGCGGCCAGGTGCAGATTTGGTTGCAGAGGCAGGGGGACTTCATAAGTTTATGAAATGGGATGGAGGCATTCTAACAGACAGCGGCGGTTTTCAGGTGTTTAGTCTGGGACCTTTGCGTAAAATTACGGAGGAAGGCGTAAGTTTCCGCTCCCATATTGATGGTTCAAAGCATTTCTTATCACCCGAGAAGGCAATTGAAGTTCAAATGGCCTTGGGAGCAGATATCATTATGGCTTTTGATGAATGCGTTCCTTATCCAGCGGAATTTGAATATGCACGGGCCTCAACAGAACGAACCACCCGCTGGGCAGAGCGCTGCCAAAAAGCTCATACTCGCAAAGATCAGGCCTTGTTTGGAATTGTACAAGGCGGCATGTATAAAGAATTGCGCACAAAGAGTGCTCAGGATTTAGTTAAAATGGATTTTCCCGGTTACGCCGTAGGAGGGCTTAGTGTAGGAGAACCTAAGCACCTTATGTACGAAATGCTGGAGCATACGGTGCCACAATTACCGCAAACGAAGCCGCGTTATCTGATGGGAGTTGGAACCCCGGACTGTTTAGTGGAAGGGGTTATGCATGGAATTGATATGTTTGACTGCGTTTTCCCCACTCGCGTAGCCCGCAATGGAACAGCGATGACCGGCAAAGGACGCCTGGTGGTTAAAAATGCCCAATTTGCCCGGGATTTCCGACCAATTGATCCAGATTGCGACTGCTATACGTGCCGTAATTTTAGCAGAGCTTACATTAGGCACTTGCTCAAAACAGAAGAAATTTTTGGTCTTAGGCTAACAACGATCCACAATCTTCACTTTCTTATTCATTTCATGAAAAAAATGCGTCAAGCGATTCTGGAAGATCGTTTCGTATCATTCCGGCAAGAGTTTTGGGCACATTACCAGACACATTAAAGGATTTTTACGTACTAGTGTGGAATATATTGGGGATATCAGGAGGTGAGTTGATTGCCCGAATTTTCTACAGATGTAACCCAGTTTATCCAGGCCTCATGGCCCATTGTGCTTATGGGGGTAATTTTTTACTTTATGCTTTACCGCCCGCAGCAAAAAGAGCAGAAAAAAAGAAGTAACATGCTTGATAATCTGAAAAAAGAAGATCGCATTGTTACGATAGGCGGTGTCTTTGGCACAATTACTGCTTTGACTGACAAAACAGTTATGCTGAAGATTGCTGAGAAAGTAGAAATTAAAGTTTCACGTTCAGCTATAAGCCATTATCAGGATTCTACAAAAAATGGCGATAATAAATAAGGACAAAAAGGAAATGCGCCGGGAAATTCTCTTACGGCGCAATGCTCTTTCAGCGGACTGGGTGAATAGCCAAAGTGCACTTATTGTCGGGTTTTTAACCAACTGGGAGCCTTTTCTTCAAGCCAAAAATGTAATGCTGTATCTTGCTATGCCGGGAGAACCGAAAATAGATGAGCTTATTTTATTTGCGCTGGAAAACGGTAAGCAAGTGAGTGTACCGTTGCTCACTGAAAAATTTGGCTATATGGAAAGTGCAGCTATTACCGGATTACAGGATTTGAAAACGGGTAAACTTAATTTGCGAGTTCCTGATCCGGAAAAAATCACAATTGTTGATCCCGGATCACTTGACCTTATTTTAGTTCCTGCGGTCGCCTTTGATTTAAATGGAAACCGGTTAGGAATGGGGGCGGGTTATTATGACCGCTTTCTTACCCAGGCTTCAAAGGCTTGTACGCTTGGTGTAGCCTGGAGCTTTCAAATTGTTCCTTTTGTTGCAGCTGAAGAACATGATGTTCCTGTTCAGTATGTAATTACCGAAGAAAAAATAACTATTTGCAGTAAAGGCAAAATGTAGTTCACTGCATTTTGCCTTTCTATGCGCTGAGGCTGGAAATGGAAGTAAAAATAGGAATTGCACAAATGAATAAGTATGCCATGAGTGAATGCGGCGATAGTGTGGAAATTGCTGAAAGACCGCGGGGCGGGGTTTCTGTCATTCTGGCAGATGGACAAGGCAGTGGAAAATCAGCAAGAACAACCAGCCTGGCGGTCGTTAATAAAACATCCGCCTTAATTGCCGATGGAGCCCGCGATGGTGCTGTTGCCCGGGCAGTTCACGATTATCTGTATGCTCTTAAGGACGGTAAGGTGTCTTCCACTTTAGCCATTATCAGTGCTGATCTGGATACACAAACGGTGGTATTCTGCCGCAACTCAAACTGTCCGGTACTTGTAAAACAGTCTTATGGCCTCGATGTGTACGACGAAGAAATTAATCCCATTGGTGTTCATAAACGAATGAAACCGCTGACGTATGAAATGCCCCTGGATTTGGGCATGATTTTAGTATCCTATAGTGATGGTATTCAGGCAGCCGGCAGAAAAAGGGGACGAGCTGTGGATACGGATCATTTATACAGGATTATAAACGAGAATGAAGCTCAGGATGCCGCCTTTATAGCGGAAAGCATTTTAGAGTATGCTCTTGAGTTGGATGATTATCGGCCAGGTGATGACATGACTGTTGTGGTCATGGGCTTGTGCGACAAGGAAGATACCCATAAAATCCGTAAGATTGCAGCATCTTTTCCGTGGTAAAGCAGGTGATCGTATGCGAGTTATAATAGTTGGGGTTTGTGCCTCCGGCAAAACAACACTAGTTAATCAGCTGAAAGAGTGGGGGATCGACGCTCATAATGTTGCGCAAGAGCATTCGGGAATTAAAACTTTATGGAAACGTAAGCAGCCGGATCTTGTTATTATGCTTGATGCAACTTTAGCAAGTATCCGCAGTCGGCGCCATGTACCTTGGGGAGAAGAACGATTAATTGTTCAGCGCGAACGCCTGCAAGATGCCAGAAAAAATGCCGACTTATATTTACCCACAGATTCCCTTACCAAAGAACAAGTAGCACAACAAGTAGCAGCTTTTGTCAGGGGGTAATACTATGGCGTTTCTTACAGTAGATGATCTGAAAAAAAATCACGAGGTTTCTGTCTACCTCGCCTGCAGTACTCAATATTTAGGACAATTGGGCTTCACTGAGCACGGGCACCGCCATGCCGGAATAGTCTCAGCCCGTGCCTATCAGGTGCTTAAGGATTTACAGTATGAAGAACGTGATTGCCAGTTAGCTGCTATTGCGGGCTATTTACATGATATTGCGAATATGATTAATCGCTTTAACCATGGTGGAATTGGTGCCGCTATTGCGTTTTCCATTTTATCCCGTTTAGAAATGCCGCCCGAAGAAATAGCGTTAGTTGTTTCAGCTATTGGTAATCATGAAGAGGAAAGAGGAAATGCGGTTAATCATGTGGCCTCTGCCCTGATTTTAGCCGATAAATCCGATGTTCACCGCAGCCGCGTAACTAATAAGGATTTTGCTAAATTTGAAATTCACGATCGAGTCAATTATGCTGCCGATCATAGTTTGTTGACTGTTGACCGTACAAAATCAGTGATCACTCTTGATTTGACAATTGATACTACTATTTGCCCGGTAATGGAATATTTTGAAATTTTTTTGCAGCGTATGGTTATGTGTCGCAGGGCAGCAGAATTCTTGCATACTAAATTTAATTTAGTTATTAATGAGAATCGCTTATTATAGGCAATAAGACTTGTTCGTTGACATAAATGGTACTTTCTGACTATAATTGTTTTATTGTAGAACACAATGATTGGGGGAGAACTGTTTGAGGTGGGGAATTTTTTCGAAATTTCTCGGCATTGTATTAGCTATTATTGTCGTTTTTGGTTACTACATCTCGCCGCTGGCTTTATCCATTAAACAAGGTCTCGATTTACAAGGGGGGACCCACGTTGTACTGGAAGCGGTTGATACACCAGAGGCAAAAGTAGATGATGATGCCGTTCAACGGGTTATTAAGATTATTGAACGACGCATTAATGAATTAGGGCTTACAGAACCAATTGTACAACGCCAAGGAGAACGACGGATTATTGTCGAACTGCCAGGTGTCAAAGATCCCGAAAAAGCGATTGAACTGATTGGTAAAACAGCATTAATGGAATTCCAAGATGAAAGTGGCGTTACCGTCTTAACAGGTAAAGACCTGAAAGATGCCCGGTCGCAAATTGATCAGGGAAAACAAAATCTCGTTGCTATTGAGTTTACTGACGAAGGTGCTAAGAAGTTCGCTGATTTGACGGCAAAAAATATCGGAAAGCGAATTGCAATATTATTGGACAAGCAAGTCCTGACTAATCCTTCCGTTCAGGAAGCAATACCTGGTGGTAAGGCGGTTATTACTGGCAGCCGTACACTGGAAGAAGCACAGCGTCTGGCTATCTTACTCCGGTCGGGTGCATTACCAATAAAGGTTGAAGTAATGGAAACCCGTACTGTAGGGCCGACACTTGGACAGGATTCAAAAGATAAAAGTATCAAAGCGTTTACAATTGGCGTACTTGCCATTGTAGTTTTTATGTTACTCTTCTATCGTTTATCCGGTGTAGTTGCCAATATTGCCTTACTGGTATATGTGTTGTTGTTGTTAGGCGTATTGAAAGGCCTGGAAGCGACAATGACTTTACCGGGCATTGCCGGTATTATCTTATCAATGGGTGTTGCCGTTGATGCCAATGTACTGATTTTTGAAAGATTTAAGGAAGAGTTTCGCTCTGGGAAAACATTGCGAGCGGCAATGGATGCTGGCTTCCATCGCGCTTTTGGAACGATATTGGATGCCAATGTATCGGTTATGATCACAGCAGCGGTATTATTCCTGCTTGGATCAGGCCCTATCAAAGGATTTGCTGTCACACTTGGACTCGGCGTAGTTATAAGCATGTTTACGGCAATTACAGTCAGCCGTTCTTTGCTGCGAATGCTTATTCATGCCAATGTGGTTAAAAATAGCAAATTTTTTGGTGCATAAGGGGTGATAAAACATGAAGCTTAATATAATCGGAAGACGGTACTGGTGGTTCCTGCTTTCAGGTATTATCCTTATTCCGGGAATCATTTCCATGGCCATACACGGATTTAATTTAGGCATTGATTTTACTGGCGGAACGATCGTTGATTTAAAATTCAGCCGCGAAGTAACTGTTGCTGAAATTCGTGAATCACTGAAAGATTTCCACTTAGAAAACAGCACCATCCAGCTGGCAGGAACGGCGAAAGTAGATGCTTCGCAAAATGTATTTTTGCGGACTCACTTTTTAACAAATGAGGAAAGCAAGGCTTTATTTGCGGGAATGACCGATAAACTTGGCGCTTTTGAAGTGCAGAGAGTTGAGAAAGTGGGAGCTGTTGTCGGCTCTGAGCTTACTCGACAGGCTCTGTTGAACTTAGCAGTTGCCTGCCTGTTATTGTGTGCTTATATTTCCTACCGCTTTGAATATAAAATTGCAATATCTGCTATTTTAGCTATTTTGCATGATGTGCTTGTGGTATTAGGTGTTTTTTCAATCTTTCATTTGGAACTTGATTCATCCTTTATTGCCGCAATTTTAACGGTTATCGGTTATTCAATGAATGAAGCCGTCGTTATTTTCGACCGTATCCGGGAGAATCTGCGTAATCATCGTAAAAGCGAATCATACGAGGAACTGGTCAATCGCAGTATAGGACAAACGATAACCCGCTCTATATATACATTGTTGACGGTATTGTTTGCAACTGCATCTCTGTACTTTTTCGGTGGAGAAACAACCAAGAATTTCTCACTGGCGATGTTAATTGGTTTTATCAGCGGTGCTTATTCATCCATATTTAATGCCAGTCCAATCTGGGTAACCTGGAAAGAATATGATGACCGCCGCAAGGCGCAACTGCGCCCTAAAAGTGCAAAATAAATCGATCATAAAAATTGTGCAGCCACTTATAAAGTGGCTGCACAATTTTTTTATGCAGATTTAGCTGGATCAGAGTTGTAATGATTCACCATCGGCTGATCTTTGTAATATGATGGTAGCAACAAGGGCGGTGAAGACAATGTGGATGCTATTACCAGCTATTTCTTTGGCAATTGTGCAAATTGCCGGTGATAACGTAGCAGTCGTTCCTGATATGGCTTCGGTAATTGGTACAGATATTTATAGTACAATTATTGTAGCCTACGTCATTTTAGGTTCGCTCATCACCGGCATATCAGCATGGATTGGAGTACAGACCGGACAAGAGTTAATTATTGTGGTGAAGAAATATTTTGGTTGTACGGGAAAAAATACCTTGGCCGCAATTATCTTAGCTACCTGCATTCCGGCAAGCGCTATCACAGGCTGCTATTTTGCCGGATGGGTATTACACTTACTTACTGGAATCCCACTTCTGGCTGCAGGTCCTGTCTGTTTATTGTTCTTTACTCTAATGGCAGCCGGTTATGGATTTGAGTTCTTAAAATTATCAAATTATTTAGCTTTGTTTTTACTGCCTGTTGTAGGCATTTTGTTTTTTCAGCAAGATTCTACTAATTTGCAGCATTTTTTTGATATGGGAGCAATTAACTGGCCCCTTGCATTTGCCTTAATCGGTTACAACTCAGGTGGAATGCGGTCAATTCTAGTTGTGGAGGCAGCCGCGCTCTTATCAAAAAAAGGAGATAAGGCAGTTTTTTTAGCAGTTATGTCCAAAGTGGTTGAAGGATTATTTACAGTTGGTGTGGCCCATCTGGTACTGTTTGCCGGTGCTGCAGGGCCGCTGGCATTATCTCAAGTAGTACATAAGTTTCTCGGAACAATTGGATTTCATATATTCAATCTTATTTTGTTGTGTACGTTTATGAATACAATGGTCCCGGCGATGATCGTAAATGCCCGGCAGATTAGCATAATCACGGACTTGCCAATANNGTGGGCTTTCCATGCTGGCGGTCTATCTGGTTAGCCTAGTGAATTTTAATACTCTTCTGATGATGATGAGCTGGGCTGGCCTTATTACGATAGGCTTTTTAGTTTATACTGCATGGTTTTTACATAAACAGCGAATAAACAAGTAATAATGATACTATATCGTTGAAAGGATATAGTATTGTGAAGCTTTTGATTGCAGTTATCATGCTTATTGGAGTAGTCGGTACACTGATCCCTCGAATACCAGGTACCCTAATTATCTTTTGCGGAGCTTTATTATATGGGGTGCTCACAGGGTTTGCCAGTTTTCAGCCGTGGCTTACTGTCCTATTATTGCTTTTAACAATAACCGCAGAGGTAGGAGGAAGATGGCTTCGTGCCTATTTAACCAGACGTTACGAGCTGTCTCGTTTGTTTTGTGTCAACGCTTCTGCAGGGAATATTGCAGGAATAATTGCAGCTGATGCTTTATTAGGCCCTATTCTGGGGATCGTGATTTGGGAGGTAATTGTCGGTAAGACTTTTATCCCCCGCTGGAGTACTGTAGGACGAGTTATTTATCTGTTAGCTGTAGCTGCAATGCTCCGGCTTATTTGTGCAGTCGTTATGGTAATCTTGATAACTATCTACATCCTGTAACATACAAAATGAATATTACCGTTAGCTAGACTCGTATGCCAGGTCTCGCAATGGGCAAAATAAGAAAAATGGCGGGGAGGGATTCGATTGCCTTCATATTTTGAACTTGTAAGACATAGCGGAAATGGCGACTTATTTCGTGCAGTAGAGTTATCGTTATCGGCATTAGCTGAAGGGCAGACTTTTCACCTTCATGCCGAAGGGCTGCGAGGGACAGGGAAAACAACAATCATGCGGGCAGTAAAGGACATTTTACCATCGATTGTCCGGATTAAGAACTGTATGTATAATTGTGACCCGGCGAAACCACATTGCCCTGAACACCGGTACTTAACGCCCCAGGCCATTAAAGAAATTGGCTCTGAAACAGTACCGTGCCCTTTTTTGGAAATATCACAGTCAGCTAAAATTGGAACTGTGGTAGGAACAATTGACTTAGCTATATTAACGGATAAGGCTTCACCGGGAGCCTCGCTGCTGCCTGGTACAATTGTACAAGCTCACCGGGGGATTATTTTTGTAGATGAAATTAACCGGCTTGCTGATACATCACCTGAGTTAGCAGATGTTTTATTAGATGTAATGGGAACAAAACCAGGCCGTATTCAAATTGAAGAGACGGGTATGCCTACGGTGGAATTACCTTTAGCTGTTACTGTGTGGGCAGCTTCCAATCCGGATGAAGACCCGGGTGCATTAGCCCAAGTTCGCCGTCAATTGTCGGATCGCTTTGATGTATTGGTAACGATGGGGCGTCCCAACGACTACTTGGCTGTACACTCTATTTTAGAAACTCGCGAAAAAGGACCTTTAGCTTCTGCCCAAGCTTCTCCAGCTTTTACGTTCCCTGTTGGCTTGGAGCAAGTCGTGATTAGCAAAGAGATTCGAAACGTATTGGCGACTATTTACGTAGATTTTAGCTTGGAAAGTCTGCGGGCAGTGCAAGCCATGGAAATGGCTGCCGCCTTACAGGCATTGCATGCCGGTAAAATACAAGTTACGCTGGATGATGTTATGCAGGTAGTACCGCTTACCTTAGGTCATCGAGCGGACCATGGTACAGTAACCAATATTCTCAAATACTTGACGCACTTAAATCATCCTGCTCTTCATGATACACCGCCAGCAGATGATGTACTGCCAGCACCGGTTGCTTTTCCCAAGCAAACTGGCTCTAACGCAGAAAAAATATCCTGGTGGCGAAATTTGTGGGAGAGTCTGAGGAACAAGGCTTCAACAAGCCCTGCAAACCAATCACAGCAAAAACAGGCAAGTACAGGCAATGGCAGCAGCCAAAGCAATGGACCCGGCAGCAGTCCTGCCCCGCAAGCGATGGATCCGCTGCAAATGACGATTCATGCACCTCGTGCTAAAGCAACTCCTTTGTCAAAATTGCCTGTAGATAAATTTATCAGTGAGGATGAGAACCGTGGTTGAATGGGAATTGGATTATGATAATCAATTTTTAATCCGTTTGATTCAACCGTCCAAACAGATAGCAAATGCGATAGAAAAGCAGCGGGGAGTTCGTATTGGGCAAAGTACGGTTGTCAGCCAGAAAATGCATACTTATCATCCTGAGCATGTTGAAGAAATTCAAATCGTCCAGGATACGGATGCCGGGCAAGCCTTCTATCACCGCAGCGATAAAGGCAAGATATTTCATCTGGACATTTTTCATGAAACGGGCCTTGTTGATCACTGCCAAGTGGCTGCAGCAATCAAACAAGCTGTTGAATTGTATAACTTGCATTATTCTATGCAGCATATTATCGTTTTTACAAACAAAGAGCAGGGTGTAAATGCTCATTATATTGACATTCAAACTGGAACAGGCGGCGGACGAGTCACTGGTGATTTAAATCGCGGCAAGAAGCTTTCATTAAAAAGAGCTCATGAAAACCATGTGCATGTAGCAGCGCTTATTTCCCGTGACCATATTGCGTGCCTGTTTTATTTAGTTAATGCAGTCGAGAAAAGCATACTTAGTGCATCGCTTGAGCTGAGGCGCAATGAAAAAATTGTTCATATCCTAAGTGGTGGCGGTAAAAGTGATTTGTCACCCTATGCAGATCATCAATCTGATTCTTTTTTGCAGGAAAAAAACTGCAATGATATGTCTCCGATCGTCAAAGAGCATCAGTTGCTCCAGGATACGGAGGAATTGGCAGATCAATTTGATTCAGCACGGGATTTGCAAAAGGTTCTGGATGATGTAAACGAAGGCATAAATCATAGTAAGTTGTTGAAGCAGTTGGATAAAAGCGGCAATGGGCGAGATGCTATTGAACGAATGATTGGGATGGGCGTTATGGAAGCCAATCGTTCACAAATCAAATTAACCGACTACGGACAGGCTTTAAAAGAGTATTTAAAGCTGAATATGACGGATATTGATGCCTATATTCGCAGAACGATTCGCTTGATTAAGCCAGCCAGTGAAGTTAGCGGCAATAGCTTAACACTGTTAAAAAAGAGCGGTTCGTCCGGTACAGGAAGCAGTATAACAGAAAACTGGCTGACCGGTGGAATTTCCGGAGAATTAGCGGTCGCTGAGACTATTCATGCTGCAGCTGGTCGGACGGTGCTGGAGAATAATGAGTTTAGTATTACAAGCGCTGATATACGGCAGCAATTGCGTTATCGAAAGAATAAGAATGATTTTTGTCTGCTGGTCGATGCCAGTGCCAGTATGGCGGGGATGCGCATCAGAGCGGCAAAATTTTTAGCGCGCCATTTATTTCTCGCTTCAAGTGACCGGATTAGTGTCATAACTTTTCAAGAAGACAAGGCGGTAGTTCAGGTGCCGCTAACTCGTAATTTCCATTTGGCGGAAGAGTGCTTAAGCAAAATAAACTCAATTGGCTCTACTCCATTGGCACTGGGATTAAATCATACACTTGCTTATCTGCGTGAGGCCCGTGCTGTCAATCCCTTGATTATATTGATCACTGATGGTGTACCAACACTACCTGACCGCACAAGGGATCCTCTGGCGGATGCTCTTACGGCAGCAGCAAATATAAAATCAAGTGGCTATGGTTTTACGTGTATCGGATTAAAACCACATCGGGGATATTTGGAAGAATTATCGAAAGCAGCTGGAGGAAGGGCTTATATTTTAGAAGAGTTAGAAAAGCAGGCACTTGTTAAGGCTACGTGGGCTGAACGTAGATATAACGGCAAGTGATTCAGGCTTTTTCTTTTTTTTTAGAGGATTATTACTAAATAGAAGAGAATAAATTGTAAGTTATGCAAGATTTCTGATGCTACATGGTATAGTTAGAAAATACAAGTGTCTTATTTGCATAATTTTGCTTCATTCGATATAATATTACCACAATATGGAGGCTTTTATGGCCAAATTAGGCCGGTTATGGCGCTTGGCTCCAGTTCACTCCGATTTGAGTGATTCTTTAAGCCGTAGTTTGGGAATTTCTAAAACTGTGGCCCAGGTTCTTATTAACCGGGGAATCGTTGATGATAAAAGTGCACGGGAGTTTTTGTTCAGTGGTGTCGAACGTCTTGGCGATCCACAGCTGCTTAAAGATATGGGGAAAGCAGTAGCCCGTACCAGCCAAGCAATTGCGCAAGGTCAAAAGATAACGGTTTACGGTGATTATGATGTAGATGGCATCACGGCCAGTGCTCTGATGTACCGTACCCTTAGAACATTTGGTGCTGCTGTGGAGTATTATATTCCAGAACGGCAGAGTGAGGGGTATGGCCTCAATGGAGCTGCACTGGAAAATTTAATTCAATCAGGCACGAAGCTTATTATTACGGTCGATTGCGGAATTAGTGCAGTGCAAGAAGTGACCGCAGTACAAAGTAAAGTGGATATCATTATCACTGATCATCATCAACCGCCGGAAAACCTGCCACCTGCTTATGCTATTCTGAATCCGAAACAAGCTGACTGCTCTTATCCGGATAAGCAGCTTGCGGGTGTTGGAGTAGCTTTCAAGCTTTGCCAAGCGCTCTGGGCGCATTATTACCCGGATTCTTCAATTCTTACAAATTATCTGGATATCGTAGCACTTGGCACGATTGCAGACATTGTTCCCNNGAGAGAATCGAGCACTTGTGAGGCTTGGGTTGAAGCAGCTTGCAGAAACAGACAATGTAGGGCTGAAGGCATTGCAAGAAGTATGTGGGTTAACCGGCAGCAGCATTGATACGGGAAAAGTTGGATTTACCCTAGCGCCACGGCTGAATGCAGCAGGTCGCATCAGTCATGCTGCCGCTGGTGTAGAACTCCTGGTCACCAGTGATATGGCACGAGCAAATGAATTAGCTGGTATGCTTAATGAGGAAAATATAACCCGGCAGACAGTTGAAAAGGAAATCTTGCTTGCAGCTGATAGCTTAGCGGCTGCGTTTGACGTAGAGCAGGAAAAAGTACTTGTTTTAGCCGGGGAAAATTGGCATCCAGGCGTAATTGGCATTGTGGCGTCCCGGCTTGTCGAAAAATACTATCGTCCTGTTGTGATGATCTCACTTAAAGAAGGTATTGGTAAAGGCTCTTGCCGCAGCATCCCTGGTTTTGATATGTATGAAGCGTTAAAAAATGCGGGCGATCTTTTGATTCAGTTCGGCGGTCATCGACAGGCGGCAGGGTTGAGTGTGGAAGAAGGGAAGATCGATGCATTACGAAAGCGGCTGACTGCTTTTGCAGCGGAGCAACTGCAAGAAGAGGACTATCTTCCTAAAATTCAAATTGATTCCCTTGTTGCGCTAGAAGAAGTTAACTCTGCCTTTTTGGAAGAAATGGCTTGTTTAGAACCGCACGGTATGGGAAATCCCAGTCCGGTTTTTGCTAGTAGTCAACTTCAATTGACGGATATACGTTCAATTGGTCAAGAGGGACGTCATTTAAAACTAAAGGTTCGTCATAATCGCAGTAGTGCCGATGTTGTTGGCTGGAATATGGGAGAGCTTTGTGAGACGTTTCGCCGCAATGATTACGTTGAGTTGGCATTCATTCCGCAGTTCAATGAGTGGCAAGGGATGCGCAATATTCAGTTGCGTGCTCATGATCTCAAGGCTTGGGAAAAAAAGTGTTCACCAATTGATGAATTGTTTGCGCAGGGCATCAGTGACAGTCGGTATAAGAATATTCTGCAAGCTTCGTGTTTTTCAACAAAAGTAGTAGGAGTTACTTTTTCTGGTCGTCAGGACCTTATTCAGACTTTGCAGCCAGGAGACGAGTTACTGCTTGTTAGAGAACTGCAAAACAGTCATGACAGGAATGCGATTCGCGTTGACCGGTTAGATGGCAATACCATCGGCTNNATTAGCGCCTGAATTTGACAAGAATGATACTTATCAATGTGCTGTTTCCGCAGTGACAGGCGGTAACGGGCAATCATATGGCGTTAATATTACCATTATGCGCAAAAGAGACGCAGAGGTTGCTGTATGTGGGGCTCTACCACTGGATAAACAGGCAATTCAACAGGCTTTGTTAGGCAGTCGTGAGTACCACAGCAGCCAGCAGCAGGTGTTAGCCCACTTAGCAAATCACCAAAGCGTATTGGCAATCATGGGTACTGGCAGAGGGAAATCCGCAATTTTTCAGACCCATGCTGCTCTTTTGGCAATGCAAGAACATAAAATGACCATAATTTTGTACCCCCTTCGTGCACTGGTCAATGATCAATACCAAAGTCTGATTCGTAAGCTGGGGGCATTAGGCTTGCGAATTTATAAAGGCAATGGTACGTTAACACCAGATGAACGAACAGAATTGTTTCTGGCTATAGGTAAGCATAACGTAGATGTTTTGCTTACTACTCCCGAATTTCTCGAAGCGAACTTAACGGTATTTGAGAAAACCAAAGAACAGATTGGATTTTTTGTCATTGATGAGAGTCATCATATTTACCTTAGCGGTAAACGGCAGCGCCCTGTTTACCAACGACTGGGGCAATTAAAAAAAATATTGGGAAACCCGTTAGTATTAGCGGCAACAGCGACTGCTGATGATCATACAGCAAACGCAATATGCAGTACCTTGCAGCTTACTGATGTAATAATAGACAGAACGATCCGTACTAATCTGGTCCTGGAAGATCAAAGGCGCACTGCTGATAAACTTAGTTATCTCATTCCTTTTCTCGAAACAGGAGAAAAAACGTTGATCTATGTTAACAGCCGTAAACAAGCCGTAGATATCGCCAGTCGACTACGGACAATGGTGCCGGCTCGTGAGGAGCAAATTGGGTTTTACCATGCAGGACTCAGTAATGAGTGGCGGATACAAGTCGAAGAATGGTTTCGCATTGGTCAGCTGCGGACAATTGTTACTACCAGTGCATTTGGCGAAGGAATGGATTTTCCGGATGTTCGGCATGTTGTGCTTTATCACTTGCCATTTAACCAAACTGCATTTAATCAGCAGTGCGGCAGAGCCGGGCGCGATGGTGAGCGCAGTTATATTCATCTTATTTTCGGTCACAATGATATTAAGCTTAATAACAGGATTCTCAATGATACCGCCCCAGACCGCCCAACAGTCGGTAAAGTGTATGTAGCGATTAAAGAAAACCTGCACAAGGATGCAGGCTCGTGTGAATTAACCAATACGCAAATTTGTGAAAAAGTGAATACCCGGTTTGATTTTTGTATCAATGAAACTGCAGTAGCAACGTCTATTCGGATTCTGGAAGAACTCCAGTTACTATGGCGTGAAACTAGAGGTTCGAAGAGAACGATACACTTCAATCAGGCTCCGGATCACAAACTGGCAATAGAGCAATCGGTGACTTATTGTGAGGGGCTGCAAGAAAAGGAAACTTTTCAGAGCTTTGCAGAAGAAGTTATGCGAGCAATGCCTGCTGATTTACTTTCGTGGATTAATCAACCTGTAATTCCTGAACAATATAAGGAGAGTGGCGTTAATGGATTATAAAACTAAGATTCGGGTAATTCCTGATTTCCCAACACCGGGTATCCGATTTAAAGATATTACTACCCTGCTGCAGGATGGCGCAGCATTTAGACAGGCAATTGATGATTTAGCAGCAGCATTTGCTGATGAAAAAATTGATGTTGTTGTTGGGCCTGAGGCTAGGGGATTTGCAGTAGGTGCACCAGTGGCTTATAAATTGAATGCCGGGTTTGTGCCGATTCGCAAACCAGGTAAGCTGCCAGGAGAGGTATTGCGGTATGAATATAGTCTGGAATACGGAAAAGATGTGCTCGAAGTACACCGTGATGCTATTTCTCCTGGACAAAAAGTACTCATTGTAGACGACTTGCTTGCCACAGGCGGTACCGCTCATGCAACTGCCAAAATGGTAGAACAATTAGGTGGCGAGGTTGTTGGACTGGGAGTGCTGATTGAATTAACGTATTTAAAGGGCCGTGAAATGTTCCCTAATTGTCGGATTGTATCACTTGCCCAGTATTAATGCTTTGATGTTAGGTGTGAGGTGCGCCCATGGGCAGTGAAAATAAAGATGTAGCAATTAAAGAAATTTGTCAACAAATTCTAGGCTACCAGCCGGATGCTCCCCTAGCATTAGTTGAAAAAGCGTATGAGCTTGCCTGGAATGCTCACCGGGGGCAATTCCGCGCTTCCGGTGAGGAATATATTTGCCACCCTCTGGGAGTTGCAAAAATACTTGCAGACTTGCAAATTGATGCAGTGACGATCAGTGCTTCCTTGCTGCATGATGTAGTGGAAGATACGACCGTCTCTCTCGAGGATTTAGAAAAACAGTTCAGCAAAGAGGTCGCTCTGCTTGTTGATGGAGTTACAAAATTAAGTCGCTTTGAATACAAGTCCAAAGAAGAGCAACAGCTGGAAAACTACCGCAAAATGTTTTTAGCAATGGCGAAAGATATTCGGGTAGTATTGATTAAGCTGGCTGACCGACTCCATAATATGCGTACCTTAAAACATATGAGCCCTGAGAAACAAAAGCGCATAGCTCAAGAAACGATGGAAATATTTGCCCCCCTCGCACATCGCTTGGGTATTTTCAATATGAAGTGGGAACTTGAGGATTTATCGTTTCGTTACCTGGAACCGGAGCATTATTATGATCTAGTCGATCAAATGAAACAAAAAAGACAGGCTAGGGAAGAAATAATCAATGATGCTGTTCACGTTTTAACGGAAAAATTGAATGAGCTTGGTATACAAGCGGATATTCAGGGACGGCCTAAGCATTTTTACAGCATCTATAAAAAAATGAGAAAAAGCAATAAAGATTTGAGCGAAATTTATGATCTTTATGCTATCCGGGTGGTTGTTGATAGTGTTAAGGATTGTTATGGTGCACTAGGGATTGTTCATACTTTATGGAAACCATTGCCTTATCGCTTTAAAGATTATATTGCTATGCCGAAGTCGAATATGTATCAGTCCTTACATACCACCGTAATTGGAACTCGTGGACAGCCGGTGGAAATCCAAATTCGCACCTGGGAAATGCACCGAATCTCTGAATACGGAATAGCGGCCCATTGGCGATATAAAGAAGGCGCAAAAGGTGCGGATAAAGATTTCGACCAAAAGCTTTCCTGGTTGAGGCATTTAATTGAATGGCAGCAAGAACTGCGCGATCCGCGCGAGTTTATGGATGCATTAAAATTAGATGTCTTTACAGATGAGGTGTTTGTTTTTACTCCTAAAGGAGATGTGATTGATTTACCATCCGGGTCGGTACCGATAGATTTTGCCTATCGCATTCATACCGACGTCGGTCACAGGTGTGTTGGAGCACGGGTAAACGGCAAAATTACACCTTTGGAGTATCGCTTAAATAATGGCGATATTGTAGAAATTATCACAAGTAAACAAGGGAGCGGTCCCAGTCGGGATTGGCTCAATATAGTCGGTTCTTCAGAAACCCGCAGTAAAATCCGGCAATGGTTCAAAAAAGAAAATAGGGAAGAGAAGATTGCCAAAGGGCGCGAAGCTATTGAGCGGGAAAGCAAAAAGTTAGGTTATGAATGGAAGGATCTGGCCAAAGGCGATCGTCTGGAGGATGTAGCCAAAAGGATGAATATTTCCGGTGGGGAAGAAGATTTATTGGCTGCATTGGGTTTTGGCGGTGTAACACTGCACGGTGTTATGGCAAAGCTCATTGAAGCACATAAAAAAGAATTGAAAAGTACTACTCCGCCTGATTTATCGCAGTTGCTTGCTGAACTGAAACCCAAAAGTATTAATAGAAAAGCCGGTCACGGAATACTGGTTAAAGAGGAAGCAGGTCTACTGGTACGCCTTGCCCGGTGCTGCAATCCTGTTCCCGGCGATCCCATCACCGGTTATATTACCCGGGGGCGGGGAGTGTCTGTTCACCGTGCTGACTGCACCAACATTCCCACTGATCCGACTGAATATGAACGAATGATTGAAGTAGATTGGGATTTTGCTCCTAATGATATGTATAAAGTTACGGTAGAGGTTACTGGTTCTGACCGTCCGGGTCTGCTATCTGATATAATGATGGTAGCATCAGAAAGTAAGACCAATATTAATTCCGTCAATGCGAAAGTGAATAAGAATAAAGTAGCTACAATAACAATTAGCATCGACATCAAGAACCTAACGCAGCTGGAATATATCATGACTAAGATGCGGCGTGTGAAAGATATATTCAATGTCCATCGTGTGACGCAAGGGACGGGGGGATTCTAATGAGAGCTGTTGTTCAGCGGACCGATCGCTCCAGTGTTACGGTAGACGGTGCTGTAATTGCTAACGCCGGCTGTGGTCTGACTGTATTGCTAGGTGTGGCCGGTGACGATACAGAAGAGGATGCCCGTTATTTGACGGAAAAAATTGTAAATTTAAGAATTTTTCCGGACAATGAGGGAAAAATGAATTTGTCGCTTATAGACAGCAAGGGTGAATTACTTGTTGTTTCGCAATTTACTTTATATGGTGATTGCCGGAAAGGGCGACGGCCAAGCTTTGATCAGGCTGCCAAGCCCGATAAAGCGAAAGAGCTGTACGAAGTTTTCATTCGGTTATGTCGTGAAGCCGGCATAGCAGTAAGCCAAGGCCAATTTCAAACGCATATGATCGTTGCCTTAGACAATAATGGTCCCGTAACAATGCTTTTAGACAGCAAACGACAATTCTAGGGAGTGGAATTTGTGAAGATTATTCGCATGGAAGTAGGAAACTTAGGTACAAATTGTTATATTGCCTTTTGTGAGGATACCCGTGAAGCTGCCATTATCGATCCTGGTGCTAATGCTGAGGAGATACTTGCCGCTATTGGAGGGGAAGGACTAAAGCCGGTATGCATCATCAATACCCATGGTCATGCTGATCATATTTTGGCTAATAATAAAGTAAAAGAAGCTACAGGTGCTCCTGTATATATTCATCGTAATGATGCAGACATGTTAGTGAATGCTCAAAAAAATCTTTCGAGTTTTATTGGTAAAGGGCAAACTTGCTTACCGGCAGATAAAATGCTGGAAGATGGTGATATCATTGAAGTTGGCAACTTCAACCTGGAAGTGATTCATACACCGGGGCATTCACCAGGGGGAATTTGCCTGAAAAGCGGGCTGGTCCTCTTTAGCGGAGATAGTCTCTTTGCTGAATCTATCGGCAGAACTGATTTTCCAGGAGGCTCTTATCGCGAGTTAATTTCCAATATAAAAGAGCGGCTGATGCTTTTGGCAGATGAAACTAAAGTGTATCCCGGCCATGGTCCGGATACAACAATTGGCTGGGAAAGAAAAATGAATCCCTTCATTCAATGATTGTGAAAGGGAGTAGAAGCGTGTGCTGAAAACAGCCTCATTTTGGCTCAGAGCGATCATCGTAGGGATGATCGTCTGGCTGCTTACTAAAGTCACCTCCATCTATTTGCCGGTAATTTTAGCTCTAATTCTATCTTTTTTGTTAAATTCAGTTGTTGATTGTTTTGTTTCCCTTCCTAAGCGATGGGGAAAAAGGCAGATGCCCCGGTCAATCGCTGTACTTTTGTCATTCGTTGTTGCCATTTTTGCCATTGTATTAGCAGCATTATTCATTGTATTTCCTTTTATCCAGGAGTTTGATAAGTTTGTTATTGACCTGCCGGGATTAGTAAGAAGAATACAATTCCTGCTTGTGGTAATTGAGCAACAGGCTACAGCAATGGAACTGCCGGATAATGTAAGAGACTTGCTCAATCAAGGAATAGCTAATATGGCGTCTTTCTCTGTTGAAATGGCCAAGCGAATTCTTAATGCAGTCTTCGGCTTTGCTTCGCAGGCAGTTGAATTAGTGGTTGTCCCTGTCCTGACATATTACTTATTAAAAGATTGGCGTTCCTTGCAAAGCGGCTTGATTAATTCTTTTTCTGTGCAATACCGGCAGCAGCTGCAGAATGTGACAAATGAAATGGGAAATGTAATCAGCGGTTATATCCGGGGGCAAATTGTAATCAGTATCATCATGGGGATTTTGGTTTTCAGCGGAATGTATCTATTAGGCGTAGATTATCCATTAGTACTGGGCTTACTGGCAACCTTGACAGAAACTATTCCCATTGTAGGCCCAATTATTGGTGCAATACCGGCGATTTTATTGGCCTATATTGCAGCTCCGGCACTTGCTGTTAAAGTCATTATTTTTTATATACTCATTCAGCAAATTGAAAACCATTTGATTGTACCTAATATAATGGGACACACCATAGATCTGCACCCGATATTAGTAGTGGTTAGTTTGTTAATCGGCGGTCATCTTTATGGTGTTGTCGGTATGATGCTGGCAGTACCGGTGACGGCCTTGTTACGGGTGATTATTCGACATCTTTGGTATTATGGAGAAAGCAGGTGAGGTGATTTTATGTCTATCAATATGAATGACCTGAAAGAAAAGTTTCATGAGAAGCAGTACAAGCTGACACCCCAGCGGCAGGTTATTTTACAAACATTTGTTGATCATGAAGAAAAACATCTTAGTGCCGAGGATGTTTACCACATAGTCAGGCAGCGAGCGCCTGAAATTGGATTAGCTACTGTGTACCGCACATTAGAATTACTGAGTGAATTAGATGTATTGCAAAAGATGGATTTTGGTGATGGACGGAGTCGCTATGAAATTAACGAGTCCAATACACTCCATCATCATCATCACTTAATTTGTCTTGATTGTGGTACGGTAAAAGAGTTTGAAGATGATCTTATGGAAACGTTAGAAACGGTCATTTCCCGTAAAAGTAAATTTCAAATTGTAGACCATCAAGTAAAGTTTTATGGTTATTGCGAAGACTGCCAAAAAAAACGTCAACATGAAGAGTGAATATCAATATACGGGAAACCAGCAATACTCTCGTGATGTCCAGGATGTTATGGCCTTGTTTAATGTATGGCCGGCAGCTGAGACAGCGGGAGGCGACCAGTTTCTCGTAACTATTGAAAGTATTGACTCTCAAGTTGTTACTCATATCGAGGTCCATAAGACTTGTGGAGCAAGAATAGTCAAAAAAGCGTGCAGCAGTATCGAGTATGCAGGGAATGGTGTACTGCCAAGCGTAAAACAGATTCTTCGTCTTGACCTACTCAATATGATGAAGCAAATAACCTCATATGATCCTGGGCCATGGGGAATTCTGCGCGGTGTTCGGCCGACAAAGCTGGTGCATCGCATGCTGGATAAAGGGCAGCCATTAGAAAGGATCATTCATAATTTTAGTCACCATTATGGGGTTGCTCCCGAAAAAGCTCATCTGGTAGCTGATATTGCTGTTAGGCAGCGACCGATTTTAGCGCAAGCTGAAGGAGTCGGAAGGAATGTTAGTATCTATATTGGCATTCCTTACTGCCCAACCCGCTGTTTATACTGTTCCTTTCCTGGATATACGCTGCCTGGCAAGCAGTCTCAGGTAGATGCTTTTTTAAATGCCTTGGATATTGATATGACAAATGCTTTAGCAAGTATTAAAAAATACGGCCTTACGGTACAATCCGTTTATGTAGGCGGCGGTACACCGACCAGTCTATCGGAAGCTGATTTTGCTAAGCTTTTGAAGAAAATTAACAACTATTTTGTTGATACATATACAAGAGAGTTTACGGTGGAAGCCGGCCGGCCTGATTCGATTACAACAGCGAAAATTGCCGCTATGAGAAGGTATGGCGTCAATCGCGTCAGTGTAAACCCTCAGACCATGCAGCAAAAAACATTAGACCGGATTGGAAGAAATCACACGGTTAATGATATAATTGCTGTTTTTCGCCAATTTCGTCAAGCTGGGATCGGAATTATTAATATGGATGTAATCGCTGGCTTGCCAGGTGAGACAGAACAAGATATGATAGATACTATGGGAAAAATTGCATCTCTTGAACCGGATAACCGAACGGTTCATACACTGGCCCTTAAAAAGGGTTCCCGCTTGAAAGCCAGTCTTAGTGAGCATAGTCTGCCTAATGAAGAAAGTACCGGAGCAATGGTCGGTATAGCTGCCTCCTATGCCCGGCAGCTGGGGATGGAGCCCTACTATTTATACAGGCAAAAGTACATGACTGGAAATTTGGAAAATGTCGGTTATTCACTTCCAGGCAAGGAATGCCTCTATAATATGCAGATTATGGAGGAACGTCAAACTGTTATCGGCATAGGTCCTGCGGCAGGAACAAAGGCTGTTAACTGCCAGACCTTTGACTTGAAAAAATGTTATAATGCTAAAGATGTATTGGCGTACATAAGCAATTTGCCGGTTTATTTAAGAGAGCGGCAATTATTGTTAGATAATCTGTTTGTAGCTGGCAAGGAGGAGATCATTACATGTTAACGACAGCGCCGCGAGGGACAAAAGATATATTGCCCGAAACAAGCGGCCATTGGCAATATATCGAAGAAACGGTTTATAATTTATGCCGTATTTATGGGTACAGTGAAATTAGGACTCCTGTGTTTGAGCATACGGAACTATTTTTACGCGGTATTGGTGAGACAACGGATATCGTTGATAAGGAAATGTATACGTTTACTGATCGCGGTGAGCGCAGTATTACGCTCAGACCTGAGAACACTGCAGCTGTTGTACGCGCCTTTCTGGAACATAAGCTTTATGCTGGGCCGCAGCCAACTAAATTGTTCTATATGGGTCCAATGTTTCGGTATGATCGTCCCCAGGCAGGGCGGTATCGCCAGTTTCACCAATTTGGAATTGAAGCAATAGGCGCGAAGGGTCCTGCAATTGATGCTGAGATTATTGTTTTAGCAGTTCAATTTTTACGGCAGCTTGGGTTAACGGAATTAAAGTTAAATATTAACTCCGTTGGCTGCCCTCAGTGCAGACCTGTGTACAGAATCCGGCTGCAGGAATTTCTCAAAGAAAAAGTATCTTCTATGTGCGGTGATTGTCAATCACGCTTTGACCGGAATCCAATGAGAATTTTGGATTGTAAGAAGGAAGCTTGCACCGCTCATTCACAGGGTGCCCCGCAAATGGTAGATTGCCTGTGTGATGAGTGTAAAGCGCATTTTGAACAATTAAAAGGCCTGTTGACAGCAGCCGATGTAGATTATGTTCTAAACCCCCGTCTGGTACGCGGCTTGGATTACTATACCAAGACTGCCTTTGAAATACAGTATTCGCCTCTTGGAGCACAAAGTGCCGTATGCGGCGGCGGCCGTTATGACGGTTTGATTCAGGAATGCGGTGGTCAAGCTACTCCGGGGATAGGCTTTGCAGTTGGGTTAGAACGCGTTCTGCTTGCACTGGAAAAACAAAACCTGCTGCCTGAGGCAAAATCAGATATTGATGTATTTATTGCACCGCTAGGCGATAATGCGCAAGCACCAGCCTTTAGGCTGCTATGTCAGTTAAGACAAGCGGGAATCGCCTGTGATATGGACTTCTTGAATCGCAGCTTAAAGGCACAAATGAAGTATGCGAATAAGTATCCTGCACGCTTTGTCGCTATTATTGGCGATGAAGAAGTCAAAGAAAATAAAGTCATGCTTAAAAATATGGAAACCGGTGAGCAGCAGTTGATTGATATGGATACAATTCAGCAGCAGTTCAAGGCAGAGAGGAAGGGCTAGTTATGGATACAATGATAGGGCTGAAACGCACACACAGCTGTGGCGAATTTTCACTCAAACAAGCCGGAGAAGAAGTGGTGGTTTGTGGTTGGGTGGCACGGCGTCGCGATCATGGGGGACTTATCTTTATTGATCTTCGAGACCGTTCCGGAATTGTTCAGGTTGTTTTTTCACCGGATATGGATAAAGAGGCTTTCCATAAAGCGGAAGATGTTCGTTCCGAGTATGTTTTAGCAGTTAAAGGCACCGTAAAAATCCGTGATGCCGGAACTGTTAATCCGAATATGGTTACCGGAGAGATTGAAATTAACGGCTCCGATTTGCGCATTTTGAATGCGGCAAAAACGCCGCCTTTTTATATTCAGGACAACATTGACGTAGATGAAAACCTCAGGCTTAAGTACCGGTATTTAGATTTACGGCGCCCTGAAATGCAGTATAATTTATTGTTGCGCCACCGGGTTACAAAGGCAATGCGTGACTTTTTAGATAGAAAAGATTTTGTTGAGATTGAAACTCCTATGCTAATGAAGAGTTCGCCTGAAGGGGCTCGTGATTATCTGGTTCCCAGCAGGGTTAATCCGGGGAAATTTTATGCATTGCCTCAATCACCACAGATTTTCAAACAAATCCTGATGGTAGCAGGCATGGAGCGGTATTTCCAAATTACCCGCTGCTTCCGTGATGAAGATTTACGTGCTGACCGTCAGCCGGAATTTACTCAGCTTGATATTGAAATGTCCTTTATTGATCGCGAAGACATCTTGAATATGATGGAAGCGATGGTTGTTCATATCTTCAAAGAATCTCTCGGTGCACAAATTACAATCCCCTTTAAACGCTTGAGTTACGATGAGGCCATGAATAAGTATGGATCAGACAAACCAGATCTGCGCTTTGATATGGAAATCGTTGATATTACAGCAGCTGTTGGTACGACGGAATTTAAAGTATTCCAAAATGTATTGCAAAGCGGCGGAAGCATTAAGGCGATTAATGTTAAAGGTTATGCTCATGTTCCTCGCCGTGAATTAGATGGTCTGGTGGATTTTGTCTCAACTCATGGTGCTAAAGGACTTGCTTGGATTGGCTATACTCCTGAAGGCTTAAAATCGCAAATTGCCAAGTTCCTCAGTGATGATATTATCGGTAAAATTACCGAGGCTACTGGCGCTGTTGAAGGCGATTTACTGCTGATTATTGCCGACCAGCCGCAAGTAGTTGCAAATGCGCTTGGCCAGCTTCGTCTGGAAATGGCACGCCGCTTAGATCTCATTGACCCTGATAAACTGGCTTTTGCATGGGTCCTCGATTTCCCTATGTTCGAATATGATGCAGAAGAGAAGCGGTATGTGGCGATGCATCATCCCTTTACATCACCACGTGATGAAGATATGGACAAGCTTGATACGGATGCCGCAGGCACCATTAAAGCAAAGGCATACGATATGGTATTGAACGGTACGGAAATTGGCGGTGGCAGCATACGGATCTATAACCGTACACTGCAGGAGAAAATTTTTAAAGCAATTGGACTTTCCACTGAAGAAGCCAATGAGAAATTCGGGTATCTCTTAGAAGCCTTTGAATATGGTACCCCTCCTCATGGTGGTATTGCATTTGGCTTGGACCGTTTAGTTATGCTTATGGCAAAACGCAGTTCCATTCGGGACGTTATTGCTTTCCCGAAAACGCAAAGTGCGATCGATACGATGACGCAAGCTCCCTCGGAGGTGTCGCTGCGTCAATTAAAGGAATTACATATTAAATCGGATGTAGTTCTTAAAAAGTCATAATCTTTTCAGCATCAGTTGGTAATATATACCGTCGGCTGTTGACTTGCAAATGATAGCAAAGTTTGTTATTATATAAACTAAATAGTCTAATAATTTAAAAACCCTGCTGTGTTTGTGTAGCACTGATGTTTTGAGCCAACACAAGTAAGACGGGAGCCTGACTCTGGTTATAGCATGCAGGCCCTTAATAGGGAAACATAAAATAATCAGGAAGGCACCCACCTGCATAGGCAGGTTCAAAACAACGGTCAAAACGGCATGGTGGGGATACGATTTTAAAAAACCGCAGTTCATTACTATGAATTTGCGGTTTTTTGCTATTATTTACAAAAAAATGTATAGGAGTTTTACAATTTCTCCAGAATTATAAAGAAAACAGATAGGGGAGAGCGATGATAATGAAATATGTTGATTTGCGCAGTGATACTGTAACTCACCCAACCGCTGCAATGAGAAAAGCAATGTATGAAGCCGAAGTGGGAGATGACGTGTATCAGGAAGATCCCACTATTTCGAGATTAGAAGCGCTAGGAGCGCAGCTAACAGGTAAAGAAGCGGGTTTGTTTATGACAAGCGGCACGATGGGTAATCAAATAGCAGCGATGGTACATACGAAAAAAAGTGACGAGATTATTTGTGAGGCCGAGTCTCATATTTACTACTTTGAAGTAGCTGGCTTAGCATGCTTGTCCGGTGCTCAAGCGCGCCCATTAGTCGGGGACAAGGGAATTCTTAATGCAGATCAAATACGAGGTGCTATCCGCGGCATTGATATTCATGTGCCTGATACAGGACTGATATGTCTGGAAAATACGCACAACCGTGCAGGGGGAACGTGCTATACAAAAGAGGGGTTAGCTGCTATTCGCGAAGTGGCGACGGCCCATCATATTCCTATCCATATGGATGGTGCCCGGATTTTTAATGCAGCTGTTGCGCAGGGCGTGCCTGTAGATGAGTTAACCTGCTATGCTGACTCTGTGCAATTCTGCCTATCCAAGGGACTAGGTGCTCCAGTGGGTTCTTTGCTGGTAGGTAAACGTGAGTTTATTGAAAAAGCACGCCGATTCCGCAAAATGCTGGGGGGAGGACTCCGGCAGGCGGGGATTTTAGCTGCTGCAGGTATTCTTGCATTGACCGACATGGTTGATCGCCTAGGAGAAGATCATGATAACGCCCGGATATTAGGACTTGGATTGGCTGACTTGGGATTAAAGATTGATGTGTCCACAATTCAAACCAATCAAATCATGGTTGATGTTACAGCAACTGGTAAAACAGCAAAAGTACTTGTTGACGAATTTAAAACAAATGGAATTAAAGTGAATGCATTTGGTGAGTATAAAATTCGCATGGTGACTCATTATGGAGTAACACGTGAAGATATTGACTACGTAATTGGGGTAACTGCGCGAATCGTAAAAGGGTGATTACATGGATTTGTTTAGTTATGCCGGTGAAGCACACTCAGCCGGACAAGCCCCATTGGCAGTACGCATGCGGCCGACAACCTTAGATGAATTTTATGGACAAAAAGAAATAATTGGGAACGGAAAGTTCTTACGCCGCATGATTGAAAGTGATAATGTGCCTTCGTTGATTTTATTTGGGCCTCCAGGAACGGGAAAAACAACATTGGCTCATATTATTGCTGCCAGGACAAATAGTACCTACGAAAAGTTAAATGCTGTTACATCCGGTGTAGGTGATATACGCAAAATTGTGGAATCTGCTAAGGACCGGCTTCGACTGTATCAAAAAAGGACAATCTTATTTATTGATGAGATCCACCGCTTTAATAAAAGTCAGCAGGATGCCCTGCTTCCCTATGTGGAAGACGGTACGGTTATTTTAATTGGCGCAACAACGGAAAATCCGTATTTTGAAGTGAATTCACCGTTATTATCAAGGACGCGTGTTATACGACTGACTGCTTTAGAAGTCGATGATATTGTTGCTATTTTAGAGAGGGCCTTGTCTAATAAAGAGTGTGGTTTGGAAATGGACCAGACCGAGTATCAAAAGGACGCCCTGACTGCGATTGCAGAAATTAGTGCCGGTGATGCCCGAACGGCATTGAATATTCTTGAACAGACGGTAACAATGGCCAAAGCGCAGAAGGAACAATTGACGATTGAAACCGTTAAAGCTGTCGCTGGTGAAAAAATACAACGATATGATAAAAATGGGGATAATCATTATGATATCGTTTCAGCCTTTATTAAGAGTATGAGAGGTTCTGACCCCGATGCGGCACTGCATTATCTGGCCAGAATGCTGGCAGCCGGTGAGGATGTAAAATTTATTGCCCGCCGCCTGGTCATATGTGCAGCAGAAGATGTTGGCAATGCGGACCCCCAAGCCTTGGTTCTTGCCATGGCAGCTGCCCAGGCAGTTCAATTTATTGGCATGCCTGAGGCAAAGATACCGTTGGCACAAGCGGTTGCTTATATAGCCTGTGCTGCAAAGAGTAATGCAGCCTATGTGGCAATTGAGCATGCCATGTCGGATGTAAAAAGCCGCAACTGTGGTGACGTTCCCCTGCACTTACGGGATTCTCATTATAAAGGAGCCAAAAAACTGGGTCACGGTGCGGAATATCGCTATCCTCATGACTATGAGGGCGGTTGGATTGAACAAACTTATTTACCGGCGAATTTGCAGGGAATTACTTATTATCATCCCCAAAACAGAGGAAAAGAAGGCGATTTTGCTGGCATTCTCGCTAGCCGCCGGAAAAAGGATAAAACCAATGGTAATTATCCAAAATAGTAATAACTAGCATGCGCTTTTTGGCTTTGACAACACTATTTTTTTCTGTTATATTTTTATTATAAGAAAACCTATTGAATTAGTCGGGAAACAGGAGAGGTTGCAGTGAAACTATCGACGAAAGGCCGATATGGCGTGGCTGCGATGTATGATTTGGCGCTGCATTACGGTCAGGGGCCTATATCATTAAAAAGTGTTGCCCAACGACAAGGAATTTCTGAACACTATTTGGAGCAATTAATGGGTACACTCCGTAAAGCAGGTTATGTGAAGAGTATACGTGGTGCTCAAGGAGGCTATTCTTTAACAAAAGAGCCAGGGCAAATTACAGTCGGTAACATTATTTGTATTATGGAAGGACCGATTGCACCAGTTGATTGTTTGCTGTCTACCGATGCAGGCCATGATTATTGCCAGCGGGCAGGAATTTGTGTGACTCGCGGGGTGTGGGCTAAAGTCCGTGACAGTATCAATCAGGTTCTGGACTCGATAACTCTTGCAGACCTATGCCAGGAAGAAAAGTTTCAAGGAGATGAATGAAATGAAACGCATTTATTTTGACCATTCAGCAACTACGCCAGTTGATACGGAAGTTGCAAAGCTTACTGTAGAGTATATGACTGAGAAATTTGGCAATGCGTCAAGTGTTCATGCCTTTGGCCGTGAAGCACGCAAAGCGATTGATGAGGCCCGAGATAAAGTAGCGGCTTTACTTAATGCGAGCAGTAACGAAATATTTTTCACAAGCGGCGGCACGGAAGGCGATAACCTTGCTCTTAAAGGGATTGCTTTTGCAAACCGGAAAAAAGGCAATCATATTATTACGTCTGCTATTGAGCATCACGCTATCTTACATACCTGTGAATATTTAGAAAAACAAGGATTTACGATTACGTATCTTCCTGTTGACGAATATGGCATGGTATCAATAGAAGAGCTTAAGAATGCAATAACGGATAAAACAATTTTAATTAGTATTATGTTTGCTAATAATGAAGTTGGGACAATACAGCCAGTTCAGAAAATCGGACAATTGGCACGTGAAAAAGGTATTTATTTTCATACTGATGCTGTTCAGGCGGTCGGCAGCTATCCCATTGATGTCAAGGAATTGAATATAGATCTGCTGTCATTTTCAGCGCATAAGTTTCATGGACCGAAAGGGATTGGCGGCTTGTATGTCCGCAAAGGAGTACGCATTGAAGCTATTCAGCACGGTGGTGCTCATGAAAGAAATATGCGTGCCGGTACTGAAAATGTTCCCGGAATTGTCGGGCTTGGAAAAGCGGCGGAAGTAGCCCAAAATGAAATGGATAAGAAAATTGCCCATATTACGGCATTGCGTGATAAATTAATCAAAGGTGTTATGGAAGTGATTCCGCACACAAAACTAAATGGCCATCCCACAGAGCGTCTGCCAGGCAGTGCTAACTTTAGTTTCCTATTCCTTGAAGGAGAGTCTTTACTGCTGAATCTTGATTTAAAAGGGATTGCAGCATCAAGTGGTTCTGCCTGTACATCGGGATCGTTAGATCCATCACACGTTCTCTTGGCAATGGGACTTACACATGAAGTAGCTCATGGTTCTCTTCGCCTAACGCTAGGACGAGGTAATACCGAGGCAGAAGTTGATTACTGTCTGGAAGTTCTTCCTGAGATCGTGGAAAGATTAAGGCAAATGTCTCCTTTATATAACAGCGACGATGGTCCAAAACCGTTAAATCCTTGTCAAAATTGTCATCATCATTAAAAGTTAGGAGAGATAAGTATGTATACCGATAAAGTAATGGACCATTTTACAAATCCCCGCAATGTCGGTGCTATTCAGGATGCCAATGGTGTGGGCGAAGTCGGCAATGCCAAATGCGGCGATATTATGCGCATATATTTAAAAGTAGAAAACAATATTATTGAAGATGTGAAATTTAAAACATTTGGCTGTGGAGCCGCGATTGCCACTAGCAGCATGGTGACGGAAATGGTTAAAGGTAAAACACTTGAGGAGGCTCTTGAAATCTCCAACCAAGCCGTTGCAGAAGCTTTAGGAGGATTGCCTCCGGCAAAAATGCATTGTTCGAATCTTGCAGCTGATGCATTGCATGAAGCCATTAAAGATTACATCGCCAAAAAAGGACAGTGATTTCATGTGTGCTAAACCCAGAGTGGTTGTAGCCATGAGTGGAGGGGTGGACAGTTCTTTAACTGCCGCCCTTCTTGTTCATCAAGGCTATGATGTTATTGGAGCAACAATGCAAATTTGGGATGATAACCTGCCCGAAAGTGAAGCAGAGGATCACCAAGGGTGCTGTTCTCTTTCTGCAGTCAGTGATGCCCGGAGGGTTGCAGATAAGCTTGGTATTCCACATTATGTATTGAATTTTCGCCAAATGTTTCAAGAGACAGTTGTTGATTATTTTATTCGTGAGTATGCAGGAGGACGAACGCCGAATCCCTGTATCGTCTGTAACCGCTACGTTAAATTTGAAGGCTTGTTAAAAAGAGCGCTAGCGTTAGATGCTCAATATCTTGCTACTGGTCATTACGCTCGTATTGGTTTTAATGAAAAAAGCAAGCGCTATACCTTGTGTAAGGGAATGGATACTACCAAGGACCAGTCGTATGCACTCTACCATTTAACGCAGCATACCTTAAAACACTTTTTAATGCCGCTTGGCGATTATACCAAAGTGCAGACAAGGCAAATGGCCCGGGATCTTGGTTTATCTGTAGCTGATAAGCCTGATAGCCAGGAAATATGTTTTATTCCCAATGATGATTATAAAAGCTTTCTTGAAGATAAAGCGCCTGCTTCACTTAAGCCAGGTGAAATAATAGATACTCACGGAAATGTTCTGGGAATTCATAAAGGATTACCATTATATACGGTGGGACAGCGCAAAGGATTAGGTATTGCTGCGGGGACACCGCTGTATGTAGTCGCATTGGATAATGAAAAAAATGCGCTTATCGTCGGCACTGATAAAGATGTTTTTGCCAGTGAATTAATTGCAGATGATCTTAATCTTATCAATGTTGACGCCTTAACGGAACCGATCACATTAACTGCAAAAATTCGCTATAGTGCGAAAGAAGCGCCGGCTCATATTGTTCCTCAACCTAATGGTTCGGTTCATATACGCTTCAGCCAGCCACAGCGGGCGATTACCCCTGGCCAGTCAATCGTCTTTTACGAGGGAGACTGTGTTTTTGGCGGGGGCATCATCAATAAAGTAATCCGTTGAAACTAGATTATTCTCAGCTGGCACTTCAAAAAGTTTTTATTTTTTTATAAAAACGATGAATTTCGGCAATACTAGTACTACCATTCTGTTGGGGAGGCCTGCTAATGCAAAAACTGCATGATTTGCTAGGACTGCCAATACTGGAGATAGAAACCGGTATACAGATTGGAGAGGTACGGGAAGTAATATTGGATATTGAAATGGCATCAGTTATCGGTATTATGATTTCGGGATCAAGCTGGTTTGCCGACAATCAAGGCTTTCTCTTTCATGACTTATTCAGTATAGGGCGTGATGCGGTCACTATCCGCAGCAGCCGCAAAGCAATCGCTGAATTTATTTCATCGGAAGTTACCTGTTCGCTCAAAGAGCTGCTGAATAAGCAAATTTTTACGGAAACAGGATTAAACCTTGGTGTACTGGTTGATGTTCTTTTTGAGCCATCAACAGGGGAAATTAAAGCTTATCAAGTTTCAGATGGAATAATAACCGATTTGATTCATGGTCGGATGCTTATGCCGTTGCCCCAAGTGCAAGTTGTTGGCGGGGACAAACTGATTGTTCCGGAAACAATGGCCAAACTTATTCATCCCGAACCCCAGGAGTAATAGTGTGAGGTGGATGAAGTGACAACTTGTCCTGTGTGCGGGCAGCGAGGTATTGGTAAAGTAGGGCCCGATCAGTTTTACTGTTGGGATTGTTGCGTGGAATTTATTGTGCAGGGATCAACTACGAAAATTTTTAATGTTGAACCTGATGGAACATTAACCCTTTATGCTGATCCGTTGGAAAGTATGATTAATTTACAGGAGGGGTGAGCAAATGCAGAACAAATTTTGGCACGGATTATTATGGGGCAGCCTGGTAGGAGCTTTTCTAGGTCTTGTCGTAAGCCCGATGAGTAAACCGCAGAAGAAACCAATTGCTGAACGCAGTGTAGATGCTATCAAAGATGGTACTCGCCAATTGATGCGCCAAGCTCGTCATACCCGTAAACGTTTAATGAAAAAACTTTGATCAGCATGGGGAAAAGGAGACCGGCAGGTCTCCTTTTTATCACTATCAGCGTTTATAAGTTTTAAGAGACTGGGAAGCAAGGGATTGTAGTTCTGTACTTTTGTCTTGATACAAAAGTACCAAAAAGTCAAGACCTGTACAAAAATGGCCTTGGAAGCAGGCCTCTCTTGCTAAAATTCCGAAACTCGCTGCGCTCAAACAGTCGGAATTTCTTTACGCAAGAGAGGCCTGCTTCCACCCTATGGGACGGCAATTTTTATAAGGGTCATAGGCTACTAAAACAAGGAACGAGGCTGCAGAAATACTGTGTCAATGGAACCGTCCCCGTGCCACGTTCCGTTCGTTCCCCGCTCTTTTCGGCCCTTCTGGAAAAAGACGGTCCGCAGGATGGAAAAAAGGCAACTTACGTTAAGAAATCCGGTCTGTTTGAGCGCAGCGAGTTTTGCGGATTTTAGTAAGGTGCCTTTTTTCCAAGTCTTTTGGAAGACAGGCCTAGAATTTTTGCTACTTTTGTTTCAATAACAAAAGTAGGAACTCGGTCTTTTTCCTTGGGTCCTATTAAGCTTAGTTGAGTAAAGCGGGAAAAGGCAAAAGCAGCGATGAGGTGTGAACCCCTGTGATAATAAACAAACGTACTATCCGGATTTCAATACTTGTTGCAGCGGTTATAGTGACTGTTTATTTTATTTGGTCAGTACGCAGTGGACTATATCCATTCATTATAGCCCTCTTTTTAGCTTATTTACTTAACCCGGCTGTGTGCTATCTTGAGAATAAAGGATTGCGCCGGACTGCAGCTATCCTGGCGCTGTACATATTAGTTTTTTCCACAATGATTTTCGTAGGTGCCCGTGGGATACCACTCATTATTAGAGAGTTGGAGAACTTTGGACGGGAATTGCCGTTTATGGTGGCAAAAGGTGAAGAATTAATTCAATTTGTTCAGTCTCAATATCAAAATTCAGTATTGCCGTATTCTCTCAGAGTTGCTATTGATAATGCGCTCCTTACGGTACAAAATGATATCCAACAATTTATTGCTGATGCAGTAAATGCGTTGATTGGTCTGGTGAGTCACTCTATTGGCCTGGTAATTACACCGATATTAGCATTTTATTTACTGCACGACTGGTATGAGATAAAAGAAAAGCTACTACAAATGATACCGATGCGCTGGCATACCGAATGCATTCTAACCTTCAGGGAGATTGATAAAGTGTTAAGCGGTGTTATCCGAGGTCAGTTAACAGTTGCATTAATTGTGGGGATGCTTGTTACAATTGGCCTTGAAATACTGGGAGTCCGCTATGCACTTTTAATCGGTATAGTAGCGGGGATATTGGATATTATTCCTTATTTTGGTGCCTTTATCGGGGCAACACCTGCGGTTACACTCGCACTATTAAGCTCACCATGGCTGGCACTGAAGGTAGTTCTGCTATTTTTCGCTATTCATCAGCTGGAAGGCAGTATCATCGGCCCCCAAATCATGGGAGATAATGTGGGGCTCCATCCTTTATCCGTTATTTTCTTTTTATTTATTGGAGGCGAATTAGGCGGTATTCCTGGAATGCTGCTGGGTGTGCCAATTGCTGCCGTTGGTAAAGTGTTTATCCGTCATATGATCCGCATGCTTATTTAGGACTTGCGGTACTTTCCAATTATTGACGGATATTCTAAATTAATGTATAATTCCAGAAGAATATGGTGCCTTATGTCGTGGAGGATGATAATAATGACTGGGAATGAATTACGTAATAAATTTTTGCAGTTTTTTAAGAGCAAAGATCATTTAGTACTGCCAAGTTATCCGTTAATCCCTGAAAACGATCCGACATTGCTATTAATCGGAGCAGGAATGGCTCCTTTCAAACCTTTTTTTACCGGAAAAATGAAGCCGCCTCAACCACGTATTTCAACTAGTCAAAAATGTGTTCGAACCGGCGATATTGAAAATGTTGGACGCACTGCACGTCATCATACCTTTTTTGAAATGTTAGGAAACTTTTCTTTTGGCGATTATTTCAAGAAAGAAGCAATCGCCTGGGCCTGGGAGTTTTTGACCGAGCAAATCAATTTGCCGAAAGATAAACTATGGATTACGATACATACCCAAGATGATGAAGCTTATCATATCTGGTTGAATGATATTGGCATACCGGCAGAGCGAATAGTACGGTTAGAGGATAATTTCTGGGAGATTGGTCCTGGACCTTGCGGTCCCTGCTCAGAAATTCACATTGACCTTGGCGAAGCACGCGGCTGTGGCAAGGATGATTGCAAGGTAGGCTGTAATTGCGATCGTTATCTTGAAATATGGAATTTGGTTTTCACCCAGTACGACCGGGATGAGGCCGGAAACTATACACCACTGGCAAAGAAAAATATTGATACCGGTGCCGGCTTAGAACGTATTGCTTCTGTACTGCAAAATAAGCCTTCTAATTTTGAAACTGATTTGTTATTTCCGATGATTGAACATACTGCGCAAGTCGCAAATGTTACCTATGGGCAGCTACCCAAAACTGATGTGTCCTTAAAGGTAATCGCTGATCATGCACGCAGTATGACCGTGATGATTGCCGACGGCATACTGCCTTCTAATGAGGGACGAGGCTATGTTCTCAGACGGATTCTGCGGCGTGCTGTTCGCCATGGCCGTTTGATGGGCATTGAAAAACCGTTTCTTGCACCAATTGTTGATATTGTGGCAGGGATCTTTGCTGAACCCTTTCCGGATTTAGCTGACCGGAAAGAATATATTAAAAAAGTGATTCAGTTGGAAGAGGAACGCTTCCATACTACACTGGCTCAGGGCCTTGAATTACTTACCGGGCACATTAACACACTCCGCCAAGCTGAAAAAAACACGCTGGACGGAGCTACCGGCTTTAAGCTTTATGATACTTATGGTTTTCCCTGGGAGTTGACACAGGAAATCCTTGCAGACTACGATATGGAGCTGGATAAAACCGGCTTTGATTTGGCTATGAAGGAACAGCGTGAGCGTGCCCGGGCCGCAAGAACCGATGTTGAGTCCAAAGTAATTCTACCTGACCTTTCTCAATTGGCTACCGATAAGCTAAGTGTTAAAGAAAATGCCGAAACTGCTAAACTAGTGTTACTCGCCAAAGAGGGGAACGTTGTTAATGAGATTCATGATGGGGAAGAAGTACTCATTATTTTGGATGTGACTCCCTTTCATGCTGAGGGCGGCGGCCAAGTAGGCGATATTGGTCAAATTACAGGTGCAATGGGTAAAGCCGAGGTGCTGCAGACCAGAAAACTTCCTGATGGCACGACATATCAGCTTGGTATAGTGACAGAAGGCTTTTTANNGAAGCAGTCGCTCTTACAGTAGATGGTTCCAGGCGGCGCGCTGTTGCCCGTAATCATACCGCAACCCATCTGCTTCATGCCGCATTAAAAACTGTACTTGGCGATCATGTTAATCAAGCAGGCTCGCAAGTGGGCCCCGACCGTCTGCGTTTCGATTTTTCACATTTCGAGGCAGTTACACCTCAGCAGCAGACTGAGCTGGAAGCTATCGTTAACAAAGTTATTTTAGATAATTTACATGTGGGCATAATAGAAACAACACAGGATGTAGCCAAAGAAATGGGTGCTACTGCGTTGTTTGGTGAGAAATATGGCGATCAGGTACGTGTCGTCATGGTTGACAATTTTAGCAGAGAGCTATGCGGCGGTACGCATGTAGGCAGTACGGCTGAAATCGGCTTATTCCGTATTGTGAGTGAAGCCGGTGTTGGTTCAGGAGTCCGGAGAATCGAGGCGGTTACAGGATTTGGCGCTATCGAGCTTGTAAAGACTCATGAACAAATTCTTTCTGAAGCTGCAATGACTTTAAAAACTCGTCCTGAAGACGTCAATGCGCGTATTGATACGCTCCTCAGCCGGGTAAAAGAGCTTGAGAAAGAGATTGCTGTGCAGAATACAAAGCTGGCAAAAGGCGTTGTTGATGAATTAGTTGCAAATTGTCTGCAGGTCGGTACACTTAAGATAGCGGCAGGCCAAGTAGAAGCCTCCGATATGGATAATTTGCGTAATGTAGCTGATTTAGTACGCGATCGCATCGGCGATGGTGTCGTCGTATTAGGAGCAGTCAGTGACAGCAAAGTTAATTTTGTTGTTATGGCTACCAAAGAGGCTGTAGCGCAAGGTATTCATGCCGGAAATATAGTAAAAGCTGCTGCTAAGGCAGCTGGCGGCGGCGGCGGCGGACGGGCGGACATGGCCCAGGCAGGCGGTAAAGAGCCTGAGAAAGCAGCTGAGGCGCTCAAGTTGGCTGTTGAAGTTGCACAAAGCCAAGTAAAGTAAAGCAAATACAGGACGAGGTAATCCTCGTCCTACCCTATTATTTTTTCTGTTTTCATAAAAATAGGAAAAAATTAGTTTTAGTAGAATATATTGGAATGGAGAAAGTAATACTACCTTGAGAGGGGGATGGCGCATGAGCAATGTATCTGATCAAACAATGATGTTTCGTGTTGGCAATGAAGAGAACAATGCAGCGGCCGTCATTATTTCAACCGTTTATCAGTCCTTGCAGGAAAAGGGCTATAATCCGATTAATCAGCTTGTAGGCTATTTGCTTTCCGGAGATCCAACCTACATTACCAGCCATAATAATGCCCGGGGGCTGATTCGTAAACTGGAACGGGATGAATTGCTGGAAGAACTGGTGAAAGCCTATGTGAAGGATAAATAGGATTAATCGGAGGAACCATGCGCATACTTGCACTTGATGTAGGCGACAAAACGATTGGTGTTGCTGCGAGTGATTTATTGCTGTGCACTGCCCAAGGTATTGAAGTCATTCGCCGTACATCTTTAAGCCGCGATATCGAGAGACTTCAACAGTTAATTGATCAATATGAAGTCACCACAATAGTTGTAGGTTTACCCAAAAATATGAATGGCACAATTGGGCCTAGAGGTGAGCTGACTCAGCAATTTGCCAGCGAACTGGGAACACTGTTTCCGGGGATCGTGATAAAATTATGGGATGAGCGTCTTTCGACCGTTGCTGCCCAAAAAGCGCTGATTGCTGCTGATGTGAGTCGAGCTAAACGCAAGCAGGTTATTGACAAAATGGCGGCTGTTTTTATCCTGCAAGGCTACTTAGACAGTCTGCCAAGGAAGAGCTTATCCTAGAACTTCCTTGACAGGATATTTTTTCTAGGATAAAATTACATTAATCTTAACAAAGGGGTGGCAAAAAATGGCTGAATTTGATAAAGACGACCTGGAAGATGTAGAAGAAGAATTGGTCGTTGTAATGACAGATGAGGAAGGTAACGAATACTACTACCGTGAAGATATGATAGTTCCGGTTGGAGATAAACGCTTTGCTATATTAGTACCACTTCAGGTTGAAGACGATTGCGAATGCGGCGATGGCTGCGGCTGCGATGAAGACGAAACAGATGTTTATATCGCTCGTATCGACACAGATGAAGATGGCGAAGACGTTTATGTAGATCCTACTGACGAAGAATTCGAAGCTGTCCGTCAGGCCTATGAAGAACTTGTGGGTGACGAAGACTTAGAATCCTAAGGAAGCCCTGAGAGGCTTCTTTTTTTCTGTCTATTTGTGTATAATGTAGACACGGTTTTTAAAAAGAGGTGATAGGAATGCAGCTTTCTAATTCGCTAATGACCAAATCAATTTTAGCCGTAGCGGTGATTAGCTTTTTTATAGCAGGTTTATTATATGGTGCAGCACAGCCAATCAGCTTTACTAGCAGCGAGCCCGTTACAATCATTATTAAACAGGGGATGTCAGCTAATGAAATAGCGGCCCTGTTAAGGCAGCAAGGATTAATTAAAAATACAACATTATTTCGTATGTATGTACATTGGTCAGGCTTTTCCAATTCGTTGCAAGCCGGTGAATACACGTTTACTCCAGATATGAATATGCCGAAAATGATTACCATGCTCGCCAAAGGGGAAGTTTCTTATAGCCAAATTACGATTCCGGAAGGCTTGACAATTGAGCAGATAGCAGCATTATTGGAGAGTAAGCAAATAGCTAATGCTGCAAAGTTTAAAGCAGCAGCAAAGGACTATCAGCCCTTTGCTTATATTGATGCTGATACCAGAGTCGGTTATAAGCCGGAAGGATTTCTTTTCCCTGATACCTATCGAGTGCCGAGGGGGATCAAGGAAGAAGAGCTGCTGCAATTTATGGTAAGCGAATTTGATCGTAATTTTACCCCTCAAATGAGAGAAAAAGCAAAAAAACAAGGGCTCACTATCCGCGAAGTAATGATTTTGGCATCTTTAGTTGAAAAAGAAGCCCGTATTGAAAAAGACCGGCCTGTAATTGCCGGTGTATTTTTAAATCGAATTAGACAAGCTATGCCTCTTCAGTCTTGTGCTACCATTCAATACCTTTTAGGATATCCTAAAGCGGAGCTTACAATTAAAGATACGGAGATCCCATCACCCTATAATACTTATTTAAACATGGGACTTCCGCCAGGACCAATTGCCAATGCCGGCACTGCTTCTATTATGGCTGTTTTGGAACCGGCGCTCACAGATTATCTTTATTTCGTAGCCGATAATGAGGGAGTCCATCATTTCAGCAAAACCTATGACGAGCATTTGATAACAATTGAGCAGGTGAGTCAGTAATGGGAGTTATCGCTGTCCAGTTGGAAGTGATGAAAGACTACGCAATTAAAAATAAGGTTCCAATTGTGCAGCAGGAAGCAGAAGATATATTGATCAATCTTGTTAAGCAACAAAATCCTCAATCAATATTGGAAATTGGAACAGCAATTGGTTATTCGACATTAGTTATGGCTGCTCATTTACCAGCAACCAGTCATATCACAACAATTGAATTAAATGAGGAAAGAGCGGAAATTGCCCGTAATTTTATTCAGCAGGCTGGGGCTGCAGATCGGATAACGCTGCTGTGCGGCGATGCCGGTGAATTACTTCCGCAGTTAAGCGGAAGCTTTGATATGGTGTTCATTGATGCGGCTAAAGGGCAGTATCCCGATTACCTCGCCAAAATAATGGATAAGCTAACAAAAGGAGCCTGTATTGTTGCTGACAATGTTTTTTTTCGCGGAATGGTAATCAACGAAGCTGTTGATACACCACGCCGTTTTCGGACGATTGTCAAGCGGCTGCGGGGCTATCTGAATACAGTGACTGCAGATCCTCGATTTTCAACAACGCTCTACAAGACGGAAGATGGACTGGCAGTATCTTATTTTTTAGAGGAGAAAACAGATGAAGCAACTTGAGTTATTGGCACCGGCAGGTAACATGGAAAAATTGCAAATGGCCTTACTATATGGTGCCGATGCTGTATATATGGGTGGGAAATCGTTTGGCCTTAGAGCTTTTAGTGATAATTTCACGGATGAAGAACTAAGAGAGGCTGTTGCCTTCACTCACAGCCAAGGTAAAAAAGCATATATTACCGTTAATATTTTCCCTCATAATGAAGATTTACCGGCCTTGCCCGACTATATTCGTTATATTCGTGATATTGGCGCTGATGCGGTTATTATCTCAGATCTGGGTGTATTCAGTGTGGTTCGGGAAGTGGCACCTGATTTGCCGATTCATATTAGTACGCAGGCAAATAACACGAATTGGGCTTCGGTTAAATTCTGGGAGGGGCAAGGCGTGAGCCGTGTAGTCATGGCTCGTGAAATTTCGCTGGAAGATATTTCGTTAATTCGGGAAAAAGTAAATATTGAACTTGAAGCATTTGTTCATGGTGCTATGTGCATCTCTTATTCCGGGCGCTGTTTGTTAAGTAATTATTTTACGCAGAATCGAGATGCTAATCGTGGAGAGTGTGCACAAGTATGCCGCTGGAAGTTTGCCGTAGTAGAAGAAAAACGACCTGATCAGTTTTATCCCGTGCTTGAGGATGAACGTGGTACCTATCTGTTTAATTCTAAGGATTTGTGCCTGCTTGCCCATTTACCGCAGCTTGTGGAAGCAGGACTGACTAGTTTTAAAATTGAAGGGCGCATGAAAAGCGTACATTACGTGGCGACGGTGACGCGAGTGTATCGAGCTGCGCTGGATGCTTATCTGGCTAATCCGGAAAAATTTTCTGTTCGTGAAGAGTGGTGGCAGGAACTAAATAAAATCTCCCATCGACCGTATACGTTGGGTTTTTATTTTGCTAAACCTAATGAGAATGATCAAATTTACTCAGGTTCAAGCAATACACAGACTCATGACTTCGTCGGCCTCGTTCGCAGTTATGATGCTGAACGCCAAGTGGCTGTGATCGAGCAGCGTAATAATATAAAAGTAGGCGAGGAAATTGAAATTGCGCAACCTGGGCAGCCCAATTTTTCTCAAGTTATTCATTGGATGAAAGATCTCGAGGGCAACTCTATTCAAGTCGCGCCGCACCCGCTGCAGTTGGTCACATTGCCGGTGAGTCAGCCGGTAGTTCCTTTTGCGATGCTGCGCCGAAAGGTGAGCGAACAGTGAGTGATGATGGTGTACGTATTAAAGTAGAACCTCGTAATATTACCTATATCAGCCGAATTATGGAAGGGTATGAGTACTTCGGTGTTGTTACAACTATTGATCGCAGTGAAGGTTTGTTACTTATCCGCACAACACCTGACATGCGTCCGGAAATACAGCAAATTCTGTCGAGCCTGCCAATCGATGTGGAGTTTGTATAATACTTCCAGCTTTTATGCCATACTATCACTGAGGTGATGGTATGGTATTTCATTTGTCGCGCATTAATAAAATGTGCTTCTTTTTTGGCTTTTTCACAGTGCTGCTGCTAGGCAGACTGTTTTATTTGCAATTGATTGAAGGTCCCCATCTGACGCTGGAGAGCTTAAGCGGACGGGTACAGGAAGTACCGGTAGATATAGCTCGCGGCGAAATCCTGGACAGGAATAATGTATCCTTAACAAATACTGCGCAACATTTCAGCATCGTAATCTTTCCGGATCAATTGAAAGAATCTGCGCAAATAGCGAAACAGCTTGCCGCTATTAGCGGCAAAGACGAAAACAGGATTGACTCCCTCTTACAAACGAATCATCGACCCTTTAAGTTAAAGACGGATATAGATGCAGTTACTGCACAAAAGATTAATAGTCTGAAATTAGCAGGTGTATTAGCGGTAGCAGAAAAAGTACGATACAGCTTTACTTCTCTTGGAGCTCATTTGGTTGGTTATACTAATACAGCGGATAATCGGGGGGTTAGCGGGCTTGAGGCAATGTATGATGAAGTGCTGCGCGGCAGTCAGCCTGAATATGTTGCTGCCCTCGTAGATGCAACTCAGCAGCTCATTCCAGGTCTTGGCTATAAGAAATTACGTATTGCTGAGGGAACAGGACCTAGCCACATTATATTGACAATCGATACACGCATTCAAAAAGTAGTCGAATCAATCATGGATAAACAAATTGAAAAAGGTGCCGTAGTAGTTATGCGCCCATCTACAGGTGAAATTCTGGCGATGGCATCTCGCCCTAATTTTGATGCGAATCATTTGGACAGCTATTTAACCAGCAGTGCAGCGCCTTTTATGAATCGTGCATTATCTGCCTATCAGCCCGGTTCTGTTTTTAAGCTGGTATTGGCAGCGGCAGCCCTTGAAAATAAAATTGTTAAGCCTCAAGATGTATTTTTTGACCCAGGCTATGTTGATGTAAANNTTTATGAAAAAGGACCACGTGGAAAAATATCTTTTGCTGACGCAATTGCCTATTCCAGTAATCCTGTAATTATTAATGTTGGCTTAAAGCTAGGAGCAGAGGAACTGATTACTTATGCTAAGCGTCTTGGTTTTGGAACAAAGACTAAGCTGGATTTTGATGGTGAAGCAGATGGAAATTTACCTGCGGCAGAAAGTCTTTATCCAGGGGATTTGGCTAATTTATCAATAGGGCAAGGATTTTTGGAGGCTTCTCCCTTACAAGTTGCTTCACTCATTGGAACAATAGTTAATGATGGTATCAAAGTTGGTCCAAGTTTGGTCAGTCGTTTTATTACACCGGAAGGCAAGGTAATTAAAAATTTCCCCTTATCCCGGGGCACCAGAGTATTGGATAAACAAACCGCTATACAGCTGCGTGAAATGATGTCTGCTGTCACACGCTACGGGACAGGACAGGAAGCTTATGTTGAGAAGGGAGGCTCGGCAGGGAAAACGGGTTCAGCCGAAACAGGCCACTATGATAAGAATGGTAAAAGTCTAAGTCATGCCTGGTTTGCCGGCTATGCTCCCCTCGACAACCCAGCCTATGTAATTGTAGTTTTTGTTGAAGATGGCATGTCGGGCGGCGATGTGGCCGCTCCCATATTTCGTGAAATTGCGGAAGCAGCACTGGCTGTCAATTAGAAGATTATTCTAGTCAAAAGATTAAAATTATGGTAATATATAAAAGTTAATATCATAATAAGGGATAAAACCCTGATGATATCACCAGTTACGTGATGTCATATTACGACTTTAGCTTTTGCAGCTCATTGTAAAGACTGTATTTGCGATAAGGGATGGTGGTATGTCATGAATAATCGGATTGAACGTCTTCGTGAATTATGTACTAATAAAGGTCTCGATGGTTTTATTGTTACAAAGCCTGAAAACCGTCTTTATTTCAGCGGTTTTTGTGGCTCATCCGGACTATTGCTTGTGACCGGTAATGATGCAAAATTATTGACTGATTTCCGATATGTTACCCAGGCCCAAAGTCAGGCTCCAGACTTTGAAATAGTGCGCCATGGAGTCGCTATTTTAAAAACTCTTGGTCAGACTGCAAGCAATCTCGAAGTTAAGAAGCTTGGCTTCGAGATGGATTATGTTACGTGGGCGGACTATCAAGCAATGGAGCGTGAGCTTTCCGGCATTGAGTTAATTCCGTGTAGAGTGGATGAATTGCGAATGATGAAGGATGAGGCTGAAATTACTGCTCTGAAGAGAGCGGTTTTTATTGCAGATCAAGCCTTTTCTCACATCCTTAAATATATTCGCCCAGGAATGACAGAACGGGAAGTTGCCTTAGAATTAGAGTATACGATGCGGCGATTAGGAGCTGAAAAATCAGCTTTTGATATTATAGTAGCATCAGGAGTTCGATCATCATTGCCTCATGGTATTGCATCTGAAAAGATCATTGCAAACGGTGATTTTGTGACAATGGATTTTGGTGCTGTTTATAATGGCTATCATTCTGATATTACTCGGACAATTATTATGGGCCAAGCAAGTGATAAACAACGCCAAATATATGAGATCGTGCTGCAGGCACAGCTCGCAGGTGTAGCAGCTGTTCAACCGGGCAGGACGGGAAAGCAGATTGATGAAGTATCCCGCAGTATTATTACAAATGCTGGCTATGGAAATTACTTTGGACATGGTTTAGGCCATGGCGTTGGACTAAATATTCACGAAGAGCCTCGTTTATCTCCCGGAGGTGACACGATGCTGGAAGCCGCCATGACAGTAACTGTTGAACCGGGTATCTATATTCCGGAATGGGGTGGCGTCCGCATTGAAGATACAGTTGTTGTGGTGTCCGCAGGTTGTGAAGTATTAACAGCTAGTAGTAAACAACTGATACAAGTAGAGCGATAATTAGGAGGGTAAATAATGATATCAAGTAATGATTTTCGTCCAGGTGTAACAATTGAATTTGATGGAAATGTTTGGCAAATTGTGGATTTTCAACACGTTAAGCCAGGTAAAGGGGCCGCTTTTGTAAGGGCAAAAATGAAAAACATACAAACTGGTGCTGTTGTTGAACGTACTTTTAATCCCGGCGAAAAACTTCCTAAGGCTCATATTGATCGTCGCGATATGCAATATCTGTATGAAACTGACGAAGAATATAATTTTATGGATAATGAGAATTTTGAACAAATTGTCATGACCAGTGAGCAATTGGGTACAGCCAAAAACTTCTTGAAAGAAAATATGAGCATTGAAGTTATGTTCTTTCAAGGTATCGTAATTGGTGTTGAGCTGCCGTATTCCGTTGAACTGCGCGTAGTTGAGACTGATCCTGGAATCCGTGGTGATACTGCAACAGGAGGTACCAAGCCTGCTAAGCTGGAAACCGGTTACACGGTGAAGGTACCTTTATTCATCAACATAGATGATGTCCTCAGAATTGATACTCGCAGCGGCGATTATCTCGAGAGAGCATAAATTTGCTTGCCTCCTTTGTTATGTTTTTTGTTGAAGCCGGGAATAATAGCGGTGTACAGCAGCATAGCAAAAGGGGGCTTTATATTTATGGGAAATTTAAAAGAACAAGTTGCCTATCTTCAGGGATTAACTAAAGGTTTAAATCTAAATGAAAACTCAGCAGAAGGAAAAATGCTGTTAAAAATCGTGGATGTTTTGGACAGTTTTGCTGAAGAGATCCAGTGCGTAAATGTAGCACAAGAAGATTTGGAAACCTATATGGAAACCATTGACGAAGATCTTACTGATTTGGAAGATGAGGTTTATGTAGACTCCTATGACGATTCTGCTGACTCCGGATTAGGAGAAGACTATGATGATGATTTTGTCGAAGTTGCTTGTCCGGTTTGTCATGAGGAAGTCACTTTTGATGCCGATATTTTAGATGATGAGGATGCTATTGAGGTAACCTGCCCCCATTGTGGTGGAGTTGTCTATGACAACACATTAGCGTTCGATGAAGATGAGTTGGACAACCTCGATACTCGTCATACTATGCACCCCGGTGTGTAACGGATAAAACAATAGAAAATATAAAAAAAGACTTGGTACATACCAAGTCTTTTTTTATTTATTTTGAGCATAAAGTTATGTCCTGGCCCATATCTATGTAAAGAAAGGAGTGGACTATGGACGATCATTATATTCTAGAAAAGCAAATCTGTCCGGTTATTGCACCAAGAATTGCCGCTGGTATAGAAAAATTACCATCATTATATAAATCGCAAATTACTGAAATCCGTTTGAGGACGGGCTTGCCGGTACTGACTGTCATGGGGATCACTGACAGCATGCTGACTGAGGCGGGAAACCTTACCGAGCTTAAAGAACAGGCGCTAATCTGCAGCCATGATGACCTGCAGCGGACCCTGCAAATTATTAGTAGAAACTCACTATATGCATTTGAAGAAGAATTACGTTCCGGTTTCATTACTATACAGGGCGGACATCGGATCGGTGTTGCCGGGCAGGCATTATTGGAAGACGGTCACATAAAAACGCTAAAAAATATTAGTTCCCTTAATATCCGCATTGCTAGACAGGTGCTCGGATGTGCCAAGGCACTAATGCCTTATCTGGTAACAACGGAAGGCAATACACTTAGCACATTAATCATTTCTCCTCCCCGATCAGGTAAGACAACCTTATTACGCGATATAGCCCGCTATCTTAGCACAGGATTAAATTGGCTAAAACTCCCTGGCTGGCAGGTGGGGATTGTTGATGAGCGTTCTGAAATAGGAGCATGCCGTAACGGCATACCTACAATGGACGTTGGGCCGCGGACGGATATTCTTGATGGTTGTCCGAAAGCAGTTGGAATGTTAATGCTGATTCGTTCCATGTCGCCGCAAGTCATTATTACGGATGAACTTGGCCGTGCAGAAGACTGTAATGCTGTCCGGGAGGCGCTCCACAGCGGTGTTACGGTTATGGCCAGTGTTCACGGGAAAAGCCATGAGGATATAAAATATCGCCCTTTTGTGGGTGAATTAGTCCAGAATCACTATTTTGAGCGTTACGTTGTACTGAGTGATCGCCCCCATCCTGGTACTGTTGCGCGTGTTATTGCTGCCAGCAGCGGCGAGAGTTTATATTGCAATAAGGGGGGTGTTAGAATATGTGGTTAAAAATTGCCGGCAGTATTTTGTTGTTGTCTGCAAGTATTGCTATTGGATTTCATTTTGCCTGGAGATATGCGGAAAGACCCCGGCAAATACGGCAGCTTTTAAGCTGCTTAGCAGCGCTACAATCCTATATTTGTGTGTCGGCTATACCCTTAGGAGATGCCTTGCGGCTATGCGCCGGAGGAATAGAAGGACCTATTGCCAGATTGTTTCATCGAACAGGCTGTGCACTAACCGATAATGCCCAATTAACCCCGCAAATCGCTTTTTGGCAAAACTATCAGGATATGAGAAAACAGCTGTTGCTGGAAAAAACAGAGATAGAAATTATTCAATTATTTAGTACTAACCTAGGTATGATGAACCGGGAAGAACAGCAAAAAAAATTAATGCTTATTCAAGGTCAATTGCAGAAGGTCGAGCAAGAGGCCCTTTCCCAGCGTGATCCAAATATGAAGATGTACCGTTATCTAGGGGTTTGTGGTGGCTTAGCAGCTGTTATTATGCTGATTTAGAAAGGAGCGTCAAAAGTGGGACTGGATTTACTCTTTAAAATCGCCGGGGTTGGTATTTTGATTTCGGTATTTCATACTGCGCTGAAGCAGGCCGGTAAGGAAGATATGGCTCATTTATGTACGTTAGCCGGTTTTGCAGTTGTTTTAGTGTGGGTTGTGCAATTACTTGGACGATTATTCACTACGGTTCAGGATGTATTTAAGCTATTCTAAGGGGTGTACGGCATGGAAATTGTGCAAATTGTTGGGCTAGGCTTTGTTGTAACGCTACTCATTCTTATCATTAAACGACAAAAACCTGAACTTGCCGTACAGCTTAGTATAACCCTTGCTTCTATCATCTTTCTCATGGTTCTCTCAAAACTTAGTGTAGTGCTGAATTTATTTCGTGATTTAGCAGAAAAAGCTCAAATTAGTCAAATGTACTTAAATACTATTCTAAAAATTATTGGTATCGCTTATATTACCGAATTCGGCGCTCAAGTATGTCGTGATGCCGGAGAAGGTGCGGTTGCCGGTAAAATAGAATTTGCTGGAAAAATTTTAGTTATGATCATGGCGATTCCGATAATAGCGCTAGTTCTTGATACGATTGTACGATTATTACCGTAAGGTGGAATTAGTATGCGAATTGTGTTTATTACAATTATGCTGCTAATGAATTGTTATATTTGTGTAGCTGCTTCACCGGAAACGGATGAACTTAGTATGAAACTATTCAATACTTTGTCTGCAGATAATATTAATCAGTTCATTAGTAATATAAATCATGAGCTAAATGAAGATATTCCAATGTTGTCACCGCAAACAATCAAGGACATTGCCAGCAACGGGTTAGCCTATGACTGGCAAAAACTGACCCAGTCACTGATGGCTCGCTTATTTAAAGAATTAGCAGCCAATATTCATCTTATGGGCAAATTACTATTCTTAGCTGTGCTATGTGCCCTATTGCAAAACTTGCAGAATTCGTTTGAAAGCTCTGCTATTTCTGTACTCGCTTATGGGATATGTTTTGTTTTTCTTACGGTGATTGCATTGACCGCATTTTATAATGCACTTGGCATTGTAAGGCAGACAGTCCAAACCATGATTGGATTTATGGAGGCATTACTGCCACTCTTGATTTCACTTCTGGCCGGTATGGGGGCAATAACGTCTGCTACACTATTTACACCGCTGATGCTGTTTGTGATTAATACGGTAAGTGTAATTGTAAGAGATATTGTTTTGCCGCTGCTTTTCTTAACGGGTGTTCTGGAGTGCGTAAATTACCTATCAGACAAATACCGCCTCAATAATCTCGCTAGTGTGTTTAAGCAAACCAGTATGATTATCCTTGGGTTAACTATGGTGATTTTTATCGGTATTATCAGTATTCAAGGGGTTACTGGCAGTGTTGCTGACGGACTCACTCTTCGAACAGCAAAGTTCGCAACTGCTACATTTATTCCCGTTGTTGGCAAAATGTTTGCCGATACAGTAGAGCTGGTAATGGGAGCATCTCTATTACTGAAAAATGCTGTAGGGGTCTTTGGAGTATTAGTTATTATACTGTTGTGTATTTTACCGGTAATTAAACTTATTTCATTGATTTTGATCATTAAAGTCGCCGGAGCATTGATTGAGCCAATGGGTGATGAAAAAATGGCAAAATGTTTAGATGGAATTGGTAATAATTTACTGCTGGTGTTCGGAGCGCTGCTTACAGTAGCATTAATGCTGTTCCTGGCGATTACGATGATTATCGGCGCTGGCAGTATGGCTTTAATGCTGAGATAAGGCGGGATTTAACTATGATGGCAGAAATATCCGCATGGGTTAAGAGTATTGTTATGGTCGTTTTATTTGCGACATTTTTAGAGTTTTTGCTTCCTGCCAGCAGTATGCAGCGATTCGTACGGGTCATTATGGGATTATTCATTATGTTGTCTATACTTAATCCCCTAATCAATGTCTTGCACAGTCAGATATTGCCCGAGCCGGTTGCCGTATTTGGTAATCCCGCAACAAGGGCTTCTGAAATTGAACGGGCTTCCCAGGAGGCAGCAAAAGGACGCAGTCAATTGACGCATGAAATGTACAGAAAAGACCTAGCTAAACAAATTCGCGCACTGGTGATGGCTGTCGAAGGTGTTGCAGAAGTAAGGGTTGCGGTTGAAACCAATGATGAAGAAGGCAGTAAAAACATCGGCGCCATCAAGAAAATTGTTCTATATGTTCAGCCAGGCTTAACAAGTACAAATAGTAAAATAAAAAAAGTTTCGATAGATACAACAAATACAGCTGCTGCTGATAATCGCCCGGAGCTATCCGCTGCCACGCGAGATAAGATTCAAAGAGTAATAACGGAACTTTATCCGATTCGTGAAGATCAGTTGACGATACAACGCTTAAATTAAGGAGGAAGATAAGATGAATGCTATGGGGGAGTGGGCAGCAAAAGCCAAGCGGTTATGGCCTTCTCAATTAATACGGGATGGCGTAATCAATATGCGCTTAATTGTGATTGGTTTATTGGGAGTGGGCCTGCTTGTTGCCGGAGGAATATTTGATCAACAAGCACCAAAAGGAACTAGTGAAATTGCGAAAGAGGTTAAACCGCCTGCAGCTACGGTTAATCGAAGTTACGAAGATATATTAGAGGCTAAGCTAGCCAATATTTTATCGCAGGTAAAGGGAGCCGGTTCTGTTGTCATCAGCATTACCCTGGAGAACACAGGTACGCAGGAGCATGCTAAAAATACAATCAAAGAAAATAAAGTTATTCAGGAAAAAGATACAAGTGGCGGATTGCGCACAACTACTGAAAGTAAAGAAAGTGAACAAATATTAATGAGCAGGGAAAACAGTGCTGATCATCCTGTTATGGTCAAAGAAACAAAGCCGGCAATTAAAGGCATATTAGTAATTGCTGACGGCGCGCATGATTCAATTGTGAAAGCTAATCTTACGAAAGCAGTAGAAGCGGGTATGGGAGTGGCTCCCTATAAAATAACAGTACTTCCACAAAGAAAGTGAGGTAATTGCTAATGATTTTATCACTAAAAAAAGCAAACAGAAAAACTGCACTTTGGGTTGTTGGAATCGTTGTTTTTACTCTAGCGGCAATAGTCTCCTTGCAAAATCTTAGTGCTGATAAACAAGCGAAAGTAGATCGTTCAAACGCTATGCAGGTAACAAAACAAGTTGTAGCAGACAACGCATTACAAGTCAGTGCACCTGATTTTTTTACAGAATACCGCCTGGAAAGAGATAAGGTTCGCAGTGAACGCTCCGATCTCATACGAGACATTCTTAAAAATGCCAAAACGGATGATATGAGGCAGAAAGCACAAGAATCAGTATTAAAAATGGCATTAGACAAACAACGGGAATCAGAGATGGAGAATTTGATTAAGGCACGCGGTTTTAGTGATGCTCTTGTCTTTGTTAGAGAAAACTCGGTCAGCGCGGTAGTAAAGACTTCTACGCTTTCACGGGAAGAAGTGATTCAAGTTGCGGATGCCATTAGCCGGGTTACTGGGGTTAAGGCGGAGGATATTACCATTAGTGCAAAACCCTAAAGCTGCAAAATGGCTGCCAACTATGCCGTAAGTTTTTATAGGTGCTTTGTTTTTAATAGGCGCGGATAGGCAATACTAGGAATATTAGCGATTGTATGCCTCAAAATTGTAAAAATGGAAGAAGTTTGGTATACTGGAAGAGTTATAAACTGCTAGTAACAGTAATATATTGTGCCATAGAAAGCCAAAGGGGGGTTGATTTTGGAGAAACGCGAGCGCATTGAACGCACAGAACATAATGATGTAGGCTCAATCCGGATAGCAGATGAAGTTGTTGGTATTGTTGCCGGCTTAGCAGCAACCGAAGTAACCGGTGTAGCAGGTATGAGCGCCGGCCTGGTAGGCGGCATAGCAGAAGNNGATGTTGTTGAAGTCAATATTCATATTCAAGGTGTTGGATTTGGGCAGGATGGTGAAGAAAAAGATATTCGCGTTCGCTAGAAAGGAGTTAACATGGGGATATTTGATAGAGTTATACTCACAATATATACGTTTGTCCTTGCTTTTTTGTCATTAGGCGTAGTTTTAATGGGACTTCGCCTTATTCCTTTAGAATTAGTGTGGACAAGCCTCTATTATATTTACGGACAATGGGAAGCGGCCCTGGCAGGAGCACTTTTCTTATTAATCAGTGTTCGATTGTTGTTGGCCGGATCACGTTCCCGGACTGCGAAAGATACATTAGTTCATCACAATCCAATGGGCGATGTGCATATATCGATTGATGCTATTGAAAATCTTGTCAGCAAAGCAGTTCGCCATGCTAAAGGTGTGCGGGGAGTAAAAGTGGTTGTAGGACAATCAGCACAAGGACTTACCGTAGATGTGAAGGCAATTGTCAGCCCCGAAAGCAATGTTCCTGCAGTTACCGCAGAAGTACAGCAGCGTATTCATGAGCATATTAAACATACAATTGGTGTAGAGATAGCTGATGTTAGAATCTTAGTGGAAAATATCTCTAATGATTTTAAAACAAAACATCGAGTTGAATAGAGGTGGCATTATGAATAACCAACTCTTAATGGAAATATGGCAGCATCATGGCGGTAAATTAATGGGTGCATTATTTGGTTTTGTTTTTGGAATCCTGGTATTGCATTTTGGTTTCTTTAAAACGGTTTTTATTGTATTTTGTGTTGGAGCTGGCTATGTAGTTGGCAAACGTATTGATGAAAAAGAAGATATTATGGATATTTTAGATAAATTATTACCGCCAAGTTACCACCGGTAACGGAAAGAGGGAATTATGAGTCGTAGAAAAGCCCGGGAAGTTGCAGTACAAGCTTTATTTCAATTGGATTTTAATCAGATTACTACAGAGACGGCGATGGAAGCCGTTTTGGATGAACATGCCGGTTTAAGTGAAGGCGCCAAGCAATACGCTCAGAAGCTTGTTACTGGGACGCAGCAAAGTCTCGGCGAAATTGATAGGATCATTGCATCAGCCGCTACGGAGTGGAAGCTCGATCGTATGGCGGCAGTGGATCGAAATATAGCCCGCGTTGCTATATATGAAATGAAATTTGGTGAAGAGCAGCTACCACCGAATGTTGCTATTAACGAGGCGGTAGAAGTGGCGAAAACCTTTGGATCGGAAGATTCGAGCCGTTTTATCAACGGTATTCTTGGTTCATTAGTTAAGAAAAAGAGTCAATGACGAACTATTACCTAGGCATTGATACTAGCTGCTACACTACTTCAATTGCTATCCTGGATCAAGAAGGCAATTTATCTCAAGACTATCGCAAATTACTGACAGTCAAGCCAGGTGGAAGAGGTCTTGCACAATCTGAAATGGTTTTCCAGCATACACGGAACTTACCGGGCCTCTTAGAGCAGGCTGTCGCCGAGCTGCCTGCTTCTTATCAGTTTGCCGGTATTGGAGTTTCCACTCAACCCCGGCCGTCGGCTGATTCGTATATGCCAGCCTTTTTAGTTGGACACAATTATGCCCGTGTGCTTGGAACCGCTTTAAAAACGCCGGTTCATCCAATTAGTCATCAAGAAAATCATATATATGCCGGACTTTGGTCATCCGCCGGACCGCTGGCTGATGATTTTTTGGCGTTACATCTATCGGGAGGTACAACTGAAATTGTACTAGTCCGTAATTCTCATATGAAACCACAACTAACGATTCTGGGTGAAAGCCGCGATTTACATGCCGGGCAATTTGTCGACCGTGTCGGAGTCGCTTTAGGACTTGCTTTTCCCGCCGGACCTCATTTAGAAAAGCTTGCTTGTACCGGCAGAGAGCAGGCAAGTGTAATTCCGGTTGCGGTAGAGGGCTTGCAAGTTAGTTTCTCCGGGCCCGAATCACATGCACAACGGCTTATTAGTAAAGGGGAAGCTGCTTCAGCAGTAGCTGCCGGAGTTGAAAAATGTATCGCCGAATCAATTGTTCGATTAATTGGACAAGCTGTTACAGTGACGCAATTGCAGCAAGTACTCATTGTAGGCGGTGTGACGGCGAATTTATTTATTCGCAGCTACCTGCAAGAAAAGTTAGGCAAGAAACAAATTCAACTGTATATTCCCCAACCAGCATATAGCTCGGATAATGCAGTAGGTGCTGCATATTTTGCCTTACAGCAGCAGTAGCAGTTCGTTTTGTGTTTGCATATTATACATAAATGCAAATACCGGAGGTGACTGCCATGCTGCTGTATACCCTTATTGGCGCAGCAATTGGAGTTATAGTTGGTCATCTAGTACCACCGGGACATGTTTTCTGGTTTGTGGTGGGCACCATTAGCGGTTACTCAGCACTACGCTACTTTGGTCGTCGATATTAGCTGTGTACTAGGGGCTTTTTTAACAGCCTCTATTTTTTTTTTTGCATTTAGTATATCATAAGATTATAACTGTCAAATTAAGGTGAATTTATGCAGATTTTCTCTATAGGTGATGTTACCCGTTACATAAAACATATTTTAGACAAGGATCGTACCCTAAATTCAATTTATGTACGTGGCGAGATATCTAATTTTAAACGCCATTATTCCGGGCATTGTTATTTTACATTGAAAGATAGCGATGCTACGATTAAAACGGTGATGTTTCGCAGCAGAAGTCAGCTATTAAAGTTTGAGCCGCGGGACGGCATGAAGGTAGTTGTCGGAGGCACTGTTACTGTATTTGAACGTGATGGTCAATATCAACTATACGCTGATCATATGGTTCCTGAAGGAGTCGGTGAACTGAGTCTGGCCTATGAGCAGCTAAAAGAAAAACTGACTGCCGAAGGGCTATTTGCTCAAACGAGAAAAAAATCTCTTCCTGTATTGCCCCGTGCCGTTGGGATTATAACTTCCCCTACAGGAGCTGCCGTGCGCGATATTATTACGGTGGCCAAGCGTCGCCATCCTTCAATCGCGTTAGTCCTCTTTCCTGTACAAGTGCAGGGGGGAGAAGCTCCAGGTCAAATAGTTGATGCACTGCAGGTATTTAATGAGTATAATCAGGTAGATGTAATCATTGTTGGTCGCGGCGGCGGATCCTTGGAAGAACTATGGGCCTTTAATGATGAAAAGGTAGTTCGGGCAATTGCAGCCTCAAAAATTCCGGTTGTATCAGCAGTTGGACATGAAACGGATTTTACGCTAGCTGATTTTGTTGCTGATTTGAGGGCTGCAACACCTTCTCAGGCAGCGGAGATTGTTGTACCGGATATATATGAATTGAGCAGGTATGTACGAACCTTAGAAAATCTAATGGGCACTCACATCCAGGCAATCGTCAAGGAAAAACGGCGAAGCGTTTTAGAGCTCAGACAAAGCACGGCCTTACAGCGGCCCATGGATTTACTTGCTGCTAAGCAACAGCAGGTGGATTTATTGCAGCAGCGTCTCATTCAAATTACAGAGCTGCAGCTAACGGCTAAAAAACATGCCTTTTCTATTCAGGCAGAAAAGCTGGCAATGCTCAATCCTTTGTCCGTACTGGCCAGAGGATATAGTATAACACGTACAAAAGAAGGACAAGTTGTCTCCGACGCTAGCCAGGTTGAACCGGATCAAGAAATTGAAATCTTATTATCCCAGGGAATACTGAGTGCCCGAGTTTGTGCAGCTAAGGAGGCTTAATGGTCATGAATGATAAAATAAATGACATAAATGATACTAGTGACGTATGTTTTGAAGAAGCTCTTGGAAAATTAGAAGTAATTGTAAAACTCTTGGAAAAAGGTGAGTTAAAGCTAGAAGATTCTTTAGATAAGTTTGCCCAAGGGGTAGCGCTTTCTCAGCTTTGTCTTGCTAAATTAACAGTAGCAGAAAAGAAAATCGATAAGATATTACAAAAAGAGCAGGGGATACTTGTTGAAAAGCCGCTGCTTTTTAACGAGGAGAAAAGCAAATGCTAAAACAGTATTGTAGTGAAAAAGCAGCTCTTGTCGACTGTGCCTTGCGGCAGGCAGTCCCTGCCGAGCATGCATATGCCCATGTGCTGTTTGATTCTATGCGTTATAGTCTTTTTGCCGGTGGTAAAAGACTTCGTCCCATATTATTAATGGCTGCTGCCGATGCGGTAGGAGCGGCCGGCAGCAGCTATTTGCCTGCAGCCTGCAGTCTGGAAATGATCCACACATATTCTTTAATTCATGATGATCTGCCCGCAATGGATGACGACGATTATCGCCGTGGAAAGCCGACGAATCATATCGTATATGGTGAGGGAATGGCAATTTTAGCTGGAGATGCCTTACTGACTGCTGCTTTCGAGGTTTGTTTATCTCAGCCGGATGTTCAGCCTGCAGTTTTGCTGGACGTAGTGAAAGAAATCGCAATAGCTGCGGGGGCCACAGGTATGGTTGGCGGTCAGGCAGTGGACTTATTGTCAGAAGGAAAGACGTTAGATGCCCAGACGCTTCAATATATGCATCAGGCTAAAACCGGTGCATTGTTCCGGGCTGCAATTCGTTCAGGCGCAATATTGGCAGGCGCATCTGCCACTCAGCTTGCCCAGTTAACAGTATATGCTGAACAATTTGGGTTGGCTTTTCAGATTACAGATGATATCTTAGATGTGGTTGGCAATCAGGAACTAATCGGTAAGCCTGTAGGCAGTGACATTCGAAACCATAAAGCCACTTATGTGACGCTATATTCGCTCGAGGGAGCGAAAAAATTAGCTGATCAGGCAGTAGAGAAAGCTTTGCTTAGTTTACAGGATTTTGGTTCAGAAGCAGATATATTAAGGGATTTAGTAAGACACTTGCTTAATCGCGACAGTTGAGGTGTACTTCGTGGCAGAATTCTGGGCAGCTATTGGTAAAAACATCATTCTTATGACTGCATTTACAGCTTGGGCAACCGCCCAAATATTAAAGACGATTACTGCTTTTTGGAAACACGAAAAATTTAAGGCAGAACGTTTAGTGGGCGCCGGAGGAATGCCGAGCTCTCATACCTCGTTGGTGGTCAGCCTGGCATCGGCTATTGGTTTTCATGATGGAGTTGATTCTCCCTTATTCGCAGCNNGCTAGTATTGTTATGTATGATGCAGCAGGCGTCCGCCGTGCAGCAGGCAAACAGGCGAAAGTCCTGAATAAGCTGATGCAGGAATTAAAGGCGGAACATACGGTTCATGATACTCGATTAAAGGAATTACTTGGACATACTCCGCTCGAAGTTTTAGCTGGAGCCATACTTGGCTTTTTTATCGCCTATTTGTTTAGTTTATATTATAAATAAGGTATCAGTATATATGATGCTTGATTGGAAAGAGGGGAGCCCATTTGGTCACTGTGCTGGAAAATATTGAGCAGCCGCAAGACTTAAAAAAACTATCCTTCTCTCAATTAGAGAAATTAGCCACTGAAATTCGAAGTTTAATTATTCAGACGATCGCCAAGAACGGTGGTCATCTAGCACCTAATTTAGGAGTCGTTGAACTCACGTTAGCACTGCATAAAGTTTTTGATAGTCCACAGGATAAATTCATCTGGGATGTGGGACATCAAGCCTACATCCATAAAATACTTACAGGCCGGCGATTAAGCTTTAGCTCGATTCGTCAACTAAATGGAATTAGCGGATTCCCCAAACGAAATGAAAGTAAGCATGATGCCTTCGGAACGGGGCATTCGAGCACATCGCTTTCAGCAGCGCTTGGTCTGGCTTTGGCCAGAGATTTGTCAGGTCAGAAAAGTCATGTACTTGCCATTATTGGAGATGGTTCCTTAACTGGTGGTCAGGCCTTTGAGGCCTTGAATCATACAGGCCATTTAGGGACACGTATGACTGTTATTTTAAATGACAATGAAATGTCGATTGCAAAAAATGTAGGTGCCCTTTCGGAATATTTGTCTAAAATGCGTACGACATCAACCTATTCGAAAGTGAAACATGATATTGAATATTTGCTGCGCCGTATACCGGCAATTGGAGATAGTGTTGCCAAAACTGCGGAAAGAGTCAAGGATAGCTTAAAATACCTGCTTGTACCTGGTGTATTTTTCGAAGAATTAGGTTTTACTTATCTCGGACCAATTGATGGACATAATATCGGCTCGTTAGTTGAGGTACTGCAGCAGACGAAAAATATCGATGGGCCTGTGCTCATTCATGTAATTACCCAAAAAGGGAAAGGCTACAAACCGGCTGAGTGTAATGCTGCTCAATTTCATGGTGTTGGTCCATTTTGTGTTGAAACGGGAGCAATAAACAAAACGCCTGGCAATCCAACCTATACTTCTGTCTTTGGTGATGTCCTGCTTAAGCTCGCAGCGGATGATCCTGATATTGTTGCTATAACGGCTGCTATGCCGGAAGGTACTGGCTTAAAAAAATTCGCAAGTCATTATCCTGATCGCTTTTGGGACGTAGGAATTGCAGAGCAGCATGCAGTAACGATGGCGGCTGGTTTAGCTGCCGCAGGTAAAAAACCGGTAGTTGCTCTGTATTCAACTTTCTTACAGCGAGCGTACGATCAGGTTCTGCATGATGTCAGCCTTCAGAAGCTGCCGGTTATCTTTGCTTTGGACCGAGCAGGAATTGTTGGCGAAGATGGTCCTACGCACCACGGTGTTTTTGATTTTTCTTATTTACGCCACATCCCCAACATCGTTGTTATGGCCCCAAAAGACGAAGGAGAGCTTCGCAATATGTTTGCAACAGCAGTTCAAGCTAATGCACCTGTTGCAATCCGTTATCCCCGCGGGAGCGGCACCGGAGCTGATATAACTAAGGATCCACAAGTGCTGCCTATAGGAAAAGCAGAAGAGTTGATCAAGGAAGGATCTATTGCACTGCTTGCTATTGGGGCAATGGTTGAACCCTGTATGCAGGCCGCTCAGTTATTAGCGCAAAAAGGAACGTTTTGCCGGGTTATTAACGCCCGTTTTCTCAAGCCGCTCGATGGAGAGTTAATCCGTCGCTTAGCGCGTGAAACAGGCAGTATTGTTACAGTAGAAGACAATAATTTGTCGGGCGGTTTCGGCTCGGCAGTGCTTGAATATATTAATTCAAATAATCTTAACTGGGTGAAAGTTCTCAGAATTGGCTGGCCAGATCAATTTATCGAACAGGGTTCTCGAAAAGAATTGTTAGATAAATATCGAATGACGCCGGAAGGCATTGCCGAATCTGTTCAATCTTTTAGCCAGCAGTTTGGAGCGCGTTAATGAAAGAACGATTGGATGTTTTGCTTGTCAGCCGGGGGCTGGTTCCAAGCCGTGAGCGAGCGAAAGCTAGTATTATGGCTGGGTTGGTTGATGTTGATAATCAAAAAATTGATAAATCTGGCACGCTGGTATCTGTTACCGCTGATATTGTTGTTCGCGGTGACAGTATAGGCTACGTAAGCCGTGGCGGACTAAAACTAAAAAAAGCACTTTCCAGTTTTTCAATTGATCTACAAGGAAAAGTTATGGCTGATATTGGTGCATCAACTGGCGGATTTACCGATTGTGCTCTGCAGAATGGAGCTAAACGTGTATATGCAATTGACGTCGGCTATGGTCAGTTAGCTTGGTCTCTGCGGACAGATGATCGCGTTGTTAACATGGAACGAACAAATATCCGCAATGTAACTGTAGCGTCGCTGGGAGAGTCTGTGGACTTTATTTCAATTGATGTTGCATTTATTTCTTTAACTAAGGTACTGCCGGTTGTGAAGGAAATACTTGCGCCTGGCGGCACTGTGGTTGCCCTTATTAAACCTCAATTCGAAGCTGGCCGGGAAAAGGTGGGCAAAAAAGGGGTCGTAAAAGACCCGTTAGTACATAAAAGCGTAATAAAAAAAGTTCTGGATGAGTCTCAAGAACTCGGTCTTTATCCAATTAATCTAACTTTTTCGCCGGTGAAAGGACCAGAAGGCAATATTGAATACTTAGCTTTATTGACTAATCAGCTAAGTGAAAAGACAATATCGCATAACGATATTGAAGAAATTGTGGAAGCATCACATTCCCAACTTATAGGATAGGGGAGAACTGCTGTGCAAATAATCGGAATATATCCTAACCCGAAGAAGGCAGCTGTTAGTACCGTCTTGAAGATGGTTATCGAGCATTGTGCAAAATATGCAATACAAGTACTAATGCCGCAGGATGAAGCCAATGAACTGCAATATCCTGAGTTTGCTTGTAATCGGAAACTCATGCCTGAAAAGATTTCTTTAGCTCTTACGTTAGGCGGCGATGGAACATTATTAAATGTTGCAAAAGAAGTCGCTCCAGCCGGTATTCCTGTATGTGGTATTAATCTAGGGCAGCTTGGCTTTTTAACTCATATTGAGGTATCGAAACTTCAGGCTGGATTAGATCAATTATTTGCTGGAGCTTATCGCATTGAGGAGCGCCTAATGTTAGAAACTGTGATTATCCGTAACAAGGAAACAATCCAATTACCTCCCGCCCTAAATGATGTTGTTGTTACAAAAGGGGGATTCTCCCGCCTTATTCGCTTAAATTTGTATATTGATAATCAATTTACAGAAACATATCCCGCAGATGGATTAATTGTTGCTACATCAACTGGTTCAACAGGGTACTCTTTATCTGCCGGAGGACCAATCATCAGTCCGAATTTAAAAGTGACAGTCATAACACCGATTTGTCCTCATTCGCTGAATTTGCGATCGCTTATCATTTCCGAAGAAGAAGAAGTAAAAATCAGCTTTCAGGCAACAACACATGATGATGTGGCATTAACAGTTGATGGACAGAAGGTATATAGTTTAATGGCTGATGATAATATTCTTGTGCGCCGCTCTGCTTTGCGGGCAAAGCTAGTCCGTTTTCTGGAAAGTGGTTTTTATGAAACTCTTCATAGCAAGTTGCGGAGAGAAGATTAGCATGAATTTCGCAGGAGCACTAAAAATGGCGCATCAAATCCTTTTCATGCGCCTGCCCCATGCGCATTGCATTGTAGATGCAACTGCCGGGAATGGTAAGGATACCCTATTTTTGGCCAAGCATGCGAGGAGCGATGCACGCGTTTGGGCTTTTGATATACAAGAAGAGGCAATTATAAAAACTAAGCAATTGCTTCTCGACAATCAATACCAAAATAAAGTAAAGTGTATTTTAGACAGCCATTGTAACATAGATCACTACATCAAAGAAAAAGTAGATATTGTAACATTTAACTTGGGCTATTTGCCGGGCTCGAGTCACACCATAACAACCAGCGCCGAGACAACCATACAGGCAATCAATAAAAGTATTCAACTGTTGAATGGAAATGGTATCATTACAATAGTAGCTTATCCGGGACATATGTCAGGTAAAGCGGAGAACAACGAGCTTTTAGCGCAATTAAGTAAATTGCCGCAAGCGGAGTTTAATGTAGGCTGTTGGCAAATGCTCAATCAAGTGAACGAACCGCCTGTTTTGTATATAGTGGAAAAAAAGAGGGGTGAAGTGCGTGAAGGCTTTGCGTCACGCGAAGATTAAAGAGTTAGTAGAACATCACGTAGTAGAAACGCAGGAAGAATTAGCTGAAGCACTCCGAAAAGATGGTATAGAAGTTACGCAAGCCACCGTTTCCCGCGATATCAAAGAGTTAATGCTAATCAAGGTCCCTACAGGGGAAGGGCGTTACCGGTATGCTGCGCCGCCCGAACAAAATCTCATTTTTTCTCAATCGCGGATGGAACGAATTTTCCAGGACTCTATTGTAGGAATGGACTATAGCCAGAATATTGTTGTACTAAGAACATTACCCGGTGCAGCGAATGCTGTGGCGTCAACAATTGATCATGTTCGCTGGCCGGAAATAATGGGAACAGTTGCAGGTGACGATACGATTTTTATCGTTGTAAAGCCACCCGAAGCAGCTCCTCAGGTATTAGCAAAATTTCATCGGTTATTGCAATAGGGTTGGGTTAACCTTAAAGGAGAAATTTGTCATGCTAAAGTCATTACAAGTTGTCAACTTTGCGTTAATTGAGCAGGTACATATTGATTTTGTTACCGGCCTCAATATTTTGACAGGTGAAACTGGTGCTGGAAAATCAATTCTGATTGACGCAATTAATGTCGTTCTTGGCGGCAGATCGTCAGTTGATGCAATTCGTACGGGCTGTGACTTCTTTCGCGTTGAAGTTGTTTTTGATGTAAGTGCTAATAATGCTGTAAAAGCCCTTCTGGAAAAACAAAGCATTATTTTAGAAGAAGATACGCTGATTATCAGCAGGCGAGTGAATAGGAACGGGAAAAATACTATAATTATTAACGGATGTCAAACTCCGCTAATGGTTCTGCGACAATTTGGTGAACTGCTTGTCGACATGCATGGACAACATGAGAATCAGGCTTTGCTTCGTTCAGGCGCGCATATGGAACTGCTTGATGCTTTCGATATTCGCATTGGTGCCGAGCTTGAAAAATATCGGCAAATATATCAACAGTGGCTTCGTACAACAGCGGAACTCGGCCGATTAAATTCTCATTCCCGCGATCGTGAGCAGCGAATCGATGTGCTTACTTGGCAAACGCAGGAAATAGCTGCAGCCAATCTCAGGGCAGGTGAAGAGGAGGATGTGGAAGCCGAAGTCAGTGTTCTGGGAAATGCTGAGAGAATTTCCAAATCGGCTCAACATGCTCATGCGCTTCTAAACCAAGGTGTTAAAGGCAATTCTGGTATAATAGCAGCACTAATAGATGTAAAAAAAGAAATAGAAACAGTTGTCCGTTATGATTCCAGATTAAGTGCTTCATTAGTCATGATCCAGGAAGCTTTTTATCAATTGGATGAAGTTGCCATGGAAATTAGCAGTTATTGTGATAATTTTGATTTTAATCCGCAACGTTTAGCTAAATTGCAAGATCGTCTTGATATTATTTATAAGTTGAAAAAAAAATATGGCGCATCCATTGAAGAAATTTTACAGTATTATCAGCAGGCTCTTGATGAATTGGCATTAATTGATAATTCTAGTGAAAAAATAGCTGCCCTTACTAATCAAAAAAATCAGCAGCAAAAACAATTAGAAATGGCGGCGAATGCACTCAATCAATTGCGATGTGAGTCTGCTGAGAAATTATCTCAGGAAATTTGCTACCATCTGACTGATTTAGGAATTCCAAATGCCCGGTTGATTTTTGATATCACGACAACGGACGAATACACATTTTCAGGTAATAACCAAGTGGTGATGCTTTTTTCCGCAAATCTTGGTGAAGAGTTGAAACCTTTACATAAGATTGCATCTGGTGGTGAACTATCCCGAATTGCGCTTGCGATCAAGACTGTATGCGCTAAGCGCGATGATATTGATGTCATGATCTTCGATGAGATTGATGCCGGTATTGGTGGACAAACTGCACAGATGGTTGCTGAAAAAGTAGCTTTAGTTGCCTGCAATAAGCAGGTACTATGCATTACGCATTTGCCTCAGATGGCATGCATGGCTGATGGTCACTATTACATCACGAAGGTTACGGAAGGTGAGCGGACCTATACAACAGTCCGTAGTTTATCTGAAGATGAGCAAATTATGGAAATTACCCGCATGATTACAGGAAAAAGCATCACAGCAATTGCCTTGGAAAATACATCTCAGTTAGTTGCAATGGCTAAAGAAAAAAAAGAAATATGGAAAAATAAAGCGCAAGCGTGAGCTTGCGCTTTATTTTTGCTTAAAATCAACCTTAACAGCTTTATTTGACAATCTATGCTAATAACTCCGGAATAATCCGCTTTTTTTTCGGGAATCTTTAATTTATGACCAAAAGCAGCCGATAGAAAAAGGGTTAAATTAGTAAACAAAGGGAGTGATGGCAAAAATATGAAAGGCATTTGCCGGCGATCTATAGTAGGCCTATTCATTGCATCTCTCATCGTTGCCTTTGCTTTTTCTCCTCAATTCCGTCATATTTATGGCCTTCCCCCGCATATGCGCGTAATTGAAGGTGAAACTGCATTGTTTACAGTCAACTTTCCGCTTACTGTTACCGTAAATGATGGAAAAAATGAAGCCGTTCGTCTGCAATCGCCTCTTTCCGTTTTTTCTCTTTCCCGACCCGTGTCTGTAGAATCAGTCAATCGTGGCACGGCTACGGTTGATTTTAAGCTGTTAGGATTAATACCGGTACGAACCGTTGAAGTGGATGTATTGCCATCACTTAAAATTGTTCCCGGTGGCCACTCGATTGGTGTGGTGCTTCATTCTCAAGGAGTCATCGTTGTTGGCATCTCTCCCGTATTGAACACAAAGGACCAATATGTCACTCCAGCCAAAGATAGCGGCATAGTAGTTGGCGATGTTATGCTTAGTANNTGGCAATCCCGTTCAAAGTGATGCACAGGTAGCTGAGCTTATTGATGAGAGTGGAAAAAACAACCAACCTATTGATGTATTAATTAAACGTGGTGACAATCGCTTGCATGTCAGTTTAACACCTGTTTTATGTAAAGATACAAAGCGTTACCGTATTGGCTTATTCGTTCGTGACAGTGCAGCCGGTGTTGGTACATTAACATTTTTTGAACCTCAATCGCAAAATTACGGAGCATTGGGGCATGTTATTACCGATAGCGATACAAATCAGCCAATTGATTGCAATCAAGGCAAAATTGTTTTAGCTACAGTATCAGGCATTCAACATGGAAAAAGAGGACAACCTGGCGAGAAAATAGGTGTTTTTATTGAAGAAAGCCAATTACTAGGTGATATTAAGAAAAATACCCCTTTTGGAATTTATGGCAACTTAAACACTCCAGTTGAAAACAATTTATATCCTGAAGCTTTGCCAGTTGCATCAATGAGCCAAGTGCAAACAGGAGCGGCGGAAATACTTACCGTCGTAGATGGCCAAACAATTGAAAAATTTTCGATTGAAATACAAAAAATCAATTATCAAGAGGCTCCAGAAGGAAAAGGATTAGTTATCAAAGTTACTGATCCCCGATTGCTTGATAAAACAGGCGGAATAGTGCAGGGAATGAGCGGTAGTCCTATTATTCAAAATGGACGTGTGATTGGTGCCGTAACGCATGTATTTGTTCATGATCCAACGCGCGGTTATGGCGTTTTTATTGATTGGATGCTGATGGAAAGCGGGCTTATTCCACCCAAAAATAAACAGACTGCTTATAAACTATTTAGTTATAAAGACGATTTTTATTTACAGGCTTCTTGATAGAGTAGATAATAAGAGAGATCATTATCCACTAATACAAAAGTGGAATAATGATCTTTTTTGATTATAAATTACTAAAAAACAAGCATTCTGGAAGTTAATTATATAAATGGAAGAAATTTGGATTTTTTTCCAATAAAGGAAGGAATTGACGTAACTTTGTCGAATTTATAAAAATGTAAAACGATGCAGGGAGGATGTTCAAGTGCTCAAAGAACGAATCAAAGTGGCGTTTGCGGATGATAATAAAGAGTTTTCCGAAATCATGAATGAGTATCTCAGCCAGCAGCCTGATATTGAAGTAGTAGGTGTTGCCTACAATGGCGAGCAAATCATATCGATCATTGATGAAAAAAAGCCGGATGTCGTTATTCTTGATATTATTATGCCACATCTTGATGGCATTGGTGTATTAGAGCGAATTAATACTACCGGTGGTAAGCGCCCTAAAATTATTATGCTGACCGCTTTCGGTCAAGAAACAATCACACAGCGTGTTGTTGAATTAGGTGCAGATTATTATGTGTTGAAGCCGTTTAATATGGAAGTACTGGTTAGCCGTATCAGGCAGCTTGCCGGTATGATTACTACTCAGCGCCCGCAGGTAACTGCGCAAGCAATCAAAGCAAAATCTGTTGACGTTGAAGTAACCAATATTATTCGGGAAATTGGTATTCCTGCTCATATTAAAGGTTATCAATATTTGCGGGATGCCATCATGATGATTATATCTGAAATTGAACTGCTTGGTGCCGTTACTAAAGTTTTATATCCTATGATTGCCGAAAAATACTCTACTACTCCCAGCCGTGTGGAAAGAGCAATTCGTCATGCGATTGAAGTTGCCTGGAACAGAGGGAATATCGATATGATTAATCGTTTGTTCGGCTACACGGTAAAACTGGAAAAAGGCAAACCGACAAATTCAGAGTTTATGGCAATGATCGCCGATAGACTGCGTATGGAAATGCGCGCTTAATATTTGATAGTTAAGGCTGCCTGAATGATAGGCAGCCTTAATTTATGAAGAGATTTCGTCGTTACGGCTTGATGAAATAAGGCGTTACGAAGGTGTATTTTACAGATAAGCTGTAAAATACAGATAAAAAGTTCAAAACTTTGTTGACTTCCATGTAACCATTATTATACAATGAACGTAAAATAAATAGACCTCATCCTGTACAGGGTTAAGGTAGAGGTGCGGTCAACAGGAGTACTTTCAGGAAGAGTGGTGTCGATGAACTGGAAGAAAAGGGTTGACTGCCGAAGTGTGAAATGATGCCGGTCTTTCACGCTGGTTTTACATCGAATAGGTGTTAAAACTGTCACTGAAGGTTGTTCTTCGGTGGAGCGCTATCTCACTAGGATAAAGGGAAATATCATATTTTCCATGTTATCCTTTATTTCTGCCTATATAAGGTAGTCGGTGAGATTAGCTCTACCGACTGCCTTATTTTAATTTTCGGAGGTGGCGTTTGTGATTCGGGTATTGGTTTGTGGTGCTTATGGAAAAATGGGTAGAGAAGTATTAAAAGCAGTACATACAGATGATCAGTTGCAAATTGTAGGAGCGGTTGATGTAAAATCTGATTTTAGTGATGTTGGTGATTTGATTGGTGTTGGCAAACTTGGCGTAATGATCGGCAATGATTTGCAAACAATAATCAATGAAACAAAACCACAAGTCATGGTTGATTTTACAAGGCCAGAGTCAGTAATGAATAATATCCGGGTTGCCTTGAATAGTGGGGTATGTCCTGTAGTCGGTACTACAGGTTTATCAGAAGAAAACCTGACTGAAGTTCGCGAATTATGCACGACGACTGGTGTTAATGCGCTTGTTTCACCAAATTTCTCTGTTGGAGCTATTCTAATGATGAAATTGGCACAGGATGCAGCTAAGTATTTTCCTCATATTGAAATAATTGAACTTCACCATGATCAGAAGCTTGATGCGCCATCGGGGACCGCTTTGCGCACCGCTGAACTAATTGCCCAAAAACGGGGAATTTTAGAGCAGGGACATCCTGATGAAGTAGAAAAGCTACAAGGAGCCAGAGGAGCAAATTACGCAGGAATACATATTCACAGCGTTCGCCTTCCGGGATATGTAGCTCATCAAGAGGTTATATTTGGTGGTCTAGGACAAACGCTTGTTGTACGTCATGATTCCATCTCCCGT
>DDHB01000073.1 GCA_002337925.1 Sporomusaceae bacterium UBA1887
TCGTTGCCTGCTCCACCTATTAGAACGTTAACTTGGCTATCACCAGTTAAAACATCATTTTTATCTGTACCATACCGGTTTTTTTCTAATTCGGCACTTTTATTTCGATAGTAATTAATCGCTTCATTAACATCCGCAGTTTTATACATGCCTTCCAATAAGCCACTGATTTCCCAAGAATAATCAGGAATGTCACCTTGATACATCGACATCATCTTAGTAATATCACTATATGAGTATGTTCCATCGGATAATTTTATTGTCTCTATTCTACTCTCAGGATTTTTCCAGTCCAATATTAAAACTTGCTGCCCGCTGCGCGTATCCCCAAAAAGTAGGTGCCGTCCATAATCAATAGTAGCAACATACGAAGTGTCTCGTTTAAGGCCAATGCCAGTGGCAATAACTGTATCGTTACTCGAATTACCATTTTCCCCAATTGTTATTGCAGAGTTATTGCCTACAACATATGTATCATTACCTTGTCCGCCTAACTGCATAATCCAATCTTGGTATCCTGATCCAGAAACTTTAAATGTATCGTTTCCTTGCAAGCCATAATTAACAGTACCTGATGTCCCACTTATAACATCAGCAAGTGAAGTTCCTAACTTTTCAGTAAATCGCATTAACGCCATATTGAACACTCCTTTACCTTCTTGCATTCAAAAATAACTTAATAACATTTTAATATTTCATACTATTCCATAATATACCAACAAATCCTTTATGTTTGTTTATAGTTTTAGTTAAACAACCTATATTCAAAAACCAACAATCCCATTAATATTGAGAACAAAGTTATATTAAGCTAAAGCGAAAACGCTCTTGCCTGTTTTGGAATGATTATGCGAATGGGGATCAAGGAATCAAAATAAATAAGCTGCCCGTACCGCTATCCGCGCAAAGACGCCGCCATAGTCCACTATGGCGGCGTCTTTATATCAGTCCCAGGTATCGTGATGTCTGGCAATTGGAAGCACATTGTATAGTTAAAGATAACCTGCTTAACTACAGATCAATCCGTTCCACTTTGCGTCCTAAAAACTCCTCCAGTCTCTTATCGGAGTATTGGATATTGACGGTTTTATAGATATGCTGGTACCCGTGTCCTAGATGTCCCCTGGAAAACGGTTTATCCTTTACATAATTCTGCTGAAATTCTCCCGAAAAGCATTCGATATATGCGTCGACATAGTCCATTGTAATTGGATTCTGTCCATGGCTACTAAAAATATCATCGATATCCTGTTCTAGCCGTTTTATCTTTTTCCAGCTGTCCAGTGCCATAGAAAACGGAGCGTTTCTATCAGATTCGAAAAAGTAAATAATGACGTAATCACAAATCATATCTCCTGAAAAAAGTCTCTTTTTTGCCCTATCCAGCAGCATGATATGCCCATAAGAATGTCCCGGTGTAAATATCACCTCCAAAGCCTTTCCGCCCAAGTCAAACACTTCTCCATCTTTTATAAAATGCGGAGTCAGGACCCGGAGCAGGCTTTTCTCAGCAAATGCTTCGCTATCAAAACGTTCAAGGGCACCGGGTTTATTCTCTTTCAGAAATTTTACTCCCAACTCAGCCGCGAACTGTCTTTCATGCTTTGTATCAAAACCAATAATCTGACCGTAGTCCGGCTGGTACAGCCATACATCTCCAAAATATTCGCTTCCGTAACTGTGGTCAGGATCACCATGGGTCAATACCAGCATCACCGGCAAATCCGTTATACTTCTGATGATAGGCCTTATGTCCTCGAAACCAAAACCGGCGTCAATTAAGACCGCTTTCTTCTGCCCTAAGATAAGATAAAAATGCACAAGTCCAGCTTCAGTAATGATATATAAATCATCGTCCAGTTTTTGCACCTTACAGAAGTCCGTTGATGTAATCATGATTATCACCTTTCCTTTAATAATACGTTAGTATAACTTTCATGCTCATATCCCTAGGTATCATTTACACGTAAATATTATAATGTTACAATAAATATATCAAGTAGGATTATATTTAGTAGGTACTATCTTATATGATAGTATGGAGGTGGAGAAGTATAAATCCAAAGCGAAGCATTCCTGTACTTAAATTGTGTAGTATCCGGAGAGCCCATTTCCCTCCTATTATTTTCTGCGCAATTGCAATTGGGCAGTCTTCAAGGTCGATGCTGAATTGAATCGTCAAATGCCAGAATTAACACAAGCTACTTTAACTAAAGAACTCCGTAGGTTAGAGAGTTTCCATCTCATTAATAGAAAAGTGTACCCAGAGGTTCCGCCGCGAGTAGAATATTCATTAACCGAAATGGGCTTGAAACTTTTGCCTGTTCTAAAAGAACTCGAAATATGGGGAGATGAGTTTAAAAAACACAGTAAACGACAAAGAAATACTCCCACTCAATCAATCCTTTAGCGCCAAAGCATAAGGAGAAGCCGCACGCTCAAAATATGAGCTGCGGCTTTTTTGTTGCCAACCTGTTGCCGGAAGCTGTTTTCCGGCAATAAAAAAGCCTCTAGCAAAATTACTAGAAGCTCGATTTTTTTATGGCGGAGAGGAAGAGAACGTCTCCTTTGTGTCAAGTTTACCGGACATATACATTATATCCGCGCCGTCGAAGCTCTAAATATACAATAGTTTCAAGGGTTTGAGATATATTATCCTGCATATATCCTAAAAACAGCGTGCTTGAAGGCATTATCCGCTAAATAAAACTTTTCTTGCGTTTCAGAATCTTTCTGCCTTATAGTTGCCTAGCGCGAACGTACGTTCAAGATATCGGCACTTTCTAGATTCTAAAGATAACTATAGACTATTTCTAAATCAATACTCTAGTTTTTTAAGCAACTGCATTATCCTCGCATTATGCACCACACCTTTACCAAGAAAAATGAAATAAAAGCAAATAAAATCAAGCAGTAATTTCGCTATTTCTTTATAATAAATGTAGGATGATTGAAACGAGGTGGATAGAAGAATGTACGAGTGGCAGAAACAAATTCAAATAATTGTTGATGAAATTGACAAATGTGTTAGAAGTTATAATGATGAAGCCTTGACACTAGGCTTTCTTTCTCGCAGGCTGGGTTATTCTGAATTTTATACAACGAGAAAATTCAAGGAAATATCGGGTATGCAATTCAGGGATTATCTGCGTCATAGAAAATTGGCCTTTGCACTAAAAGAAGTTCGTGATAGTGAAAAAAACCTTTTAGATATTGCTTTTGATTATGGTTTTTCATCACATGAAGCTTTTAGCAGAGCTTTTAAGGAAACATATGGTGTAGCTCCAAGTGAATACCGAAAAAAGCCTAAGCCTGTTGTCCTTCGTACAAAAATAAACCCTTTCGATCGTTACTTTTTAGAATTAGGAGAGATTGGGATGATGAAATCTACAGATGATATAAAAATTTATTTTATAACCATTCCAGCGCACAAATTTTTGCACATTAAAAACTATGAGAGTAATGGGTATTGGGATTTTTGGCAAAAGCAAAGTCTTATTCCGGGACAGGACTGCGAAACAATTTGCGGCTTACTCGACAGTATCAAGGGTAAATTGGATGACGATGGTGGGAGCGAATCTAACGGCGGAAGCGGTCAAATTATGGCCTACATTAATGACCCGAACGGCAGACTCTGTGATTGGGGTATTCCACGCATAGAGTGTTATGGTGTACGACTTCCTTTTAATTATAAAGGCGAAGTACCGCCACAAATGCTTATGATTAATGTTCCTGAAGCCGAGTATATTGTTTTCGAACACGGGCCATTCAATTATGAGCAGGAAAACCGTAGTGTGGAGGAAGAGATAGAAAAGGCAATGGAAACTTTTGATTTTGCAGCCACGGGTTACTGCTTTGATACTTCCCCAGGCAGAATAATTTACTTTTATCACAATCCGGAACGTTTTTTTAAGTATATCAGGCCAGTTCGGCGGTGATAAAATCGACTGCTATTTACTATAGTCAATGCAAAAAGAAAATCGACTTAATTCTAACCACAAAAAAGCCTCGCACAAAACTGCGCAAGGCCTTGATTTCTCTGGCGGAGAGGGTGGGATTCGAACCCACGGTCCCTTTGACAGGACACTTGATTTCGAGTCAAGCACCATCGACCACTCGGACACCTCTCCATATTCTAATCGACCATCGATAAGGCTCCATCTGCGTTGTACCCGTAAAGGGTAACCCGAAGTTCCTAAGGTACTAAAGCTTTATCTCAGTCAACAATTGTCGTTTTTTTCTTTCGCCGTTCGCGAAAAAAGGCTTTCATGATGGCAGAGCATTCATCACCCCGGACTCCAGCAGTAACCGCCATACGGTGATTGAGTGCTTCATTCTGCACTACATTAAAAAGAGACTCTACAGCTCCCGCCTTATAGTCGGCACTTCCGTAAACCAATCGGTCAACCCGGCCGTTTACAAGGGCACCGGCACACATAGGACACGGCTCTATCGTAACATAAAGTGTTGCTCCGGTCAACCGCCAGCGACTAAGCTTTCGGCAAGTTTCTTGAATAACAATCACTTCAGCATGCGCGGTAGCATCATGACAGGTTTCCCTTAAGTTATGCGCTTTGGCCACAACTTCACCATCTATGACAAGAACGGCTCCAATTGGAATCTCACCCATACAATAAGCCTTTTGGGCTTCTTCCAGAGCTAACCCCATATAGTAGTTATCATCCTTCATCCGTTATCACGCATTCCCTTATTTGCATATCCGCCCACTTGGCCTGCTGTGTGTTACTGTGATATTATAGCGTATCAGCAGAAACTTCGCAACTAAAGTTTTATGGTAATTATTCCTGCAAATCAGGCACAGCCGCCAGCAACCAGAACTGCGGTTAAAATACCAACTTACTGCTAAGCACCAATGACAAAACTACGCATTGATACCGAACCATTTTGAATATCATCGCAGGTAAAGGTCAGCCCTTCACCGTCTTTTTGCAAGGCAATTGCGTATAACATGGGTAAATAGTGCTCCGAAGTCGGGATGGCTAAGCGAGAGGCCGTCAAGCCTTCATACCGGATTAATCCGGCATGATCGCCTTGCTGCAATAATTCTTTCATTTGCTGGTCAGCTTCAACCGCCCAGTCATACGGCTCATCATAGGTATGTTCAAATTTAGCAAGCCGCAAGTTATGAACCAAGTTGCCACTGGCCATTATCAAAACACCTTCCTTGCGCAGCGGCGCCAGCTCCTTCGCCAGATTATAATGCTCTTGTGGTGATTTTAAAATATCCAGGCTCATCTCAAAGACCGGCACATCCGCAAGCGGATAAAGATACTTCAAAACAGACCACGCCGCGTGGTCAATACCCCATTCCAAATCGCAAGTAATTTTAGCTCCGCCAGCAGCTTGTATCACTGCTTCTGCTTGCTTTGGCGCACCCAGGCAAGGATATTTAATCTGATATAGCTCTTGGGGAAATCCGTAGAAATCATAAATCGTTCGCGGATTAGTCATACAGGTAACTTGCGTACCCTTGGTTAGCCAATGTGCTGAGATAACCATAATAGCAGTTGGTTTAACAAGTTTCCCGCCTAGCTGGCTAACACTGCGGGTAAAGCTATTGTCCTCGATAATATTCATCGGCGATCCATGACCCATGAACAACACTGGCAATTCCTGCATTCCAATCACACTCCTGTGAGTTCTATTATGTAAGAGCCCTCTGCAAACATTCTAACTTGCAGAGGGCATTACCATTTAGTTTGACTTATAAAAAGCACCTACATTTAACTGTTTTGCCACAAACAGCCGGTGATCCAAGCTGTATATTCCCGGTCCTGAAATTAATAGGCTAATATATACAATGCCATTCTCCAGTGCTTGTGAAGCGCCGAATAGTCCTGCTCCGGTCCCTAATTTCATCGCAACAGCAACAGCCATAGTCATCGTGACCAATGCGCAGGCTATCCGTGTTCCTAATCCGAGAATAATCATCGCACCGCCGAAAAATTCGGCAAAGGCAGCCATGAACCCCCAAAAGGCAGGCGCAAATGTAATACCAAGGAACTTCATTGCACTACCAATTTTAATCCAGCCTTCAACGCCCCCCATAATCTTAGGAGCACCATGATAAAGCATCATAAGACCCATGCCTACCCGAAGAAAAAGTAATCCTTCATCTTTATACTTATGCAAATTCGTAAAAATCATACATAATCCCCCTTTACTATATTATTTAGTTTTCCAACCGGCTGCTAGCTTCGTGTCCTAATTTTTTTAAAAGGTTTATTGCTATATCCTGTTCCTCTGAAGAAAGTCCCCCTAAAGCATAGGCAAGATTTTGAGCATGCTCTGGAAAAACCTTAGTAATAAGTGCTTTACCGGACTCGGAAAGAACAGCATAAAATTTTCGTCGATCCTTCTCACAGGGGTTCCTATAAAGCAATCCTTTTCGTTCCAGCTTATCAATTACATACGTAATCGTACCAGTTGTAATCAAAATTCTTTCACCTATGCGCTGTAATGGCTGTGGCCCTTTGTGATACAACAGTTCCAGAACCGCAAACTCAGTCAAATTCAGCCCATGGCGGCGGACATCCCGTTCATCGTGAGCTAGTATTGCTCTGTATGCCCTGCTGAGAGTAATATATAATTTCAATTCTTGTTCCATAGCACACTCTTTTCATTATCTTGAATTCAAGATAATTATACAATAAAAAAGTTCAGCTAGTCAATCATATTAACTAGCTGATAAATATTATTATTTCCAACTCAAAGGCGTTAGATTTTTATAACGGGTAAATCGATACTCCCACTCTCTGTACCTCTGCCAGCTGCCCTCTTCAATACACTGCCAATTCAAAGCCTTATCCAGATTGGGAAGATATCTGTCCGCAGAGTAACAGTTGCGGATCTTCGTAATATAGGCATCCGAGCAGTAGGTCATTAGTTGACAGTATACCGATTCACCGCCAATCACGAATATATCTTCTCTGCCGCACTCCTTCAAATAATAAAACAGTTCGGTCAGCGAGGCACATACAACAACCCCCGGCAAACTGCTATATGTCGTGCTGAGCACAATATTGATCCGATCTGCCAAAGGCCGCTTGCCAGGCAGCGATTCAAATGTTGTTTTGCCCATAATCACAACTTTGCCAATCGTTTGTGCTTTGAAATATTCCATATCTGCAGGAATAACTTGCAATAGTTTGCAATTGTTGCCGATACCCCAGTTTTCATCAACTGCTGCAATTAGTTTCACGTTACCGAATCTCCCCCGTTTTCTAAAGGGTCGTCTGCCTGTGGGTGGCCCGAAAGATTAGCTCTTTCTTTAAGTCATATAGTTTATCACTCAAATCAATTTTCATGATATGGGGATTAACCAATCTGCGGTACTCGTCCCACAACGTCTGAAGCTGTTCCCGGGCATGTCTTTGTATCATCATCAAGTCTGGTTTGTTGTATACACACTCCCCATTCCGGAAGATCGGCACAAGCAGCTCCTGAACCGTAAATGTCCCCCGGCACAGCGTCATCCTCTTCCACGAATGAGTGGGATCCATTAAGGCCAGGTCCACCTCTGTACTAATTGCCTCATCGATAAGAGTAATAATATCGGCCCGGATCTTGCCTGATTTTTTATCATAAATGCGAAAGACCTTCTTAATGCCGGGATTGGTAATCTTCTCAACATTATTAGAAAGCTTCATCTTAGGAACAGTCTCCGCCCCGACTTCAGCCGCCAGCTTGTACACGCCGCCCAGAGCAGAACAGCCTTCAGACGTAATCAGCTTCGTGCCTACTCCCCAGGAATTAATTTTAGCTTCCTGCAGTTTTAATTCGGCAATCAGATGCTCATCCAAATCATTGGAAGCCGCAATACTTGCACCGGCAAATCCTGCTTCATCCAGCATTGCTCTCGCCGCTTTGGATAAATAAGCGAGATCACCGCTGTCCAGACGAATTCCATAGCGCTGCAAAACAACGCCCGCCGCCTGCATTTCCTTAAACACCTTAATGGCATTAGGCACACCGCTGCCAATCGTGTCATATGTATCAACAAGCAGGATCGCATTATCGGGATAACGCTTAGCATATTCGCGGAAAGCCGTTAATTCATCATCAAAGCTCATCACCCAGCTATGAGCCATAGTGCCGACAACCGGAATACCGAACAGCTTACCGGCAAGCACATCGGAAGTGGCATTAAAGCCGCCAATTACTGCCGCTCTCGCACCATACAAAGCAGCATCCGTCCCCTGAGCCCGGCGTAACCCGAATTCCATCAAGAAATCATCTTTAGCGGCCCAGCGTACCCGACTGGCTTTAGTGGCAATCAGACTTTCATGATTTAAGAACATCGATAATGCAGTTTCAATAAACAGCGCTTCATTTTTCTTCGCATGTACCCTCAGCAAAGGCTCGCCCGGAAAAACAACAGTTCCCTCTGGAATTGCCCAAATATCTCCGGTAAACCGGAACTCTTTCAGATAGGCAAGAAACTCTTCACAAAATAGATGTAAGCTGCGCAGATATTCAATATCTTCACTAGTAAACTTAATATTTTTAACATACTCAATAACATGTTCCAGACCTGCGACTATAGAATAGCCCCCATTGCAGGGGTTTGTACGATAAAAGCGGTCAAAAACAGCCTCTTGTTTATCTTTACCGGCAAGAAGCAAGCCTTGCATCATTGTTAGCTGGTAGAGATCAGTCAGCATTGTATTGTTACGCATAAAGCACCTCCGTTACCTCATCTGAACAACTCGTATAGTCTCATTGTAGTTACATATGGGAAAATTGTAAAGAACCGCCTATCTGTAAGACAAGCGGTTCCTATTATTATCGTTTTACTTCTACTTTAGCCATTTTTTCATAATAGCGGATCAGGCTGCCGGGAGATTATTATTTTATTGCCCCAATGCTTACAAGTATTGCTTTCAGCTTATCCCTATTTTCATCACTTATATGCTCAATCGGTTTAATGGGATGACCCACATTAATGCCCATGAGATTAAGTGCATCCTTGGGAACAACAGGAAAGCTGCCTAGATTATACGCATTACGGAGCAAGGAAAGGCGATATTGGGCCTCCAGTGCACCTGCAAGATCACCGGCTTTAAATTTATCGTAAATTTCTACCACAATAGAAGGTACTACATTAGCGGTTCCGGCCACACAGCCTGTGCCGCCGTATACCAGCGTTGCCAGGATCATAGTATCCCGCCCCGCCATAATACTGAAGCCTTTGTCCCTGGTCCGGCGGATATACTCCGAGGTCAGCGTCATATCGCCACTCGTATCCTTAGCGCCAACAATATTCTCCACATCAGACAGCCGCTCTACTAGATTAGCAGACATATTAACTCCCGTACGGTCAGGATTGTTATAAAGAACAATGGGAATATCCGCCGCCTCAGCAACGGTGCGAAAATGAGTATACAGCTCACTTTCGGTAGGCGTAATGAACATAGGCGTTAATACAGTTACAGCTGCTGCCCCATACTCTTTGGCCAGCCGCGTCAGTTTTACACATTCTTTTGTCGTAATCGCACTAGCTCCCACATATACTGGCACCCTGCCCTTTACTTGCTCCATCGTAACGGCAACAGCCTCTACTTTTTCTTCATATTCCAATCCATAAAATTCGCCTGTACTGCCCAATACAAATACGCCATGAACACCACCGGCAATCACATGTTCAATCAAACTGCGTAAAGCTGCCGTATCTAATCTTTCCTTTTCATCAATTGGGGTAATAAGCGGCGGAATAACACCTCTAACTGCTAACAAACCAATCTCCTCCTTTTAATGCTGCATCTAACTCACCAGCCACGTTCAAAAGCATTACCATTTATGTTACCGGTGCGGGGTTAAATAAACATAAAGCATTGTATATTTCCCAATGATCGGCCCAGGTCTTCTTACGACCGCTGGCTACTTCAATAATCAGACGGAAAATCTCCCAGCCAACTTCTTCGATCGTTGCTTCGCCAGTTGCAATTTGCCCGGCATTGACATCAATCAGATCAGGCCACTGTTCTGTCAGAGCGTTGCGGGTCGAAACCTTGATCACCGGTGCCATTGCCAGCCCGTACGGAGTTCCCCGTCCGGTTGTAAACACTTGCACATGCATTCCCGAGGCCAATTGCAAGGTCCCGCAGATAAAGTCACTAGCCGGTGTTGCCGCAAAGATCAAGCCCTTTTGTGACACTTTCTCACCCGGTGCCAAAACACCGCGAATCGGACTACTGCCGGACTTTGCAATGGACCCGAGAGCTTTCTCCACAATATTTGCCAAACCGCCTTTTTTATTGCCAGGTGCCGTGTTAGCACTGCGATCTACTTCACCAAGATCCAAATAGTGATCATAGTACTTCATTTCACGAATCAATGCGCGTCCTACCTCTTCATTAACCGCTCTGGGAGTAAGTAAATGGATGGCATCCCGGACTTCCGTCACTTCAGAAAACATGACGGTTGCCCCGGCACGAACAAGTAAATCTGCCGCATAGCCTACTGCCGGATTGGCAGTAACACCGGAGAAGGCATCACTGCCGCCGCACTGCATACCGATTACCAAATCAGAAACAGGACAGGCCACACGCCTGCGTTCATTTAGTTTTATTAAACGTTCCTCCGCCATTGTCATAATGGCCTGCACCATTTTACTGAAGCCTTTCTGTTCCTGGAGCAGAAGTATATTACATTTATCCCTGTCCGGTATCACTTGTTCAGGCAGCAGCTTTTCACAGCCTAAGCCTACGATCATGGTTTCGCCGCCGAAATTAGGATGGACGGCAAGATTCTGCAAGGTCCGAATGGGTACAATGGCCTGAGGAGCATTGATAGCCACTCCACAGCCGTAATTATGATTTAGCGCCACTACATCTTCAACATTTGGATATTTAGGAAGGATTTCTTCTTTTATTTTCTTTACAGCATAGTCAACAACACCGGCAACACACTGGACACTTGTATTGATACCTAAAATATTCTTTGTCGCCACAGTGCCATTGTCATTGCGGTACCCCTCAAAGGTATAGCCCGTAAGCGGATCAAGCAATTGGGGTACTTTATTGGCAATAGGCAGCGCATCTAATTCCGGCGCAGCAGGCATGATTACTAAGGATTCGTCAATCCAGCTGCCTCTGACAATAGGGCGAATAGCATGGCCGATAACTTCTCCATAACGGATAATTGACTCTCCTTCCTTTAAATCGGTTAAGGCTACCTTGTGCCCTTGCGGAACATGTTCGACTAGCGTAAGACCGCAAGGAAATATTGTTCCGCCTTTCAGTCCGCCCGCATTGACGATAATAGCAACGTTATCGTCTGTATGTACTTTGATATACAGCGGTAATTCCGAGTTAGTTAGCATAGACATGAGAAACGTCTCCTTTTATTGTTATGTCAGGTCTGTAAAAACCACTTTCCCGCCTACAGGCTGGCCGTCTTATTCTGCTCTTCCGGAATAACCAATTCAACCCGCTTAATGTCACCAACGATAAAGAGATAAGACAAGGCTCCCAGTAGCCCCATCGCACCAACAAATAATAACGCTCCATTAAAGGATTGTGTTACATTCAGAATATAGCCAATGGCAATTGGTGTAACAATACTTGCAATATTACCGGCAAAATTAAAGATGCCGCCGCTGAGCCCAACCATTTCTTTCGGCGAAGTATCACCGACAACAACCCAGCCTAATGCGCCAAACCCTTTGGCAAAGAACGCTAGTGACATGACACCAATAACCACCCATTCAGTAGTTACATAGTTTGCCAGGATAATACTGCCTGATAAAAACAGGCCACAGATAATTGGCGTCTTCCGTGCAAAGGTTAGCGATTTGCCACGCCGCAGCAGCCAATCAGACACATAGCCGCCCAGCAGCCCCCCGGCAAACCCGGCAATAGCTGGAATAGAAGCAATAAGCCCCACTTTTAAAATTGACATACCCTTAGCTTGCACTAGATAAGTAGGGAACCAGGTTAAGAAAAACCACGTAATGGTATTTAGACAGAACTGTCCGAGATAAATACCAATCATCATGCGGTTAGTAATTAGCGACCGGACGTATGCCCACTTAATATCCGTCTTCTTATCCCCGATGTTAGCTAACCCTCCACCAGACTGAATATATTCCAGCTCCGCTTCATTGACACTGGGGTGATGTTTAGGATCTTTGATTACTTTGAACCAAAGCAAGGCTAAAATAATACCGGCTATACCCATAGAATAAAAGACATGACGCCAGCCAAAAGCGACTAATATCCATCCCATCAGAGGATTAAAAGCGGCTAGGGCAAAGTATTGAGCAGAGTTGAAAATTGCTGAAGCAAAGCCGCGTTCATGCGTGGGGAACCACATCGTTGTAATCCTGCTGTTTGCCGGAAATGCAGGGGCTTCCCCTACTCCCATTAGAAACCGCAGACCAAACAAAAAGACAAAAGTGCTGATACCCGCAACAAATCCAACCATCCCTTGAAAAAAAGTAAATAGTGACCATAAGAATAAGCCGACGCCGTACACCATTCGGGCCCCAAATTTATCTAATAGCCAGCCACCAGGTATTTGCAGCGCTGTATAAGACCAGCCAAAAGCCGAAAATGCATATCCCATTGTAACGGCATCCAGTCCTAAATCCTTGCGCATCGCCGGTGCAGCCATTGACAGTGTGGCACGATCCACATAATTCATGGTGGTAACAATAAACAGCATAAGTAAAATAAAATAGCGGACATTGGTTTTGGGTGAATTCAACTGACTAATCTCCATAGCCTTAATCCTCCCTTATTTTTGGTATCTGCCTTGACCAAATGCTGCAGCACTTCCCTCCTTACGAGTGATTAGATTATACGGCTAACCATTGCAACAACTATGCCAATTCACCAGATACCGAAATTACTGAAGAATCCAACAAAAACGCAACAACAATTGTTGTAATATTGCAACGATTGTTGTTGTGTTTTTGTTGCAGCACGAGTAAACTACTATCAAACCCACATGCGTCGGAGGGATTTATGTTCAAGATTGCGTTTATTGCGCCAGACAAACAGCTCTTCTTGCAAGGGAAAAAAATCATCCGCGAACTAGGTCTGCAAGATAAAGTAAGTCTTCATCTTGCCAGGCTGAAGCGAGGTATTCGCCTTGCTAAAACGTTAGAACAGCAAGGAGTTGAAGTAATTGTCTGCCGCGGAGGAACGGCACGGGTAATCATCAAATCGCGTATCCGCATTCCCGTTGTCGAGATCCCTATTACCGGACAGGATCTTGCCCAAGTTTTTCATGAAGCGAAACGAATTACTGGATTAACCCGCCCCAAAGTAGCCATGATGGCCTTTGATAATATGGTATATGATATAGAAATTCTCTCTACCATTCTAGGTATCGATTTGACGATTTACCACCTGGAAAAAACGGAAGATATCCCAGCCAGAATAGAAGAAGCAGCAACAACCGACGTAGACTTAATCGTTGGTGGCATCAAAACGATTTTGCTCGCAGCTCAAAAAGGTCTGCGAACCCACCTTATCCGTTCCGGTGATTTTTCCGTCCGGACAGCTTTTCTCGAAGCCCAGAAGATTCTACTAGCCCGCAAATTTGAAAAAGAGCAGGCTCAAAAATTCAAAGCCTTGGCGGAGTATTCACTGGAAGGCATTATTAGTATTGATGCAAAAAAAATCGTAACCGTCTTTAATCCCGCTGCCGAAAAGTTATTGAAGCGCCCCTCCCAGGCCATTATTGGTCAGTTCATCACCGACGTTGTACCCAATCTCGATTTTAATGTTTGCTTTTTGCAAAAACAGCATGTTATCGGGCAAACCCACCGCCTCGGCAATCTGTGGATTACCCTGAACATTGCACCTATCATTGTCGATGACACAGTGACTGGCGCAATCATTACTTTTCAGGATATCACTCATATTCAGGAATTGGAGGCAAAAATCCGCAACGAAGTCCTAGCCAGAAGATTTGTTGCCAAGTATTACTTAACCGATATAATTGGTGCTTCGCCCCAAATCATTGAAAGCAAGCGCATTGCCCGCGAAATCGCGCAAGTCGAAGCTACTGTGCTGATCTCCGGTGCCTCCGGTACAGGTAAAGAATTATTTGCGCAAAGCATTCACAACGAAAGCCCCCGAAAAAATGGTCCTTTTGTTGCTGTTAATTGTGCCGCACTGCCTGCAAACTTGCTGGAAAGCGAGCTCTTTGGATATGTGGAAGGTGCTTTTACAGGTGCAACAAAGAAAGGAAAGCCTGGTTTATTTGAGATGGCTCACCGAGGGACCATCTTCCTTGACGAAATATCTGAAATGGATAAATTTGCGCAAAGCCGCTTGCTGCGTGTCTTGCAGGAACGACAAGTCATGCGTTTGGGAGACAATAAATACATCCCTGTTGACGTGCGGATAGTTGCTGCCACCAATAAGAACTTGCTTGAATTGGTACAGGATAATCAATTCCGGCAGGACCTGTATTACCGTCTAAAGGTATTAACCCTAAAATTGCCTCCCTTACGCACAAGAGCAGGCGATATCATTCGTCTCGCCTGCCATTTTTTACACTCTTTCAATAATCGCCATCATAAACACCTTAGCCTTACAGCCGATGCTTACGAATATTTAGACGGACATGATTGGCCGGGAAATGTCAGAGAACTCATGTATTTTATTGAGCGTTTAGTGATCATTGCCAAAGAAGAAACGATTACTGCAAAAACAATACAAAAGTATTGGGAGGATCAGGATTATATTTCTCCTGCAGGCATTACAGATCTCGCACCAGAGAAACACCAAATCTTATCGAGCTTAGCGCAAACCAATTCAAATATTACGAAAGCAGCCCAATTGCTGCAAATAGACAGAACAACTTTATACCGCAAACTGAGAAAACATAAAATAGAAGTGCAGAAAACGTATTAGGCACGCCAAAAAAGCACGGTATGATAAGAGNNCTCTTATCATACCGTGCTTTTTGCTATTTTTTACCGCTGCATCTCTAACTGGCTCTTAATCATTGGCTTAATTCCACCACTGGCCAGGATATTCATTACATACTCAGACATAGGCTGCGCCTGGGCAGCTTCACCCGTTGTTTCATTGGTAATTTGGCCTGTTTCAATATTGACGGTTAGCACCTGTCCGCTGGCAACAATTTTATCAATTCCCGGACAGACAAGTAATGGTACACCCAGATTAATGCTGTTGCGGTAAAAGATACGGCCAAATGACTCGGCTAAAACAGCCCCTACACCGACCGCCTTTAAGGTGATGGCCGCATGTTCTCGGCTGGAACCACAGCCGAAGTTTGTCGAAGCAACAATAATATCGCCCTTGTTAAACTTCTTTACAAAATCAGGATCGGCGCCCTCCATCGCATGTTTAGCCACATCTTCCACATCGGTCAACTCAACAAATCGTCCTGGATATATTTGATCTGTATCAATATTGGCGCCAAATACATAGGCTTTCCCTGTTGCTGTTTTCTCCATTATTAAACACTCCTTAGTCAATATAGTCAGAAGGATCGGTAATTTTTCCTTCTAATGCAGCAGCTGCCACTGCAGCTGGTGATCCCAGGAATATTTCCCCTTTGGTGTGACCCATACGACCAGGAAAATTCCTATTAGTGGAAGTAATGCAGGTTTCGCCGGAAGCCAGCATCCCCTGGTGAGTTCCTAAACAAGCAGCGCAGCCGGGGGTAACGAAGGTTGCCCCCGCCTCTACCAGCGTCTGAATGTAGCCTTTTTGCATGGCTTCTAAAAAAACACCCTTTGAAGCAGGGACAACGACAAAGCGAGTACGGGAGTTTATCTTTTTCCCTGCCAGGATTTTTGCAGCAACTGCAAGATCTTCTACCCTGCCACCAGTACAAGAGCCCAAATAAGCCTGGTCAATCTTCCTGCCAATAAAGGCAGTGACATCCTCTACATTATCAACACTAAAAGGAGCTGCTAACTGAGGTTTTAACTGCGACACATCAAAAGTATGCTCGGCTGCATATTGGTACCCAGGATCAGTTGTAAAGATTTCATATTCGCGGGTAACTTTTGCTTTCACAAAATCCATCGTAATTTCATCAGGCTGGATATAGCTGGTTTTTGCGCCCATTTCAGTTGTCATATTGCACATTGCCATTCGTTCAGAAACACTTAAGTGTTTCAGGGTAGAGCCGGTAAATTCTACGGCTTTATAAACAGCATAATCAGCTCCCAGCTCACCGATTACATGCAAAATAATATCCTTGGCATATACCCCTTTCGGTAATTCACCTTCAAAATTAATCCGAATAACTTCAGGGACACGGAACCATAATTTCCCGGTAATTAAAATTGTAGCTAAATCAGTTGCACCTACACCGGTACCGAAGGCACCAAACGCACCATGTGTGGTTGTATGCGAGTCGGTTACAATTAATAGCTCACCAGGATAGGATAGCCCGCGATCTGCGAGCACTTGATGGCAAACTCCTTCGTCAATATCCATCAGCAAGTCGATGCCCTGATCCCAGCAAAATTCACGGAACTTTTTTTGATTATCAGCCTGCACAATGGTAGACGCAGGTGCATAATGGTCCATAAACATAATTACCTTGCTTGGATCATGAACTTTTGTACCGCCCATTTCAAAAAAGGATCGTACTGTTTGCAGGTATAAGTCATTAATACCAGCCATATCAACAGCACAATTTACGATTTCCCCTGTAGTAACAGACTCTTTCCCTGCCTTTTTAGCAAGTAGCTTTTCGATTGCGTGCATTATTTCCATTTCCCCCTTACTTTTACTTTAACCGTGGTACTGTTAAGCTTCCTTGCGGCATGATAATAATCCGCGGGTTGGGACCCAATTTGTCAAATGCCATTGCCAGCGCTTCTTCGACGTCCTTTGCCGGTGTAAACAGCAAGGACTTTGAAATCTCAGGCTCCAGTGAAGATACCAGGATAAACTCAGCCTTTTTCATAAGTCTGGTTACTGCATATGCTTTGTGAGCGCCAATTTGAAAATTAGCCCGCAAACTTACCTCCACTTTATCTGCCGTATCATTTTCACGCATGGTTTTTTCATACAGCTCTGAGCCCGATCCCTCACGGCATTCACCCAGAATAATCACAACACCGCCCTCTTTTACCGCACACCAGGCATTGTCCATTGTTTTTTGCAACTGGTATATATTAATATCCTTGGGATATCCGCCGCAAGTGGCAATAACCAAATCAGCAGGGTTTTCAATTTGTGCACCGTATACGGTGTCGACAAATTTGCAGGCCTCCTTGTGGGCAGTAACAAAATCACCGGCAAATATTTTTAAAAACTCTTTTTTCTCATTGAGGACAGCATTAATGAGAAAAGAAGGACGGCACATCTGTACTCCTTCGACCTGATCATGATAGATGGGGTTGCCTTCCAGCTTGCCAATAACAGCATCCGGATCAAACATCATACTGTGATTCTTGCGGATAGTTTCATAGTAAGCCACTCCAGGCAGCATAGCCTTACGGCCGCCGCCAAAGCCGGCGAAGAAATGATGGACAACACTGCCGGTACATACAATGTGATCTGCCTCAACTACCAGTTTGTTAAAAGATACAGGCGTACCGCGGGAAGTAGTTCCAAAGTATTTATATTGACTCTCATCGCGACAATCACTGTTGTACGTTCTCACACGGGAAGCAACTGCCGGGCCAACCTCGTGGATGATTTCCTCTTCCGTCATTGGCCGATGCGTACCTAAAGCAAAAACAATATACATATCCTTGTCGGGGATACCCGCCCGATTAAGCTCATCCAATAGGATGGGCATAAAAATATGGCTATTGGCAACACGGGTCGGGTCATTTACGATAAACACCACTGTTTCGCCAGGCTTTACGATTTGCCCTAAGGGTTGGGTATCAATAGGATTTCTAATTGCCTCCAAAATGGCCTGTTCAGGGTTTTCCAGTGGAACACATTCTTTAATCTTTAATTCTCCCGCAATTTGAGCAGAATCGAGAGCGAATTTTATTTTCCCTTCGCCATATTTAAGCGAATACTCTACTTTAGACATGAGCATTGCTCCTTTCTCATTGGAGTTCCTGCATAAAACTACCACAGTCCCAGCACTTTCCACCAGAATGAACCTAGCCCGACCCAAATAAGCATGTTAATGATTGAAATAATAAAGCCTAGTTTCCACCAGGTTGCCTGGTCTACATAGCCCGCCCCAAACAGGATGGGCGCAGGACCGGCCGCATAATGTGTAAGGGACATACACAGGTTGGACATAAAAGCTAACGCCAGCGCTACCAGATAGGCTGGTGCACCAGCTGCAACCGCTACGGAGGCAAACGCGGCATACATAGCGGTAATATGAGCTACCAGGCTGGCAAAGCCATAATGGGCATACATATAAACAACTAGCAAAACAATAAACGCCTGCATCCAGGGAACATCGGCGATACTAGCGCCAACAGCCTTGGCAAACCAGGGAATAAAGCCCAGCTTAGCTAAATAATCAGCCAAACCGATTAAGGCGCCCATCCAAATCAGGGTATCCCAGGCTCCCTTCTCATCAAGCACATCCTTCCACTCCAGTACTTTGGTAAGCAGCATAACCGACACAGCCAGCATGGCCACAACGGTCGCATCAATACTGGTATACTGAGAAGTACTCCAGAGCAAAAGCGCTCCAACAAATACACTGGCAACAATCTTTTCTCCCAGCGACATAGGTCCCATTTGCTTCAGCTCTTGGGCCGCAATTGCTTTTGCTTCAGGTGTTCTGGTTATTTCAGGAGGATAAAACTTGTATAGGAAGTAAGGAACAATAATGAGCGATAGTATACCCGGCACACTGGCTGCCAAAGCCCACAGGCCCCAGCTGATATTAATGTTCAGTGTTTTAGCCGCCAGCAGCGCAATTAGTGGATTGCCGGCCATTGCAGTCATAAACATAGCAGATGTGATGGTGTTGACCTGATAAGCCGTTTGCATCAAGTATGCACCGACTTTCCGGGAAGATGGTCCAGGTTCGGATTGAAAAGCAGATGACAGGCTTTTTACAATCGGAAAAAGAATTCCGCCTGCCCTGGCAGTGTTAGAAGGCGTTGCAGGACTGATAATTAAATCACTCAGGGCAATGGTATACCCTAGTTTTAAGGTACTGTCACCCATTGCATGAATGAGCACATAAGCAATACGCCGCCCCAAACCGGTTTTGATAAAACCTTTGGCAAATAAAAAGGCCGAAACAATCAGCCAAATAGTGCCATTACTAAATCCCGACAACGCCTCTGCCGGCTTTAGCACCCCTGCAAACGCGGTAAAAGTAACACTGAGAAAGGCCAGTGCACCAATCGGCAGCGGCTGCAGAATAAAACCCAGGATCGTTGACACAAATATGGCAACAAGGTGCCACGCTTCCGGTTTCAGGCCTGTTGGCACCGGAAAGAACCAAATTGCAGCACCGATCGCAAGAACAATGAGTCCACGCATTACATTACTCAACTAGACTAACCTCCTTTGTTAATAAACTCTCGATCTTACTTATAGCAACTTTCATGCCAATTTTGTTTTTTCAGGCAATTAGCGCCTTTCAGCTATTTTGTATTCTGCAGTGCTTCACCAATACGTTTCATTGCGTTCTACCATGTAGTAATATGTGTCATTTTACAAATTACCAGCTCTACCTTTTGCTTCTGGCTATATCATTACTGCTTTTTGCATTCTATTTGACAACAACTTATAATCAAAGAAAACGTTTCATTTTGTTTCAGAGGAGAAAGCGCCATGACTCTGATTACTTTTTTAGCTCCTGATACCAGCATGCTGGACAGGGCCCGCAATTTATTTCAAAGTCAGCAGATAGACATTCAGATTAAAAAAGGCTTACTGAGCGAAGGGGTTGCAGTTGCCCGGTCACTCATTGCCAACGGCACGGAAATTATTATCACTCGCGGCGGTACTGCCTCCGCTATTCGCAATGCCGGACTAGAAGTTATTATTGTTCAAATCCCCATAACTGGCTTTGACATCATCCGTACTGTTGAAAAAGCAAAATTACATGGTCATCGTATCGGCGCGGTATCGTTCCCGTCTATTCTTCAGGGAATTGACTGCCTAAGTCCTATCCTCGGCGTAGAGATCTGCTGTTATCCTATTCACAGCGAGGCTGAAGCAGAAGAACAGGTGCTGCAGGCTTTTCACGATGGTGTCGATGTTGTCATCGGTGGATTTATCACAGCGAAAGTGGCGAAAAATAACAACTTCCCTTATGAGTTAATCGACAGTGGCGTTGAGGGTATTTTACAGGCAGCTCAGGAAGCAGAGCGAATCGCGCAGGCACGCAATCTGGAAAAAGCCAAAACCAGCCTTTTTCGGGCAGTACTGGATTATGCCTATGAGGGTATCGTATCTGTGGACAGCGAATGCCGTATTACCTTCTTTAACCCTATTGCCGAACGCATTACCGGTATTAAGGGCAGCAAAGCGACCGGCAAAAAAATCACCCAGGTCTGGCCGGGGCTTAACTTGGAACAGGTAATGCGTACAGAAAAGGATGACTTAGGTCAGATTCTTAACATTAATGGTGTCGATGTTCTGTGCAACAAAGTAGCTATCATTGTTAATAACCGCTCTGTAGGTGCCGTTGCGACCTTTCAGGATGTAACCCAGATTCAAAAAATGGAGGCTCGCGTACGTCATCGGTTTTATGCGTCCGGACATGTTGCCCACTTACGTTTTACCAATATTATCGGTTCAAGTGATCAGCTCCGGCAAACGGTGGAAATTGCCAAAGAATATGCCCTCACTCGTTCGTCTATTTTAATCCTGGGTGAGACTGGCACGGGCAAAGAAGTATTTGCCCAGAGCATCCACAATTACAGCGACCGCCAAAAGGGGCCGTTTGTTGCAATCAACTGTGCCGCACTTCCCAGTCAAATATTAGAAAGTGAACTTTTTGGCTATGTAGGAGGAGCCTTTACTGGCGCCAACCAGAAAGGAAAACCAGGTTTATTTGAAGTGGCGCACGGCGGCACCATATTTCTTGATGAAATCGGCGAAATGGAATTTGTCACGCAAGGCAAGCTGCTGCGGGTTTTACAGGAAAAAAAGGTTATGCGTTTAGGTAATGACAGTGTCATTCCTGTTGACGTCCGCATTATTGCTGCCTCTAATAAGAGCTTAAAAACGCTGGTAAGCGAGAACAAATTCCGGTCTGATTTATATTACCGGCTGAACGTATTACAGCTTCGGCTTCCGCCGCTGCGCAGCCGTAAAGCAGATATTAAGCCTTTAGCACAGTTTTTTCTAAAAGAACATAGTGGTATTATGAGGCGACCTCTAAAACTCACTCCTTCCGCCATCCAGGCGCTGACCAGTTACCCCTGGCCCGGGAATATCCGGGAACTGCAGAACTGCATGGAGCGAGTTATCGCTGTTCATAAGCAGGAAGAAATCGACGGTACCTTTATTAATCTGCTGCTCAAGGATCAGGAAGATGTGCCGGTCACGAGCAGTCTTCTTCCTGATGAGGCGACTGAAATCAGCAAAGCCCTGGCACTGACAAAAGGGCGATATGCCGATGCCGCTAAACTCCTCGGCATAAGCCGCTCTACTCTCTGGCGCAAACTGAAACGATTCAACGCAAAACAAAACTGAGGCAGCATAAGCTGCCTCAGTTTTGTTTTAACCTTATTCGAACTGCCTCTCATCCTTGCAACAGCAAATGTATCCGGTGCTGCTGACTACGTCATCATAATACTGCAGTTTTTTATTAATTTTAGCCAGGTTTTGTTTCATTTCTTCTATTTTTTGTTCCACTTTGCGTTTATGCTCAAACAGAATTTGCTTGCGGTCTTCTATTCTTTCATCACCTGCCGCACAATGTTCAACATAGCGCTTGATTTCAGATACCGACATTCCTGTATCCCGTAAGCAGCAAATCAAGACAAGCCATTCTACGTCTTTATCACCAAAAACGCGATTACCGCGCTCGTCACGCTCAACAAAAGGCAGCAGGCACTCTTTTTCATAATACCTGAGCGTATAAGCACTTAAATCCAGCTTTTCTGAAACCTGCTTAATTGTGTATCTCATCAGGCAACCTCCTGCCGGACAGCTTAGATTTCAATGAGCTCGTATGCTTTAGTCCCAATACCAATTTTCTCGGCATGCTCCACACAGGACAGCCAATTGGTCTCCGGATGAGCCGCATAAAAATGATCCTTAGCAGGCTTCTCTTGTTTCTTGATTTGTTCTGCTAAATAGCTGCCGGAAATAACGGGAGCCTGATTAGCCATATCTGCACAGGCCATATCAAGAGCTACCGGATCAAAAGAAGCAAACATGCCAATATCGGGAATTAACGGCACATCATTCTCAGCATGACAATCGCAATTTGGCGACACATCAATGACTAAGCTAATGTGGAAATGAGGTCTGCCATTCAAAACCGCCCACGTGTATTCAGCAATTTTTTTATTAAGAACATCATTAGATGCATCCCACGCTGCAGCAATTGCATCAAAGTGACAAACGCCGATGCATCTTCCGCAGCCGACACATTTGTCATGATCAATAGTTGCCTTTTTATCAGTAATTGTTGGAGCATCATGAGCACAAATCTTCACACATGCCCCACAGCCCACACAGGCTTTAGTCCTTACACGGGGTTTGCCGTCACTGTGCATTTCCATTTTACCTGCCCGCGAGCCACTTCCCATGCCGATATTTTTTAAGGCACCGCCGAAACCGGTCAGTTCATGACCTTTGAAGTGATTCAGACTGATCAAAATATCTGCATCCATAACAGCCCTGCCAATCTTGGCCTCTTTCACGCATTCCCCGTTAGGTACAGGAATATAAGCCTCATCCGTTCCTTTGAGGCCATCGCCAATAATAATCTGACAGCCTGTTGTAAAAGGGTTATAACCGTTTTCATAGGCTGCATCCATATGCTCCAGCGCATCTTTACGGCGGCCTACATACAGCGTATTACAGTCCGTAAGAAATACCTTGCCCCCCTGGCTCTTTACCACATCGGCAATAACCTTCGCATAGTTAGGCCTAAGATAAGCTAAATTACCTGGTTCACCAAAATGTATTTTAATCGCCGTATACTTACCTTTAAAATCGATTTGTTCAATGCCAGCCTTCTTGACCAGCCGCTCCAATTTCTGCAGCAAATTCATATTGCCGCTTGCACGCATATTGGTAAAATAAACTTTTGATTTTTCCATAAAATCCACTCCTTACTTGCGTGTTATTATCCTCTTAGCTCTTCATAAGCTACACCATTCTTATGTTACTCCTTCGAGTATACTCTAAGTCAAGTATTTATTTTCTAATATTTCCCGAAAGTTGCATCCTAATGAAAAAACAGACTGACATCAGTTATGATGCAGCCTGCTCTACGCTTCGTTCAAATCTAATTTAGTCACGAACTTGCCGGGTTTTCTTTATACCAAGCCACAACAGAAAAACTACATACACGATCAATACGCTTAATGCCACTCCCGGCATGCTTCCTGTGGAACTGCTCATGCGTAAAGCATGACTGGCATGAGTAAGCGGCAGCAATTCAATCATCCAGTGCAAAAAAGCAGGCAATTGGGACGGACTAAAGAAGGTAGCACATAAAAAAGACATGGGCATTAACACATATGTATTAAAGTTGCTCATTTCCTCATGAGAATTCATCATCATGGCAGCCACCAGACCCAATGCAGCAAAAACCGTACAATTTAAAAATAATGCCAGGACAAACCAACCGTTTACGAGAAAATGAGCTCCAAAGGCATAAGACAGAGCAATAATCACCACGGAAGATATCATGCCCCGCGCTACGCCGGCCAGCACTTTTCCTAGGACATAGGCCGCTGGACTAATGGGGGCGAGCAAATACTCCTCCAGCGTCTTGTGATACAGTCTGCTCATATTGACAGGTGTTCCAACAGCATTAAAGCTGATATTCATTGAATTTAGAGCAATAATGCCGGGAACGATGAAATCAAGGTAACTTCCCTGATTAACGGTAATACTGCGGCCCAAGCCCCAGCCAAAAGCAACTAGATACAAAATGGGCGAAACCATTCTGGCTAAGATATAGCGGCCCAGGCGTCTTTGGAGCACTACCCAATCGCGCCAAAAAACTGTCCAGATGTGACTAAGCATCACTCCACCACCTTCCGGCCAGTAAACTCAACAAAGACATCCTCTAAATTAGAGCGCCGAATCGCTGCTGCTGTTGTCAATACACCAACAAAATCAGCTGCTTCGGTTCTGTCGGTAAAAAACCGGCTGTTTAAACGGTCACCATCGTGCCACTCCACCACATATTCACCCAGGTTTTGGCAAAGCTTTGCCGGAGAATCAAGGGCAATTAGTTTTCCTTTATACATTATGGCGACCCGCTGGCATAGATTCTCCGCTTCTTCAATGTAATGGGTCGTTAATAGGACGGTCAGGCCTTCACCGGCTAGCAGTCTGACCAGTTCCCATAATCGGCGCCTCACTTGCGGATCAAGTCCCACCGTCGGCTCATCCAGAAAAAGGACCTTAGGCCGGTGCAGTAAGGCCCGCGCAATCATTAACCTGCGCTTCATCCCACCAGAAAATGTCTGTACCATATCCTGACACCGGTCTTCCAGCTCTACGAACTCAAGCAATTCTTCAATTCGCTTATGCCGCTCCTCTGTCGGAATGCCATGCAGCCGTCCGTGAAGCTCCAGGTTCTCCCATGCCGTCAATTCAATATCCAGATTAATATGCTGCGGAACAACACCGATAATGGTCTTGATCTGCTGCTCATCACCCGGAAACTGCAAACCACCGATTGTAATGCGCCCTTCTGTCGGTTGGGCCAGCATGGTGAGAACCCGGATAGTTGTTGTCTTACCGGCACCATTGGGACCTAATAATCCAAACAATTCTCCTTGGGGTATAGATAAATCCAGTTTATCAACAGCCGTTCTGTCCCCAAATTTTTTAACCAATCCCGCTATTTCAATCATGGCTTTTCCTCACTTTATTGACTGCAGACATTCATTGGCGCTGTCAGGCTCTGAGCCAAACACACGGGACGCCCCTGATTATCCAGCCAAATATCCGCTTCCACGCCAAATACCTCCCTGAGCATCGTGGGAGTTATCGTATCTACAGGCGTGCCACTAGCATACAAGCTTCCCTGGCAAAAGACAGCTACCATATCGGAGTAACGGGCTGCATGATTCATATCATGCAGCACCATCACAATACTAATACTCTGCTCTTTATTTAACTGCGTAATTAACTCCATTATTTCCAGCTGATGGCATAAATCAAGATAAGTTGTAGGCTCGTCCAGCAGTAATATCCGGGGTTTCTGGGCTAACGCCATAGCAATCCAGGCTCGCTGCTGCTCGCCACCGGACAATGTGTTTACCCGTCTTCCAGCCAAATCTACCAGCCGTGTTTGCTCTATCGCCCATTCGACAACCAGCCGGTCCTCTTTTTCATTTCCTTTCCACCATTGCTGGTAAGGAAACCGTCCATACTCCACCAAATCTTGCACAGTCAAATCACCTGGCGCCCGTGATGCCTGATGCAAAGTCGCCAGATGACAGGCCATTTCTTTCGTGCCAAAGCTTTGAATATCTCTGCCATCTAATGCAATTGAGCCGCTTTTGAGCTTTATGTTTCGTGACAGAGCTTTAAGAAAAGTACTTTTCCCCGATCCATTCGGTCCTAATATCGATACGATCTGGCCTTGGGTGATGGACAGGCTGAGATCCTTAAGAATCGACTTATCGCCAAAGCTAACCGAAACATTTTTTGCTTCCAGTATCGCCATTTAGGATTCCCTCCTTAATAGAAATAGAAAAAAGGGAGCTCCTATAAAAGCCATTAAAATACCAACCGGTATTTCCAGTGGCGAAAACAACGTTCTTGCCAGCGTATCGCTAAGCGTTACTACGCCGATTCCCAGCAAGGCCGATGCAGGCAGTAAAAAGCGGTAATCCGCTCCGACAAGCAAGCGAGCCGCATGAGGCACAACGAGACCGACAAAGCCCAATAATCCGACTACACTGACGGCACTGGCCGCAAGCAAGGCTGCCACCGCCGTCATCAGCAGTCTGGTAAATTCAACTTTTAGGCCTAGTCCGCGGGCGACTTCATCCCCCAGGCTTAAAACGTTAAGTCGTTTTGCACCCCAGAAGGCAAACAAACTAGCACTGATGGAATAAGGCAAAATGATGTATACATGGGGCCAGCTCCGAGCGGTCAAGCCGCCTACCATCCACATTAAAGCCCCGTGAATGCGGTCACTGTACAGCACCATCAAAGCAGAAATTCCGGAGCCTAAGAACGCCGATACGGCAACCCCTGCCAGCACGATGCGGATAGGGCGGATGCCCCCCTTCCATGCCAGCAGATAAATAAGTGCCGCCGCCGCCATTGCTCCCACAAAAGCGACCGGTGTAAGAAGGAACTCCATTGCAGGAAACAGCACAAGCACAATAATTCCTGCCAGGCCCGCTCCCGATGAAATGCCGATAATATGCGGATCAGCAAGCGGGTTTTTCATAACCGCTTGCAAAATAGCACCCGATAAAGCAAGATTCAAGCCCACCAAAGCGCCTACCAGGATACGCGGCAGGCGAATATTCCAGATAATTTGTTCCTGTACACCAGCCCCGCCTGTCACAATCGCTTGAACAATGGTCGAAGCAGGAACATTTACAGCACCTTTCATGAGGCCAATGACCATTCCGCTAAGTGCAATAAGGGCAAAGACAAACAGAACCAGCATACGCCAAATTATTCTCTCCCGGCTGTCAGGCGATCGATTCACTAGCTTTTTTACGTTACTAATCATGGGCATAGATCTCTGGATATACCAATTTTGCCATATACGCTGCCGCTTCCGGAGTTCTCAGTCCAGGATTTAATAAGAACAGCTCAGACGGCAGAAATACCAATTTCTTATCACGCACTGCCCGGAGAGTTGCCCAGGCAGGATTGCTTTCTACATCATCGCGCGTTGTCTTTTCAATTTTGGCAGCATCACCCATCGTAACGACAAAGATCATATCCGGATCATTTTCCACTAGCTTTTCCAGACTGTATGGCGCATTATCGGCACCATCGTCTATCGGTCTGCTGCCGGCAGCAATATTCTTCAGGCGCAGGAACTTAGCAGTATTACCGGCAATACTGTTTTCCAGCTCTAAGGTAACACTTTTCGCTGTTGCGTGGAGAATTGCAATCTTCGTAGTCTTATCAGGCAGTTTTTTGCTGACATCCTGCAGTTTGCTCTGCATACTTTGTGTTAACGTCTGCGCTTTGTCTTTTGTGCCTGCAATCTCGCCTATTAAAGCAATCTTCTCAAATACATCATCATACGTTTTATATTTTAGAATAACAACAGGAATGTTGCTGCTCTCCAGGATAGGAATCAGCTTTTCATGGAGCCCCTGCATCGCAATGACAAGATCAGGCTGCAGGGAAACTACCTTCTCAACATTAACATTGTACACAAATCCTACTTCAGGAACAGCTTGCAGCTTCTCTGCCTCAATACCAACCTTAGCAGTTGAGGTAGGGCGGCCAACTGCCTTCCCGTCTACCGCATATAGCAGTTCGAGAAAGGAAGGTGACAATACTACCACTCTCTCCGGCTTTTTAGCCAAAGAGACCGTGCGTCCCATATCATCTTTAATAGTCAGATAAGCCGGTTGCCCACTTTTCCCGGGCGAGCTCTGATTTGGCTGTCCGCCGCAGCCTGCGACCAAAAAGGTAAGCAGTATCAAGGTTGCTATCATCCTGAAACCCATACTTAATTTCAAGGCTGTAGCACCTCCCTTTGTCTAAACTTTGTTCCTGCGCGTTAAAATCGTAGATAAATAATTAATCTTTTGGTCACCAATATCCTGCAAATTATGTATAACTTGCTCATCTTCAAGTCCGCAGCGGCTAATCATTACCGCATTTTCAGCTAAGCCATGATGCTGAAGTTTTTCTATCACTTCGCCGGAGTTTTTATAGACCTTCATGATGACGGCATTATCAGCCATCTCCAGGGCCTTTTCCAATTTAGCTTCATCAATCGTCGCCGGAATAATACTCAAAATATCGTTTCCTTCAACAATTGGATAGCCCAATTTGCTCGCAATTGCACAAAAAGCAGTAACTCCCGGAATCGTTTCAATCGGGTAACCGCAGTTTTCCAGTAACCGGAAAACATAAATATAAGTGCTATAGAACATGGGATCACCTAGCGTGAGGAATACAACCTTTTTACCGGCAGCGAGCAGATCGCTAATCGTATTTTTGTTGTTTTCCCAGGCTGTGGCAAGCGTCTCATCATGAGAAACCATCGGAAAAACTAATTTTACAATCTCTACGTTCTCTTTTAAAAAGGGCTTCGCAATTTCCAGAGCAACGCTATCTTCCTTTTTCTCTGTTTTAGGCGCAATAATAATATCTGCCTCGCGAATTACATTAATTGCTTTGACTGTTAAAAGTTCGGGATCGCCGGGTCCAACACCTACACCATAAAATATTCCAGACATAATTACCTCCGTTAGCCAAATGTGTTTTATTTTTCTATTTTTAGCGATTCTCCCAAAAGCACATAAACAGTCTCAAGCCCCCTTCGGAGCCTGAGACTGTTGGGAAAGTGCAATATTGGTTTTACTAGAACAGGACGGACGGATTATAATCCGTAAATCGCATCCCGTACATGCTGTACATAAATATCTTGGAACAAAGGATTTTCTCCTAAGCCATGAATGTATGTCTTTACCTTAAGNNCCTTAAAGCCATCTTTAATGAAGGTACTTTTCCAGGAGTCATCTTCATCACCGGCCATATCATTATTCGCATGATCACCGGCAACCAGCATCAAGGGCATCAATGTAATTTCTTTATAGTTGCTTTCTTCCAATGCCTTTTGAACATCTTCCAGGTTTGGATGATCTGTTTCTTCAACAACACCAACCAAAACATTCAAGCCTGCAGCTTTAAAGCGGTCTTGCAGAGCTGCATATGCAGGATTATGTTGATGAGGCGATCCATGTCCCATAAAGACAACTACGCGATCAGGCATCTGCAGCACAGGCAATTGATGCCTCAATGCGTCAGCAGCAATAGCAAAGTCATCAGGCTTGCCATTTTCACCGTTGAAGAACAGCACAGGACGTCCTACAACGAGTCTATCAAAAGCTTTGCTGTATTTGGATACAACAGCAATAACTTTTTTGTCATATTCTTCACCAGGAGTTAAATGAGTAGTTTGAACAACTACTTCTTTGAAACCTTCTTTTTGCAGCTTGTCCAAAGCTTGTTCAAGGCTGTCGATTTGAATTTTTTCATTCTCGCCAATCCGCTTGACTACAATCTTGGAAGTAAATGCACGGCGCACTTCGTAATCAGGGAAGTTCTTCTGGATTTTATTTTCCACACTCTCAATATTTGCTTTGCGGGAGTCAGGAAAAGTCGTACCAAAACTAACAACTACAATTGCTTTTTTAGTGTCTCCTGCTGCACTTGCAGCTTCTACACGGGAAGCGCCGAATAATCCGGTTACTGCTAGACTTCCGACCATCAATACACCTAAACAGGCTTTCATCCAATTACGCATCTGACCGCACTCCTTTACCACGTATGTTTGTCCAAATTTCACCCATGAACATCCAAAAAAAACTGCGTCGAATGCACCCCAATCAACAAGAAAACCTCCCAATTACTGGGAGGTTAGATATGCATAGCAAAAGCTGTTTGCACATTAATCCCCTTCCCATCGCTCGT
>DDHB01000072.1 GCA_002337925.1 Sporomusaceae bacterium UBA1887
GATTAGACAAAAAGCACTTACAATTGTGAGTGCTTTTTTGCTTTATGTATGTAAGCGTCCTGGTTAGGACGCTTTTTATTATGTTAGACTAATACCCATAATCCGCCAATCGCAATAAGAATTAGGATGATCAGCCAAAAGTTGGACAGTAAGAAAAACAGAATAACAGCTATAACTGCCCATGATATCATATGAATTCCTCCCCATGATCTTTATTACATAATATGTAATAGATCTGTTAGTGTATACAATATTGAGGAGAAAATTTGTATAGGGTTGAATGGCACTATTAGTATCTATTTAAAAAATCTTTAAAGGAAGTAATGGAAGGGTACGCTTCTTGTTTGTATTGTAATAACTCACTGACGGTTACGAATTCATATCCATCTTTGCGGAGTGCATCAATAATAGTTCCTATCGCCTGTGGAGTTGGCAAGGGGTATTGGCCATCGTGCAACAGGACAATACTGCCTGGCTTTGCTTCTTTTAAGACAAAATTAACTACTTTCTCAGTAGAAGGCCGCTGCCAGTCATGAGGATCAATGGACCATAATATGACTTTATACCCTTTTTGCTCAGCGACTTCGATGACTTTGCTATTGAGCATACCGCCTGGGGGCCGGAATAAAACGGGTTGGGGAGCATGGGAGAGAATGATTTTTTCTGTCTTATTAAACTCTTCTTCTATATTTTTTTTAGTAAGTGCCGGTAGTGATGAATGGCTATAGGCATGGGAGCCAATTTCATGGCCGTCGCGTACTTCCTGAGCAATCAGCGCGGGGGATTGCTCAGCATTAATCCCAAGTACAAAGAAAGTTACTTTTACTTGCTTGGCTTTAAGAACCTCTAATATCTCGGGAGTAGTTTTGTAATGAGGTCCATCATCAATTGTTAAAGCAATAACTTTACGGGGAACCTGAGCCTGATAAATGATTTGATTGTTATCGAGTTTAGTTTGGGCAATTTCTCCTATAACTGCTGTTGCCAGAATAAAGCAAGAGCAAAGTATAAAATGAATTTTTTTCATTTTATCACCTCAACTGATTGTCTATTGTCGCTGTATAGTCAAGTATATTCTACTGTTAATAAAATTAGGCTTAATAAGAACAAAAACCCCACTGCTGTAGCAGTGGGGTTACTTTTCTCCTGTTAAACGCTGCAAGGCGGTAATAAACTCATAGGGATCGACGGACATTGTAATGCCAGGAATTTGAGGATCTGAACTGCGGCTATACATTTCAAGAATCATTTTTTCATTCTTTAAATAAATATCTAAGACGGTATTTGCTTTGTTGTTCTCGAGACTGACTTTCAAGACTATTTTCTCATTCATCGAAATCTCCTATAAAGACGGCTTTGTGTTATTATCATATGTTAAGTTCTATATAGGAGGTGAAGAAAAAGTAAAAAAATTTGATATAAATTATTTTTCTGCTCTCCAGCCGTCTTTGTAAAACCAGATATGGAACTGATACCAGATAAACCAGCTAAGCATCCAAAGGATAAAGGAGTGATAAATTCTATAGCCATTGTTATAGCTGATCATAGAAGTATATTCTACCGCAAAGTACTCAAAGACCGATAAGACGATAGACCATAGCAATGCCCACTTTATTCTTGACATGGGGGAGTAGCGTACCCAAAACATTGCAAATACTGGAACAACAACTACATTCGCTGCAAATGAGATATCTTCTACCAGAGGCATTACCCGGAGCGGAAACTCCCACCAGCCAAAATAGGTTGCAGTGTAACACCATAGATTGGCATATAAGCTTGCAAATAAAGCTACTGGTATATAGCGCTTCATCCCTTTGTAGCCAATAATCAAGGCCGCTAGGGCGATAAGCAGTGATAAATACTGTACAGTAAGTTCAATAGACATAGCAAGTACTCCTTTAAAATGCAGGGCTGAAGGATAAAAAAATAACTGGCTATAAGCCAGTTAGAAGGAGAGGGAAAAATTTACTACAATATAGTTATTCCCTTTCGTTTAACTTTTTATTACCGGTAAGGACTATTCTTTTAAATAGTTGTTAGGAGGTTAGTATAAGCGATGGATGAAGTTGATTTAACACGACTGAGTTCAAAATTAATTACTTCAGTGAGTGAGCCGGTCTATACGATTTCCTATTTAACAGCGCAAGCGAGAAATGGGTTGGTAAATGTTAGTTCTGCAAATTTAACGCTTGCTGTTCCCGGCAATATCGTGTGTCAAATTAAAAATAATAGCGCAAATAAAATGACATCAGTGGAAGGGATTTTGGTCAACAGCTCAGTAAATATTGGTTATTCTCTTATACGAAATGGTGCATTAAATGGCACGCTAACGCCGCAAACCGTGTATAATGTAAATAGTAAGTTTATTCCTTCAATCTCTACTACTGTAGCATCTGCTGCGGGTGCTGCAGTTAGTGTGAGTGACGGAGATATTCTTTTGAGTCAGCTCTCATTAACCAATAGTTTTAACCCAATCAGTATTGTTCCGATCATTATCAATCCAGGAACCTCCCTATACTTTTTATCTTCGGGAGCGTTAGGTTTAAATGTTACTATAAATGTTATTTTCACAGAATACCCGAGCAATTTGTAATAGAAAAGAATGAGTTAAGTAGGTAGAGGTGTAGTTATGACAAATATTATTGCATTTCTAGGTCCCAGCGGAGCAGGCAAAAGCACCTTACAAGGTTTTTTGGATATTCAGCCAATTGTCACCTGGACATCGAGATTACCCCGTGAAGGCGAGATAAATGGAGTAAATTATCATTTTACAACTAACGATACGATTATGCAGATGTTTGAGCAGGGCTTATTACTGGAGTTTACTAAATACAATGGCAATTTATATGGAACACCAGTAGCTTCGCTGGATGAAGTAATTCTCAAGGGACTGCTTGGTTCAATAATCGTAGACTGCAATGGTGCTAGTGAACTGCGGAAAAAATATTGTGAACGAGTTTTACTTGTAGGTATCTATGCCCCCGAAGAAGAATGCATTGCCCGCCTTAAAAAAAGAGGAGATGCAAATGCGCTGTTACGAGTTAGTACCTATCATGAAGAAGTGCAAGCAATGCAGAAACTCGCTGATATTACAATTAATAACGCTAAGGAAAACTGGAACCGCAGCAGGAAACTGGTTCAATTATTTAAAAAACCCTGTTAAAATCAAAACAGCCAAATAACCTGCTTAAATATAAGTAGATTATTTGACTGTTTTATTTATTTATTTATTTAGCGATTTTACGAACCGCTCGATGCGAAGGAGCGCCTCTGACAGATTTTCAACAGATGCAGCATAGGAACAGCGGACAAAACCTTCACCACTTGCGCCAAAAGCATCACCGGGGACCAATGCAACCTTTTCTGCCTTTAGCAGCTCTTCAGCAAATTGCATAGAAGAGAGCCCTGTAGTTTTGATTGAAGGAAAGATGTAAAATGCTCCCTTGGGCTCGAAGCAAGGTAAGCCAATACGCTGAAATCCATCAAGCATAAGTCTGCGGCGATGATTATATTCGGCAACCATCTTATTCATATTTGTCTTGCCTCTTTTAAGAGCCTCGATAGCGGCTACTTGGGCGGTTATTGGCGCACACAGCATCGTATACTGATGAATTTTCATCATGGCACCAATAAAATCGGAGTTTGATAATGCATATCCAATACGCCAGCCTGTCATTGCATATGCTTTAGAAAACCCGTTCAGCACAATGGTTCGGTCACGCATACCAGGAAGGCTGGAGAAACAGGTATGGCTGCCTTCATAGGTGAGATCGGCATATATCTCATCTGATATAACAATAAGATCATGTTTTAGAGCAAAGGCCGCGATGGCGGATAAATCCTCCCGCGTCATGATTGCTCCTGTTGGATTATTCGGGTAGCCGATGAGCAAAAGTTTTGTGCGGTCCGTAACTGCTTGTTCTAATTGATTAACGGTAACGCGAAACTCATCTTCCATAAAAGTAGGAACAGGAACGGGGATACCACCTGCTAATGAGACGCACGCCTTGTATGATACATAAGAGGGCTCGGGAATCAGGACTTCATCGCCTGGGCTTAATAACGCACGCATTGCGAGATCAACGGCTTCGCTTACTCCGACAGTAATTAATACTTCAGAACGCGGATCATAATGAACTTCGTAATCAGCAGCAATTTTACGGGAAATTTCTTCTCGCAGCTCAAGCAATCCATAATTGGAGGTATACGAAGTGTAACCGCGTTGTAAGCCATAGATACAGCTTTCCCTGATGTGCCAGGGAGTAATAAAGTCCGGCTCACCGACACCGAGCGAAATAACACCTTTCATTTCAGCAGCAATGTCAAAAAAGCGACGAATACCAGAGGGCGGAATAGCGTTTACTGTGGGTGAAATTCGATCTGCCCAGCTCATGGTGTGATTACCAGCCTGTGATCATTTTCGTCATCTTCAATAATGACACCGGCTTCTTTGTATTTCTTGAGCATAAAATGGGTGGTAGTACTGATAACGCCATCGATTGTAGCAAGTTTATCAGAAACAAACTGAGCAACTTCTTTTAGTGTCTGCCCCTGAATGATCACCAAAAGGTCGTACGCACCTGACATTAGCGAAACACTGTGTACTTCAGGAAAACGGTAAATACGTTCGGCAATAAAATCAAAGCCGCTTTCCCGTTGCGGTGTTATTTTTACATCAATCACTGCCGTTACGTTATCTATCCCGGCTTTTTCCCAATTGATAATAGCAGGGCGCTTTATAATAATTTTTTCATCCTCTAATCGTTTCATTGTTTCTGCTAATTCATTTTCAGGAGTATCCAGCATAATTGCCAATTTGTTTAAGGGCAGGGCTGGTTCCTTATCTAAAATCTCCAATAATTCTTTCATCTTGTATTTCTCCCTTCGAAATTTGCATAGTTTGCACGATAATTTTCCTCTTTGCAGTCAGAGAGAGCGACTTTCTGACAAAATAAAAAGTTCCCGTCCTAAGAGAAGGACGGGAACTAAACCCGCGGTACCACCTAAATTAGCCAATTGGCTCACTTTATGCCGTTAACGCCGGCTACGATGAGACTTACGAATTCGTCTCTAAATCCAGGGTGGCTTTCCGTATTGTTCTTATGCCAGCTTCCACTAATACCAGCTCTCTGTGAAAAGAAGAAATACGTACTTTTCCTATCATCATTATGATGTCGTTATGCTATTTAGCAATAGCATAGCAAAAAAAAACCTCTGATGCAAGGGCAGATTTATTAATTATTAACATTTCGGGGAAGGTAGAGTGAATCTTATCGCGAATTATGGCAGAAAGTCAAATTTATTTTCAAGGAGGAATTGCCTTGATTGATCAAGATGATAAGGTATTGCCGGTGGCTCCGGTTGTAGGTAATAAAGCGATAAAAATTATGTCATTTGGACTTGAGCAGAATAAAGATCAACAAGTGAATCGCAAAAAAGTGACCAACCGCTCTGAGAAAAATAAGAAAGAGCTTATCTGTACGGTCACGGCCGATAAGGTAGACTGTCAAATCTAATAACTTGCAGCTTAAGGCGTAGGAATGGATTTGAGCTGACAAGGTACAAAAGTGTACAGCGGTGGATAGACACTGTTAATAAGCGTGTATACTAATTGCTAAAGGTGGTGATGTTGCAGTGAAAAAAATATGGCTGGCAGGCGGCTGCTTCTGGGGTGTTGAGGGCTACTTTCAGCAATNNCAGCAATTACAAGGAGTAGTCGATACAACAGTAGGTTATGGTCAGGGTCAAGTGGTGAATCCTACTTATCAGCAGGTGTGCAGCGGAGAAACCGGACACACGGAGATATGTGAGGTCGTTTATGAGGAAACACAAATCACGCTGGTTAAAGTGCTTGAACATTTCTTTCGCATCGTTGATCCCACCAGTCTCAATCGTCAGGGGCCTGACCGTGGCACGCAATATCGGAGTGGTGTGTATTATACAGACGAAACTGATGGGGCTGTAATAAAGGAAGTGCTGCAACAGGTACAAGTTCGCTATACCAGGCCAATCGTGGTAGAAGTAGAAGCCTTGCAATCCTTTTATCCCGCTGAAGAATATCACCAAGATTATCTCAACAAGAATCCACATGGGTATTGTCATATCGATATGGGTCTTGCCACAGTGAATGAAAGAAAATAGTTGAGAGCACTCATGAAGTCATGAGTGCTTTTATTTTTGCAAAATGAATGTTATGAAAAGTTGGAATAGAGGGAAAAATACAAACATATCACAAGAGAGGAGAATAGTATGATTTGTATTATGGGATCAAAATGCCAGTGCGTGTACAATCAATCAGGTCAATGTGCTGGAGAGCCAAAACCTGAAAATGTTCCATGTCTTGGCTTAGTTTGCTTTAATATTACCAATAAATAAAAACGAAAATCCCCTCCTATGAACGATGTAACCATTATCTAGTTAACAGAATATAATAACATAGGAGGGGATAAAATGGATGAAAAACTGAAAGAAAAGCTAGATGAAGTGGGATCAAAAATAGACGATAAGGTTGAAGAAAAGGCATTAGAATATGATATTCCCAAATGGGCTGTCTGGCTAGGCGGCGCAATAGCTGTCAGTGTGATTATTAAAATATTATTCTAAGGCATTCGTATCTGAAACAACGACCTCCGCCAAAGCGGAGGTCGTTGTTATTATTCAATTTCGTTTAAACAGCGTGTGTATCTGTTCGTAAAAGCAGATAATTAATGACCCATGCAATTTCGCTAAGTAAGAATTCATAGTCACCATTTAAAAATGTGGTAACAGGAAGCCAGATAAAAACTGCCACAGGCACTGATAACCAAAGTATGCCCGCAAATATCCAGCCAATACTTCCGGTATGCATGCAGCGCAAGGCGGCTTTGCAAGGGAGTATTGCAAAATAATACAAGGCGAAGGAGCCAATAATATGCAGAATAGTACGTAGTGTTGAAAGCAAATTTATCACCTGCAGTCAATAGTGATTACTACATAATTCGACTTAGATGTACAATATCCTACACGAGACTAGCGTTAATTTCTCCCAAAAAAGGTTTTATTTCTTAAGTAGACGAATAGTAGAATGAAATACATCCTAAAGGACGTGGCTGGAACCAAGTCTTTTAGGATGTAGGTGGAAGCCTATTCGTTTATATATACGAATCTAAGTTAGTCTCTGTTAAACTCAGGCTGCACTGATTCGGGAGAGAACACTCGAATCGCTTCTGTTTTACCATTGTTTATTATTTGCAGGCTCCAGGTTCCCAGTTTTTCATTCTTTGCATTGACTACAAAAACCTGCAAGTTTACTAGAGAGCCTTTTTCAGCAGGGATTGATATCTTACCGGAATCTTTTCCCTTAAGAACAACTGTTTCGCGTTGGGTTTTTGAGTTTCCAACACTCCATTCAAGTTTAATTTCTGCAGCACTTGTGGGCATTTCTTCTTTGGCATAATAAGTGGACGCCCAAAACGTAGACGGATTATCTACAACAACCTCTACGGTCATATTTGCAGGTGAGGCATTTGCCGCATGGAATGGGGTAGCGATGAGGAATAGTAGTACTAAGCATACATTCAATAGCCCTTGTTTTAATTGATTCATAACAGTCTACCTCCGTAACGGTTTTTCTTTATTTTACCATAATTTATACAAGCTTTATAGTGAGAGCGGCATATTAACTTTTTTGCATTGGGACGGGCAAAAATAATAACTGGCTGTTAAGCCAGTTAATGGGAGAGGAGAAGATTTGGTATCATATAAAGTATGCCCTGCATCATTGCTTTTTAGACAGTACCAAGTTTGTAAACTGACAAAAAAGAAAGATTGGGTGTGATTTTTGATATGGCCAAAAGTATAATGCCTATTCGCTGTCAGTGGTGTAGTGACGATCCCTTGTATATTCAGTATCATGACACCGAGTGGGGTGTCCCGGTATTTGATGACGGCAAACTTTTTGAATTTCTAATGCTTGAGGGTGCACAGGCTGGATTAAGCTGGATTACTGTTTTACGGAAAAGGGAAACCTATCGCAAAGCATTTGATGAGTTTTCCTGGGAAAAAATTGCTGCTTATGACGAAGCAAAAGTGGCCGAATTGCTGCAAGATCCAGGTATAATACGCAATCGCTTAAAAATTGCAGCTGCTATACAAAATGCGCAAGCTTTTATGAAAATTATCGATAGCCATGGCAGTTTTGCCAGTTATATTTGGCAGTTCGTAGAAGGAGCCCCTATACGCAATAACTGGCAAAGTATTGGAGAGGTACCTGCACAGAGTAAAGAATCGGAACGGATGAGCAAGGATCTGAAAAAAAGGGGATTCCGTTTTGTTGGGCCAACGATTTGTTACGCCTATATGCAGGCTGTTGGGATGGTAAATGATCATACAACAGATTGCTTCCGCCATAGTCAAATGGAGACCTGTATAAAAAAATAAGATAGCTGCTACAGTACAAAGACAATCATTATACATAGAGGCAGGAAAATGCATGCAGCATATTGTATATTACGTTTCCGGTCATGGCTTCGGGCACCTGACCCGGTCATTGGCAATTATTGAATTGCTTTTGCAGCATAGAAACGACCTTTCAATTCGTATGAAGTGCAGCTCAGCGCATGCTGCTTTTGCAGAGCGTTACTTGCAAGAGCGAAACCTGACTGTACAAATTCAGTTGTTTGAATCAAATTTTGATATCGTCGTTGACCCGGTTAAGGTATGCGTCGATTTTCCGTCTACCATTAATAATCTTAAGATGTGGATTAAAGAGTTACCGGCCCGGGGGCTGCGGGAATGTGAGCATGTTGAAGGAAAAACGGCTTTAATCCTTTCCGATATAGTACCGGAAGCTTTTGTAGTGGCAGCTCGGCTAGGGATACCTGCTATTGGAATTAGTAATTTTACCTGGTATGAAATTTGTAAGGAATATGTACCGGCAAAGTACCTGGCTATTCTAAAAGAAATGTATCAAAAAGCAACGACTTTTCTTGAGTTCCCGCTGTCTACAGGTGATCATATGCCAGTGAGCAACAGGACTCCGGTGGGGATGATCAGCCGTCCTATCAATGAAAATAAGGTGAAAGAAATCCGAAAAAGGTATAAGAAGGAGGATCGGCCGCTGCTATTATTTAGTATAGGCGGTGCCTTGGAACTGGAATGTCAGGCGTTGTCCTCAGGCATAGATTGGCTTTACACGCGTGGTGTTTGTTTGCCCTCCAAGGATAATACATTCCCGATACCTGATGATGAATCGGATATACAAAATTATGTCGCTGCTTGTGATGCCGTTGTTACGAAATTCGGCTGGTCTACATTGGCTGAAGCAATGATTGCACAAAAACCTGTATTTTTAATAAAAGCTAATGGTGGCTGGGCGGAAGAAAATTTAATTATGCCTGAAATTAAGACGTTAAATTGTATAAGATCAATTGTACCTGCCGAACTATATTCTTTCTCGCCGGACATTGTAAGTCAACAAATACAGCAGATGAGCGAATTTTATAAGTCTATTGGAGAGCGGTACAGGTATTCGCCTGAAGACATTATTAGGCAGCTTACACCTTATTTGCCTGTTAGTAACATGATAATCTAGAAGTAGAGGAATGTGATGCAACTGAAACTGCCAATACAATTAGCAGAAAAATTAAAGCAGCAATTAGGAGCAGAATATCCAGCTTTTGTTGAAGCTTTTGCACAAGATAAAATAGCCGGACTGCGGGCAAATCGTCTAAAGATTTCGCCTGAAAAACTGAAGACATTATTACCCTATTTGCAGGAGGCTGTTGAATGGTGCAGTGATGGTTTTTATTACCGAGACAGCGAAGTACGGCCGGCGAAGCATCCGTATTACTATGCTGGCTTATATTATATTCAGGAGCCGAGTGCAATGCTGCCCGTCCAACTGCTTGCTGCCCTTCCCGGGCAGCGGGTTTTGGATCTCTGTGCAGCACCTGGGGGAAAATCGGTACAAATAGCAGCACAACTGGCGAACAGGGGATTATTGGTTACAAACGATATTCACCCTCAGCGGGCCAAGGCATTATTAAAAAATATCGAGCGTTATGGTGTCACTCATGTTGTTGTTACAAATGAAAAACCAGACCGCCTGGCAAAGGTGTTCGCGGACTATTTTGATAAAATCCTCGTTGATGCTCCTTGCTCGGGAGAAGGGATGTTTCGCAAAGAACCCTCCATGGCCAATGACTGGTCCCAGCAGGAAGTAGATAAGTACGCAACTTGGCAGCAAGAAATTTTAAATTATGTTCCCTCCATGCTTCGTGCTGGTGGAGAAATAGTGTACTCTACTTGCACGTTTTCTTCTGAAGAGAATGAAATGCAATTAAATAATTTTGTTGAGCGGCATCCACAGTTTGCTATTATGGAAATGCAGCGCTTGTGGCCTCATAAGGTTAAAGGAGAAGGACACTTTGCAGCAAGAATAAAAGGACAGCCTGAGCTGCTGGATGAAACTGCAAGTGAAAAACATCCATACCCGGACTGCGATATCAGCGGTTTGAGTACCTCGCTTCGCGAGGCATTGCAGACATTTTCCAAGCAAGTATGGCGCGAACAGCAGGCTTGGCTGAAATGGCTACCTTCCAACGGGGTTGTTGTTGAGCGAAATGGTCATGTTTTGTGGGAGCATAACAGCCTGCCTATACTTAAGGGATTAAAAGTTTTGCGCTCAGGCTGGCTGCTTGGTGCTTGGGAAAACGGGCGCTTTCGTCCTAGTCAAGCTTATGCGATGGGGCTTCCCCGTGAGGCAGTTGCGTCGGCGCAGTGCTGTAATTTTGCGGCAGAGGATGAACAAGGCCGCTATGCAGCAATTCGCTATTTGCGCGGGGAAACAATTCAAATCGAGAATCACGACTGGCCTTCAGGCTGGTATCTTATGACAGTTGACGGGTTTGCGCTTGGCTGGGCTAAAGGTGCCGGCCATAGTTTGAAAAATGATTATCCTCCTGGCTGGCGCTGGGAAGATTAGCTGAGGTGCATAAATGGCAGAGAAAGACCGATATCGTTTGGACAAGATTTTAGCAAACACGGGGGTTGGTTCGCGTAAGGAAATAAAAATGGTGGTTAAGGCCAACCGGGTGATGGTTAATGGCGTTGTAGTGAAAAATGCAGATATGCATGTTTGGCTTTCCCGTGATACCATTGAAGTAGATGGAAAGCCTGTCATTTACCGGGAATATATTTATCTGCTTATGAATAAACCACAGGGTGTACTTTCGGCCACAGAAGACAATCATGGCCAGGTGGTGGTAGACTTGTTACAGCCGGAACACCGGCTTTTTGCCCCTTTTCCTGTGGGGCGCTTGGATAAAGATACAGAAGGACTGCTGCTGTTAACGAATGATGGACAGTTAGCTCATGAGTTGCTTTCTCCCAAGAAGCATGTAGCAAAGACGTATTATGCTAGAGTAGCAGGAGAAGTAACAGAAGCGGATGGACATGCTTTTGCTCAGGGCGTCGTACTGGATGACGGCTATAAAACGCTGCCTGGTGAACTTCAAATTCTCCATTCCGGTGCTGAGTCTGAAATAAAACTGACTATTTATGAGGGGAAATTTCATCAGGTAAAACGAATGTTTGCAGCTGTTGGTAAAAAGGTTATGTATCTAAAGCGTTTGACGATGGGAACATTACAGCTAGATAAATCGTTAGCTCCAGGAGAGTACCGGGAACTCACTTCGCAGGAATTGGAAGCATTGGGAGGAAAATAAGTAAACAAAGCGAATATTAGCGGAAAATACAGTAATGTTATTACAGGGAGCGAAACGGCATGTACAGCTTTCCTATTCAAGAGACGGAATGGATCGTAAAAAAAGGTCACGCCAGCCTGTCGGTTGAAGGCAATGCATTTAGCGGAGCTTTGTATTTGACCAATGAGCGCCTCGTATTTATCGGCTATCTGTTAAGCTTGAACCGTAAATATATGGAAGAAGTACCTCTAGAGCATATAACAGAATTAAAATTGGAGAAGACTTTTTTCATTATACCTAATGCATTTAGCGTTGTAACAATACGCGACCGGATTCTAAAAATCATTATTTCCAAGCGCGATGAATGGATAAATGCTATTAACAAGCAGTTAACGCAGATTGATGGAAGCACCCTTTAGGGGTGCTTTTTTTGTTGCAGATTCTTTTCCAATGCGATGGCATGTTAACACCGGCTTTTTGTATGCAAATGCTTGGTGGCACATATACTATAACGTGGAAAGGAGTTGAGGTCTTTGAAACTGCTTTCAGTAGGATTAACCGGTGTCAGTCAGGATGTCACCATGAGGCTGCAACAGGATTGCTGCAGCTTGATGCATGAAGGCTTTCGAATCGCCGTTGATGAAATGAATCGAGGGAAGTATACTTTTATTGGATGTAATATTGTTGAAGGGGAATTATCCTTTCGCAATTATGAACGTGTCAAAGACTCATTAAAGAATTATGTGGCTAAAATAGTGGCGGATTTTATACTTGCGAACGAGGAGAAGGCTCTTGTTAGCCGGCTTATTGAACGAAACTATCATTATTTTAGCAAAGAAGAACAAAAAATAATTTATGAGAACTCTTTAAAGCTCCTTGCAGACAGCAGCAGTTGCCTAATTCAGGATTTTAGCGCCGGAGAACGTCGCAAACGAATCGTATCACGCCTGATGGAATATCTGGATAACCATCATGAACTAGTCGTCGATGGATTTGTTCAGTTTCGTTTAAAAGATTACAGGGATAATCTGGCGCAGGTAGTAGATAAAGCTGTAGATGATCTGATGCTGGACTTGGAGTACCAGGAATTCATCCGTGTACTTCGTTATTTCATTAATGTTCAGGAACCACAAGTAGAAGAAACTCATGTCTTAATCTATGGTGCCAGCAGTTTTAAGCTGTTGGATGCAAACGGACAGTCAATTGACAATCAGTATCTTGACAGTTTTGATGCTCAGTATTCAGATGAAATCAATTATCAGGATTTGTTAATTACTGCGCTGATTGCTGTATCACCGCATCATGTTGTCTTGCATAATCCATTTTTACAAGGGCCGAATGAGCTGATTCGTACCATTAAGAGTATCTTTGAAGACCGGGTAATGTTCTGCAATGGCTGTGACATGTGCAGAACAAAAAGCGTCTCTCATAATGTTGACAGTGATTAATTTTTTTGCTATAGTTAAGTTTAAGTTAATATTCTTATCAGTAATGCCGGGGATACGATAAATATGGATCGCCGTACCAGAGAGAAGATGCCATAGGCTGAAAGCATCTTACGGGCTGACTATACTTATTACCACCTCGAAACTGTCTGGCCGAAATTCTTGTAAGCCAGTCCGGGTCATTCCCGTTATCACATGATCAAGTTGGGCTATTATAGCCAAACAGGGTGGAACCGCGTGAGTAGAACTCTCGTCCCTTTTAGGGATGAGAGTTTATTTTATTTGTCAGCAAGGAGGACTATAACATGGAAAAAATACAAATCACTTTAAAAGACGGAAGCGAACGGGAATATGATGCCGGTACAACTTTGGCACAAGTTGCCGAATCCATTAGCCGCGGCTTAGCCAAAAGTGCTCTTGCAGCAAAAGTTAACGGTCAATTAGCGGATCTGCGTACTCAACTAACCAAACCTGTAAAGGTTGAATTTTTGACATTTGAAGATGAAGCAGGTAAAGACGCGCTGCGTCATAGTTCATCGCACATTCTTGCGCAAGCGGTAAAACGTTTATTTGGGGAGGTAAAGATCGGGATCGGGCCGGCTATTGCCAATGGCTTCTATTATGATTTTGATACTTCACATACCTTCACTCCCGAGGACCTAGAAAAGATCCAAGCCGAAATGGAAAAGATTATTAAAGAAGACTTACCGATAGAACGGATCGAGATAAGCAGGCAAGAAGCCATTAAGCGCTTTGAGGAGCTAGGTGAAACTTATAAAGTAGAGCTTATTCGCGATTTACCGGAAGACGTTACTATTTCGTTATACAGCCAAGGTGAGTTTGTCGATTTATGTGCAGGGCCCCATGTACCTTCCACTGGTAAGGTAAAAGTTGTTAAACTGCAGAACCTGGCTGGTGCCTATTGGCGCGGCGATGAAAAGCGCAAGATGCTGCAACGTATTTATGGCACCTCTTTTGAGAAAAAAGCGGATCTTGATGGGTATTTGCACATGCTGGAAGAAGCAGCAAAACGGGATCACCGCAAGTTAGGAAGAGAGTTGGATTTGTTCAGCATGCAGGAAGAAGGACCTGGTTTTCCTTTTTTCCATCCTAAAGGGATGATCATTCGTAATGAACTGGAAAGCTTCTGGCGCAAATTGCACGTTAAATATGGATACCAGGAAATAAAAACTCCTATCATTTTGCACCAGAAACTCTGGCAGCAGTCCGGACACTGGGATCATTACCGGGAGAATATGTATTTTACAAATATTGATGGTGAAGGATATGCCGTAAAGCCAATGAACTGCCCTGGCGGTATATTGGTGTATCGCAGCCAGCATCACAGCTATCGTGATTTGCCGCTGCGGACAGCTGAACTTGGTCTTGTTCATCGTCATGAGCTTCATGGCGCTCTCCATGGGCTGATGCGTGTTCGGAGCTTTACACAAGATGATGCCCATATCTTTATGCTGCCATCACAAATAAAACAGGAAATAATGGGTGTTATCGAACTCTTTGATACTGTATATAGCGTATTTGGTTTAAGCTACCATGCAGAGTTAAGCACTAAGCCGGAAAAGGCAATGGGTTCCGATGAGATTTGGGAAAGTGCTACTAATGCTTTGCGGGAAGCAATGGAAGAAAAAGGGCTGCCTTTTAAAATTAATGAAGGGGATGGCGCTTTTTACGGTCCCAAAATTGATTTCCATCTGAAGGATTCTATCGGACGGACTTGGCAGTGCGGTACCATCCAACTGGATATGCAGATGCCTGAGCGGTTTGATCTTAACTATATCGGAGAAGACGGACAAAAACATCGCCCCGTTATGATCCATCGGGTAGCCTATGGAAGCATGGAGCGTTTTATCGGTATTCTGATTGAGCATTTTGCCGGTGCCTTTCCAGCCTGGCTGGCACCTGTGCAAGTAAAGATTCTTCCGATCACTGAGCGGCAAGTCGCTTATGCTCAGCAATTGGCTAAGACAATGCGGGATAAAGATATTCGAGTAGATGTGGATGACCGTAATGAGAAAATTGGTTACAAGATCCGTGAAGGACAAATGTCCAAAGTTCCGTACATGCTTGTGGTCGGTGACAAAGAAATGGAAAGCAATACGGTTGCTGTCCGCAAACGTGGACAGGGAGATCTTGGAGCTCAGGCGGTCGATGAGTTTATTGCCTCAGTCATGGATGAAGTGGCAAAAAAAACAATTTAGTTCCGTAAAAAATGGTAAAGCTATTGACTTTTATTGTTATGGATGCTAATATATCCTAGTAAGTAAATATTTACAAGCAGAGGCCATCCGCTTCTCACCTTACAACGCTTTAGGTTGTTCGTAAGGTATTAGGATTTAGCATAGTGATTATGCTGTTTTGCGGGTGGTGTATGCCATCCGCTTTTAATTTGTTTATTTGAAATTATCAGGAGGTGAGCGGCAATTAGCAAAGACACTTTAAGGATTAATGAAGAAATCCGCGCAAGAGAGGTTCGGGTTGTTAGCGAAGCAAACGAACAATTAGGGATTATGTTGTTGAGGGATGCACTACGGGTTGCCGGAGAACAGCAGCTTGATTTGGTTGAAGTAGCCCCAACAGCTAAACCGCCAGTTTGCCGTATTATGGACTTTGGTAAGTTCAAATACGAACAGCAAAAGCGAGACAAAGAAGTCAAGAAAAAGCAAAAATCATTTACTCTCAAAGAAGTTAAACTTCGTCCTAATATTGAAGATCATGACTTTGAGGTTAAATTAAAAAATGCTTTGCGCTTCTTAGAAGATGGGGACAAAGTAAAAGTTACCATCATGTTCCGTGGACGGGAACTGAGTCATCCCGAGCTTGGCAGACAGGTTCTTGTTAAAATGGCTGCTGAGGTAAAGGAAGTCGCTAATGTAGAACGCGAACCGAAGCTTGAAGGAAAAAATATGATTATGATTCTTTCAGCAAAGCAACACAATTAAAAAGGAGGATACATCATGCCAAAAATTAAAACTCGTAGAAGCGCCGCTAAGCGGTTTAAAGTTACCGGCACTGGAGAATTCAAAAGGTCTAAAGCTTTCAAAAGCCATATTCTGGAGAAAAAATCTCCTTCACGTAAACGTAATCTGCGCAAAGCTGGAATGGTAAGCAAATCTGATCATGAGCGCGTATCAAGAATGCTGCCGTACGCATAAATCAGGAATTTTTAAATGGAGGTAATTAGACATGCCAAGAGTTAAAAAAGGTGTGACGGCTCATAAGCGTCATAAAAAAATATTAAAATTAGCAAAAGGTTACCGTGGCTCGAAGAGCAAGCTCTTCAAAAAAGCTAATGAAACGGTAATGAAAGCTTTATACTATGCTCGCCGCGACCGTCGTGCTAAAAAACGCGAATTCCGCAAACTGTGGATTGCTCGTATTAATGCCGCTGCTCGTATCAATGGCATTTCTTACAGCCAGATGATTAATGGTTTGAGCAAAGCCGGAATCGAAGTTAACCGCAAAATGTTGGCTGATTTAGCTGTCAACGATATGGCTTCCTTTGGTAAGCTTGTTGAGACTGCTAAAGAGCAGCTCCAATAGAACAAAAAACTCCTGAGTAATCAGGAGTTTTTTTATTTTAATAGTATATTAGCTGCGATATTGGAAATAATTGCATCAACAAAGACTATTTTAAATTTTAAGATAATTCTGGCAGGTGTTTCTTCACTGATTCCCGAATAGTATGTAATAAGTGCATGACAATAAAGGAATAGAAGGAGGAGTCAATCTTGGCCTTGGTTACTATGCATGAGCTTCTTCAGGATGCCCGTAAAAGGAAGTATGCAGTCGGTGGATTTAATGTATTCAATTTCGAAACGCTGGGAGCTGTCCTGGAAGTTGCAGAAGAGTTAAAGACCCCACTTGTTTTAGGCATTCCAGAAAGATTGTTTAAGTTTGTCGATGTAGAAACGCTAAGTGCTGCTTTAGTGCGTGCCGCACAAAAATCCTCTATACCTGTTGCACTCCATCTTGATCATGGCTATAGTTATGAAGGGGTAATGAGAGCTATTCGCTGGGGGTTTACCTCTGTTATGTTTGATGGATCCCATTTGTCTATGCAAGAAAACTTAAAACGCACAAAGGATATTACCCGCATAGCCCATTCTCTTGGCATTTCTGTCGAAGGGGAATTGGGCTATATTGGTTGTTATGACAATATAGGCGATTTAACAGAGGATAATTTGGTTAAACCGGAAGTAGCTGCTGAATTTGTTGATAAAACAAAGGTTGATGCGCTGGCAGTAGCTGTAGGCACTAGCCACGGCGGGTATCATGGTCTCCCCAAACTGAATTTTTCCCGCCTTAATGAGTTAAATAGCAGCGTGAATGTGCCGCTTGTTATGCATGGCGGCTCAAAGCTGCATAAAGATGATTACCGGCATTCGATTAATTCAGGAATCACAAAGATTAATATTGCGACTGATATGTCACAGGCGGCGGCCGAGACATTGAGATCGGAATTAGGCAGAAGTGCTACTGCAAACTATGTGAATCTCATGAATGCTGTAAAAAAAGGGGTTAAAGAGTCTGTTCGTAAATACATGCTGTGTTTTGATTGTATAGCAAAAGTAGTTTGAACTATTGGCCTGCCTTGAAAAAAGGCGGGCTTTATATTTATTTGTTTTCATTTGCACATTGTGATAAACTACTGCAGTAGCGAATAATCTTGACATCGATCTGAGAGTTGCGCTACTCGAATTCATGACCGGGGGAATTATAGTGCTAGAGGTCATTGCAAGTAACCAGAATAGCTTAATTAAGCTGGCTGCATCGTTAAAACAAAAAAAATATCGTGATGAAACAGGTGTGTTTTCGGTAGAAGGGGTACGCCTGGTGGAAGAAGCAATTCAGGCTGATTGGGAAATTACCGCTTGTCTTGTTACAAAAAAAGCTCTTGAGCAATCACGTGTTCAAAAAATAATGACTCAATTACAAGAGCGCCATTGCCGTTTGGCTGAGCTTTCGGAAACTTTGTATGCCAAAATTACTGATACAGATCAGGCGCAAGGCATTATGGCAATTGTAAAGAAAAAAGAATATTTATTCAAGAATTGGGTGACTGGAGACCGTCAGCCGTTGATTGCCGTCCTGGATAATGTCCAGGATCCGGGAAATGTAGGAGCTTTAATTCGCACAGCAGATGCTGCTGGGTGTACAGCTGTCATTATGACACCGGGAAGTGCTGACTTATTTAGTCCCAAGACCGTTCGGGCCACAATGGGCTCCTTGTTTCATCTGCCGGTAATCAGCAAAGTAAGTACAGCAGAATTGGTAACATATTTAACACAGTTTCAAATCCAGCTCATAGCTACTGCATTAACTTCTGCTAAACCCTATTATGAGGTTGATCTCACAGGACCGACTGCGATNNTTTTTGGCAATGAAGGCAATGGGGTAAGTGATGCGCTTCTTCATCAGGCTGCCAGCCGTTTATTTATTCCTTTGTATGGCAAGGCAGAGTCTTTGAATGTGGCTGCTGCCGCTGCGGTAATTTTCTATGAGATTGCGCGGCAGCGGCGTGCAGCCTTGTAATTTGAAAATTCGTATGGTATAATTACTAAAGCAATGACCTGAAATTTCCAACTATGGCAGAGAGGGTGTGGTCCTTCTTGGTGACCGCCGAATTATTCTGGAAAGTATTTGAAGCTACCGGTTCCATTGCTGCGTATATGTTTTATCGTCGCTTAATGATTCACTAATGAAATATACATTGCAATGACAGAGAGAGTACGCCAGTTCCGGTCCTACAGGGAGGATGTGCCGCCGATTGAGAGCCATCCGGATCGCCTGGCTGAAGTTCGCTCCGGAGCATCTGGCTGAAGAGGTTTCTTGTGTAGGCTGGACGTCTTTTCCGCGTTAATGGAAACACGAGTGGTAATTTAGGGTGGTACCGCGGAAGCTGGACTTTCGCCCCTTCAGGGGTGAAAGTCTTTTTATTTTTGAAATTAGCAACTAGGAGGTATTATATGGAACAACAATTGGAGTCCTTGCGTCAGTCAGCGCTGCAAGAGCTGAAACAAGTGTCCAACATGGNNGAACGGGTAAAGTACCTTGGAAAAAAAGGCAGCCTTACATCTGTTTTACGCGGGTTAGGGGCGTTAAGTGCCGAAATGCGCCCACGTATGGGCCAGATTGTTAATGAAATCCGCACCGAACTGGAGGAGTTAATTGCTGCTAAGGCTGAGGAACTTAAACAAGCAGAATTAGCGCATAAAATCGCCTCTGAACGCATTGATGTCACTATGCCTGGACGCCGGTCCGTCCTCGGGGGGAAGCATCCCCTCACGGTAACGCTTGACCGTATAAAGGAAACCTTTATGCGAATGGGTTTTGATATAGCTGAAGGACCGGAAGTAGAAAAAGATTATTATAATTTTGAGGCGCTCAATTTTCCACCTGATCATCCCGCTCGCGATATGCAAGATTCATTCTACATAACGGAAGAATTTTTGCTGCGCACGCATACATCACCAGTACAGGTGCGTACGATGCAGTCCGGCGATCCTAATTCTCCGGTACGTGTTATAGCACCCGGTAAAGTGTATCGTTGGGACTATGATGCCACTCATTCGCCGATGTTTCACCAGGTAGAAGGTTTGGTTATTGATAAAGGAATCACGTTTGCTGATTTGAAAGGCACGTTAGAACTGTTTATTCATGACATATTCGGTGATGATGTTCGTGTGCGTTTCCGTCCCAGTTTCTTTCCTTTTACTGAACCGAGCGCGGAAGTTGATATTTCCTGCGTTATGTGCAACGGGCAGGGCTGCCGTGTTTGTTCAGGCACAGGCTGGTTGGAGATTTTAGGTTGTGGTATGGTTCATCCACGGGTATTGGAATTAAGTAATTATGATCCTGCCCAAGTCAGCGGTTTTGCTTTTGGCATGGGCGTTGAGCGCATTGCTATGCTGGTTTATGGAATTGATGACTTGCGGTTATTCTTTGAAAACGATTTGCGCTTTTTGCGACAATTTTAAGGAGGATATCACATGCGTGCATCAATAAAATGGCTTAAAGACTATGTCTCCATTACGCAAGCTCCGGAAGCTTTGGCTGATCAGTTAACTATGGCAGGAATACCGGTGGCGTCAGTAGAGAGCCTAGGACAGAATATTCATCATGTTATTACCGGCAAAATTTTGGAGGTTAATCCGCATCCTGATGCTGATCGCCTTTCTGTTTGCAAAATAAATATTGGTAATAGTAAAGTAACTATTGTTACCGGTGCAACTAACGTGCGTGCCGGTCAGGTAGTGCCGGTTGCTTTAGACGGAGCTAAACTTCCCAGTGGCAAGACAATTGTGAGTGCTGAACTCCGCGGGGTCATGTCACAAGGCATGTTATGTTCTGCTGAAGAGTTAAACCTCGATGCAAAGATTATTGCACCGGAGTTGCGTGAGGGCATTTATATTCTGCCGCCCGAAACTGCAGTCGGTATTGATATTCAGTCTGCACTTGGTTTAGATGATACGGTTTTGGAGTTTGAACTTACACCTAATCGGGCTGATTGTTTTAGTGTTATTGGTCTGGCTCGTGAAGTAGCGGTACTAACAAATGAAACTGTTACAAAGCCGATGCTTGCCTTGCAGGAAGCGGGAGAAGGCAAGGCAGTAACGCTTGCGAGTGTTACGATTAATGAACCCTCATTGTGCCCTCGGTTTGCTGCGCGCATCTTGCAGAATGTAAAAGTAGGCCCTTCGCCTGTATGGATGCAGCATCGTCTACAGGCCGCAGGTATGCGTCCTATCAATAATGTAGTTGATGTGACTAATTTTGTTATGCTTGAAATGGGACAACCCATGCATGCTTATGATTACAGCCTGCTTGCCCGTCATAGCATTACTGTACGCAGAGCAAACCCAGGTGAAAGGCTGACTACTCTTGATGGCGTTAAGCGGGAATTGAGTACGGATACACTTGTAATTGCCGATGCCGTGCAGGCTGTCGGTATTGCCGGTGTTATGGGGGGCTTGGCAACAGAAGTGACTGCTACGACCCAGACTGTTCTTTTAGAAGCAGCTGCTTTTCAGGGAGTGAGCGTGCGGCGTACATCGCGGGCCTTAGGGCTGCGTTCCGAAGCTTCAGGCCGCTTTGAGCGGGGGGTTGATACGGCAAACATAACACGGGCTTTGGATCGGGCTGCCAAATTATTGGAAGATATGGGAGTATGCAAAGTTTGTCCTGACATTATTGACAATTATCCAGGAATGACATTGCCACGCCAAGTTGTCTTTACGGCGCAACAAATTAACGCATTTTTAGGAACTGATGTTCCTCATGCCACGATGGTAGATATTTTGCGGCGACTGGAATTTGAACTGGATGTTCAAGCGGAGCGAGTCACTGTTACTGTACCAACATGGCGGTCAGACGTAACGGGACCTGCTGATATTGCAGAAGAAGTAGCCCGGATTTACGGGTATAATAAGGTTCCTACTACGACTCCGGCTGGAAGAATGACTCGTGGCAGTCAGAGCTATATACAGTCTATTGCAGATAAACTAAAAAATAGTTTAGCTGCCGGCGGCTTTACTGAGATTATTACTTTTAGTTTTATGCATCCTGCAACGCTTGCTAAATTGAACTTTGCAAGTGATAGTTCTTTATACCAGGGGATTGAGATTAAAAATCCGATTACTGATGAATTCCCCTGGCTGCGTACCACCTTATTAGGCGGTATGATGGATGTTCTTGTAAGAAATCTTTCACGTAAAAATGAAGATTTAAAACTCTTCGAATTGGGAGCTGTTTATCATCCCGGACAATTACCGTTAGTCGATTTACCGGATGAGCCTCTTATGCTGTGCGGTGCTTTATGCGGGCGTCGCAATGAGGTATCCTGGAATCAGCCGCAGCAGATGGTCGATTTCTATGATGCCAAGGGTGCTGTAGAAGAATTACTGGCTGCAATAGGAATTTATAATCCTATAGTAGAAGCAGGGGAGCATCCATCGCTCCATCCTGGAAAAACAGCTGTCTTTACTGTTGGTGGCGAGATAGTAGCTACTGTCGGGGAAGTACATCCTAAGGTCCAGGCTGCATTTGGCATTACCCGCAAAGTATATATGTTTGAAATGCCTGTTGCGGCATTGGCAAAGCAAGCCCGTTTAATTGCTAAGTATGAGCAGCTTCCAAAATTTCCGGCTATTGCCCGTGATTTAGCTGTAGTCCTTCCTGTTAGTGTATCAGCCAGCCAAGTGGCGGAAGTGATTGCTGAAAATGGAGGCAGTCTTTTAGCTGAAGTTAAGTTGTTTGA
>DDHB01000011.1 GCA_002337925.1 Sporomusaceae bacterium UBA1887
TTAGCTGAACTATTTAGTATAGTTGTAGTACTCAAATATGATGCACCATTGAGACTTACAATATCGTAGTAATTATTGAAAATTCTTTTTATTGCCCATCCACTTGGAAGTGGAAAGTTAGCTGAACTATTTAGTATAGTTGTGGTACTCAAATATGTTGAATCATTGAGATTCATAATAGTGCAATGACTACCAAAATCCCTTGTTATTACCCAACCGCTTGGTAATTGGGGATAATACAGATCATTAATTAACCATCCCGGCCGGGTATTAATGTTAGATTTGTATGCAGATTTCGTCTCTCCATAAGCAGCCAAAACATTAGGTGGTACCATAAAAGGAACTGTAATAATTAACAGCAAAACAATAACAATTTTTTTTGACATTCTAAAATTCATTGTACATCACCTTTTTCTAGAATTTTCAATGTTGTGAGTTCCAGTAGCTAAATTAGATTATTGTCCATCACCGCGCGTTGCCTTAAACTATAATTAACTATCGCCTCCCTACTATAAATTTCGACAATTGGCCACTGTATCACCGACTTTCACTAATAAACAAAAATGGATCTCTCCTATCATCAACCTCCAACCTAAAAAGTAGGTGTTGACTATAGGAGAAACCCATTTAAAAGCTCTCTTCAGCAAAAAAGCACACTGTCGTAAGCCTATGACTAGACTACTCCGATAATCCCCTCCCCATCTCTCGCAGGTTACGTACTGTACTAGCGTTAGTACAATACTACGGTGATCGTTCTACAGGCAGTTCTCCTGACTCTGAGTCATTGCTTCTCCAAACCTTCCCAAGACGCTTGTCCCAGTGGCATATCATGGAGTCGCTCCTCATTACAGTGGCGGGACCGCGCCGGCCTTTAACCGGACTTCCCTATTAAGCCCTTGTGTCTTGACCAAGTTAAATCTCAGCTTAGCCAGCGTATCTTTTTTCGCACTGCTGCGTTGTCGTCGCCTTACATATTCCCGATATGCGCGAACTCCTCCGCCTTGCATTACAAAAAAATCTACACTGTCTTATTCTAATTCACAACTTTGTCAAGACACTAGCGGGCACCTGTACCATTTATTAAGTTTTCATTTGTTTTGTCTATATGTAAAATAATGCCTGTTTTTATCCGTTTTGTCAATATTTTTTATTTTCTTTTTTATTTATGTAATCTTAATCTTCGTTATTTTTACTTTATTCTACATTCCATTAACAAAAAAACGATCTGCCCAAGCAGACCGTTGAGACTGTCGACAAAAGTAATCCAATCAAAGGAGATCGCCACGCTACGCTCGCGATGACACCCGGCTTTCCTGTCATTGCGAGGAGTAAAACGACGCGGCACTCTCCTTTCAGGTACGTTTGTCTTCACGGTGAACGATTTTACTAAGCAAATCGTTTTGTGAACAGCTATTTAATTCTCATCCTGCTGTTTATGCTCCAAGACCGCCTGTCTGGCTTCGGCAGCCAGCCGGGCATGAGCGGCAAGGGAACGTGTTCCCCGGTAAGCAGTGACTCCCGGTGCCTGACCGATCAGCGTAACCGAGTTGAGATGGACATTCACATCGCCTGTTCCCAACTGGGCAGGTGTAAACGAAATCCCTACCGTACCGTCGAGCTTGCAGATATCGATCTGATTGCCTTTGACAAACCAGAGGCGATCGGCGTTAACGGCAGCCACATTTTCATATAACAGGGCCCAGAGATATCCGGCGGTATCGAAAGTGGCAAGAGGTGTTCCCAAATCGCTGAGCGGTGCATTTGTTTTTCCATTAATAAAGGCGGCCGTGGTTTTATACAGGTTACCCACCAGATGAGTACCGGCAGTATTGTAACAGCCTACCAGCACATAGGCGGTACCGTCATCACTGAAAGCAATATCACGAATGTCGAATTTGTCGGCAGCCGGACCGGTAAGGCTGCTGGCCGTCAGTGCCGTATGGGGTGTCATCGCACCGGATGAGCCGTCAAGGGCAATCACGGTAAGTGCTGAGTCGGGATTGTGCGTGCCATACTGCTGCTTGCCGCCAATGCTGGCAGCATACAGATAATTCGTGCCGTTCACAGTGTGCCGTTCCAGCGTAAAGGCATTTTTGCCGGCATTCACCTGCCGAACTTTAAGAGGATCATCGCCATCAACATTTAACTGTACTACCGTGCTAAGCTGATAGTCCGCAGTTCCCCAGGGAGCCTTCACTGTCGTAAACAAGGCATATATATAGCCGTGGGCTGACGCGAGGGCCACGCCATGACTTTCGTATCCGTCTGTAGGAAGAAACGTATAAGTGCCAATTTGCGTATAGCCATCATTCATATCGATTTTGACTACCTTTGCCTCGTCATAGTCAATGCCGTAAAGATAATCGCCTTGTACCACAATATCGTGCAAGTTTTTGATGCCAGGCCAGGTTATCCAGTCTGTTACCGGCAGCCAGTTCTCTAAGGTTACGTCATAAATACGGATAAGTGCAAGCGTAGCTGAACCATTCTTATAGATATATTGCGCAACCACCGCCCGGAGATTGCCGTCAGCATCCTTGAAGAAATACATAGTGGGATCGCCGTTTAATTTGTTTACTCGTCCTTTAGCTGCACTAAACGTTGCAGGTAATGCGCTACGAATACCGGTAATAGCACCGGCAGCCCCCTCGGTATATTTTTGATTTAAGATGGTATAGCCTGCTAGATTTTCAGTACTTGCCATGCTCTTCGCTTACTCCTCTCTTATCTTTTTTAACCCCCTCCCCTTCTCACCTCCTAATAATGTTTATAATTCCCATTGCAGCGTTGCATAATAGGTTCTTCCCTGTACCGGATAGTCAGGATTGCGCGGGGAAGCCTCCCAGTCTGGCCGTACGGTATACTCTTCCATTTCCGGCCCCTTATTGAATAGGTCATTGACACCGGCTACCAGCTTCAGCCCGTTTTTAAAGTTGTATTTGCCTCCCAGACCAACTGTTGTCAGGGCTGTTTGCCAGGTTGAGCTGCCGATGAATACTTTATCCGTATAATGCAACTCGGCAAAAAGTGAGGCTCTCTCCCCCGGCAGGCGGTAGGTAAGGCGAACCTGCCCTTCCCACTCGGGATGATCGGGTAACGACTTCCCATAAAAATAATTGTCAATATACGAGCTGCCGCTCCAGATCGTACGTGCCAGATCCTTTGTCTTCAGATAGGTCGCCGCCACATTAAGGTCCCAGCGCTGCCAGGTCAGATTGCTTTCCAGCTCCACGCCGTTGACCTTGCCCTTGCCTTCGTTCATAAAGGAGAAATAGTCAAAGCCCCGCCGGTTGAGCGTGATAATATTGTCCGACCGGCGGCCAAAGTAGGTGATAGTCATATCAGCTTTGGCCCGCAGCAGCTCTCCCTGCCAGCCTGCACCAAAATCCCACTGGGTGCCGTGCTCGGGACCAACGACACCGTCCGGATTGGGCAGTATCCAGGCACCGTCGCCGACCAACTCATAAAGGTTGGGGAAGCGGTAATAGCTGCCATAGGTGCTGCGCAGCGTCCAATGCTCGCCCAGCTGCTTTTTGAGAGCCATTGCCCAGGTCGTTTTGCTGCCTTTGGTCTCTTCCAGCTTTTGCACCCAGTGGACCCGGGAATCGACGAAAGCAGAGGCTTCGCCGAGGCCGGTGGAAGAGTTATGGCGGACACTGGGAGTAAACCAGAAATCACGGGCCTTATTCAGGGTAATCGTATCCTGCAGCTGAGCATTCCACAGTGTCTGGGTATAACGGTCCTTCATGTCTGTCCGCTGCTCAATGTCATTGCCATCGACTTTTAAGCTTTCCCGTGAGTAGTTGGCCATGAATTCGAGCAGATGGTCGGTACCTGCCTGGTACGAGCCGTCCACCGCGCCGCCCGTCCGCTCGGACCGGAACTGGCTCCAGATGCTCAGCGGCTTGGGAGTGTAAGGGCCGGGATCGAAATATTTGCGGAAGTTTTTTTCCTGGTTCAGGTAGTCCAGCCGCCAGCCCCAGTCCAGATTGCCGGATGTCTGCCGCCTCCCGATCAGTACATCTTTTTCTGTGAGCTGCTGACGCTGAGGGAACTGTACAACCTGGAATGGATTAGGGTTATCAATACTGTCCCACAACCCCACGCCTGAGGCGATATCACAGGGCAGCATACGGTCGGTTTCCCGCCAGCTCCCCTTGATCTGCCAGTGCTCATCCTGCCATTTGAGCAGCGCATCCGTCTTCTTATAACTGTTGCTCATCCGGTGCCGTTCGGAGGAGAGCTTGCTGTAAAAATCAATTAACTCATTCTGGTTAGCAAGATTTTTTAGCTGCGTGTTTAAGTTTTTTTTGGCTGAGGTGATTTGGGCTGGCGTTGAAGCCGGGTCGGCAAGGATTCCCTGATACTTGGCTATGTTACTGTTGATCGTGGTGAGCCGTGTATACAGACTGGTCATTTTTGGTCCGTACTCGCGGTGCATCTCCAGGTTTTCATACCGGAAGTCGCCGTCGCTCTCATCGCGGTTAAAGCCAAACAGCAAGCTGCCGTCCCCTAGCGGGGCATTAATATTCACACTGCCCTGAAGACCGCCCCACGAACGCAGCCCTGCCGATACGGAACCGCCGGTCTGCTGCGGCTTCTTAGTGACGATATTGATCACGCCACCCATGTAGGTACCGCCGAAGCGGGCTGGAATATAGCCGCGGTACACCTCGATGCGTTCCACATTTTCCACCGGTATGGCCGAAAGATCCACTGCAGCATCGCCGCCGAGATTAGCCAGCACTCCGTCGATGAAGATTCCTACCTGAGAAGAGCTGCTCCCCCGGATGGTCACAACCGTATATTGACCGCTGCCGGCCAACTCGCGAATATGAATGCCCGGTACCGCTTTTAACAGATCAGGCAGATTTTTGTGTTCCCCTTTCATTTTGGCCGGATAGACTACCGATACGCTGCCCGGTGAAAGCTGCTCCTCCCACTTTGGCCGGGGAGCTTCTACCGTCACCTGTGGCAGCTCGTATTCCGCTGCCTGCCCGTCCTCTCCAGTCTGAGCATAAACTTTTTCACTATACAATGCTGACGTCCCAAGCGCCAGGGCGCAGCCGATGCTCAAAACGATTCTTCCTATTCCCTGTCCCACCAGAACAAACACTCCCTTACCCGTATACTATGCCAGAGGTTTATTAATATGAGAAAATTGAAATAATTATAGGTAAATATAAATGCAAGCTGCAGACTACCCTCCTTTTCTTTTTACAACCCAAAGTTGTTAAAGATATCAGGAAACAACTCTTCCATCGGCACGCCCGAATCCGCTTCGATTCTCTTCATAGTTAGTGCAGAAGGATTCTTCACACCTCGTTCCCAATAGCTCCAGGACTGCTGAGATACCCCGTACTTTCGTCCCATTTCTTCCTGAGAGCGTTCACCGCGAAACTGAATCAGCTTTGACCTCATTTCCTCACTCCCTCAACAACTTCAAGTTGTTCATGTTTTTATACTAGTACAACTTGATGTTGTTTGTCAATTGTTTCCACGAAATTTAGTTGTTCTTCTTCCCTTTCACAACAACTAGTTGTAATATAGATACAAGTAGGTGATAGAAATGGTAGCAGATATCATTAGAACAGAACGGATAAAAAAAGGACTCACTCAGGAAGAGTTAAGCAAAATCATCGGCGTTACCCAGCAGGCTGTTGCCAAATGGGAGTCAGGCAAGGCAATGCCTGATACGTCGCTTATTCCCACGCTTGCCAGGCTGTTCAACATACCGATCAGCCGCTTGTTCGGAGTAGAAGAAGCCGCACCTGCCAGTAACACTCCTGCCAATGCCGATGACAGACCGACTTTTTACAGTGTCCCCGTCCTTGGCCGTATCCCTGCAGGCTGCCCGGCCCTTGCCATGGAAAGCTTTACCGGTTATGAGGACATCCCCCGGTCATGGCTGAACAGCCATCCCGAGGAATTCTTTATTCTTGAAATTTTTGGCGACAGCATGGAAGGCGCACGAATTTTTGACGGTGATAAGGCCCTGATCCATAAGCAAGGCTATTGTGACAGCGGTCAGATTTGTGCCGTAGGCATTATTGATGATACCGATGACTATGCTACTTTGAAACATGTGTATCATCTCGATGATCAGTATGTTGAGCTTGTGCCTGATAATCCCAGGCATAAAAGACGCAAAATTTCTAAAGAAAAGGTACGCATTTACGGTGTGCTCAAAATGACTTACCGGCAGCACTTCTAAATTTCATAAAAAGATGCCTTGCTCATTGTCCGAGCAAGGCATCTTTTTATGAAATTTAGAAGTATTAATGAAAAATATCCCACACTTGTTTACTGATCAGCAAGGTAGTAACAGCAATAAACAAAGGTCTCACATAAGCGGCCCCTTGCCTGATGGCAACCCGTGATCCTACCAGCGCTCCTGCAAACATGCCTGCTCCCATTAACAAGCCGTAGTGATAGTTGATGGAATTCATAAACCCAAACATCAGCAGAGCTGCAATATTGCTCGCAAAGTTCAGTACCTTGGAATTGCCTGCGGACTGCACAAAATCAAAACCAATAAACAAAAAAGCAAAAATGAGAAATGAGCCTGTACCGGGGCCAAAGAAACCATCGTAAAAGCCCAGCGCAAATGCGCTGATACCACTAAGTATAGCAACTCGTTTATTCATTCCCTGATAAGTGGACTCGTGGCCCCATTCTTTTTTAAAGAGGGTATAAACAGCGACAACTACCAACAGAATAGCCACAAGCGGCTTTAAAAAATCCGGCGGCAGCAAACGTACTACGTATGCCCCCAGGGCGGCACCTGCAAAGGATACAGGAAATAAATACTTCACAAGCTGCAAATCCACTTTGCCTGACCGGATAAAAGAAGACATGCTTGTTACACTGCATAGCGTACTTGCCAGCTTATTAGTCCCCAGCGCAAACGTTGGCGGCAGCCCGGTAAATAGCAGTGCCGGCAGGGAAATCAAGCCACCGCCACCGACTACAGAATCTATGAAAGCAGCAATAAAACCAGTACCTACTAAGAAGGCAGCCATTTCAAGAGTAATATGTTCCATTCGTGTGTTCCTTTCTGAGACGGGCGTGATCACTCGTGAACTTTTTTTGTATTACAGGGAGTTCGCCGGATTACCGGCTAACACCTGCCAGTAAGTAAACTAGAAAATTTGTTTTGCATTTACAATCAGCAGTAAAGTGTAATAAAATATACTTAACCCACTCATATATTAACCTAATCATATAATAGCGAGGTGAAATATGGCTAATCATTATATACAGGTGTCGGGTGCACGGGAACGCAATCTCAAAAACATAACTGTACTGATACCCAAAAAAGAAATTACAGTTTTTACGGGTGTTTCCGGTTCAGGAAAATCCTCTTTGGTATTTGATACCATTGCGGCAGAATCGCAGAGACAATTAAATGAAACCTACACCAGTTTTATTCGCCACCGTATGCCACATTACGGCAAACCTGATGTAGATACTATCGAAAATTTGTCAGTAGCCTTTATTATCAATCAAAAGCGGTTAGGCGGTAATGCCCGGTCAACAGTTGGGACAATCACAGATATTTACTCGGTATTACGTTTATTGTTTTCCCGGGTCGGACAGCCTTTTGCAGGTTATTCCGATGTTTTTTCCTTCAATAATCCTGCAGGGATGTGCCCGCATTGCGAGGGCTTGGGAAAAACTGAGACCATTAATATCGACATGCTGCTGGATAAAAATCAATCTCTAAATCAGGGGGCTATCCGTTTTCCAACCTTTGAGCCCGGCGGCTGGCGGTTAACGCGCTATATTTATTCCGGCCTTTTCAATAATGATAAAAAACTAAAAGACTATTCTGCTGAGGAATTGGAGCTATTGCTTTACGCTGACGGAATTAAGGTGAATCATCCTGCGCCCGAATGGCATAAAACCTCGTTATATGAGGGGTTGCTTCCGCGCATTGAGCGGAGCTTTCTAAAGAAAGAGGATGGCGAAAAGGTCAGATATGGGAAGGCAATAGAACGTTTTGTTGTAAGAAAGACTTGTCCTCATTGTCACGGAACACGCTTGAATGATAAAGTATTGTCCTGTAAAGTAAACGGGAAAAATATTGCAGAATGTGCCAATATGCAGATAAATGAGCTGTTGGATTTTATTCAATCCGTCCATGCTCCCGTGTCTGCGCCAATTGTTGCGGAGCTTATAAACCGGCTGCAGCACATGGTCTCGATTGGACTGGGCTATGTAAATGTAAGCCGGGAGACCGCGACACTTTCCGGCGGGGAGTCACAAAGGATCAAAATGGTTAGCCAGCTTGGCAGCAGCTTGACTGACCTCACTTACATTTTTGACGAACCGAGTATCGGGCTTCACCCGCATGACATAAGCAAAATGAATGAGCTTATGAAGCAGTTGCGCGATAAAGGAAATACGGTTCTTATCGTAGAGCATGACCCGGACATGATCAGAATTGCCGACCATATTATTGATATGGGACCGGGTGCAGGCATTCATGGCGGTGAAGTCGTATACCAGGGAAATTTAGCCGGACTCAAAACAGCGGGCACACTCACAGGAAGCTATTTAGTCTCCTGCCCGGAACTAAAGAGTGCTGCCCGGCCTCCGAAGGGCTGGCTTTCTATACGAAATGCCTCCATGCATAATATAAAAAAACTATCTGTTGAAATCCCCAAAGGAGTAATGACTGTTGTAACCGGGGTTGCCGGTTCAGGAAAAAGCACCTTGATCAATGGGGTATTACCACAGTTGTATCCTGAAATTATTGTTATGAATCAAAAAGGGATTCAAGCGTCCAAACGCTCCAACCTTGCAACCTTCACCGGTATCTTTGACACGATCAGAAAACTATTTGCGAAAAAAAATAATGTAAGCGCTGCCCTGTTCAGTTTCAATTCACAAGGTGCTTGTCCTGCCTGCAAAGGATTAGGGGTTACTTATACCGATTTAGCCTTTATGGATACAATTGTTACAGCGTGTGAAGAATGTCACGGAAATCGTTATACTGATGAAGTGCTTGCCTATCAGCTAAGCGGAAAGAATATTGCCGAGGTTCTTAACATGACGGTTACGGAAGCTTTGTCATTTTTTCAGGAAGAGGATATTGTAACAGTGCTACAACGGCTTTCAGACGTTGGCATGCCTTATATATCTTTAGGACAACCGCTCAATACACTTTCCGGTGGTGAGCTACAGCGGATTAAACTGGCTGCGGAGCTTGAAAACAGTGGGCAAATCTATGTTTTAGATGAGCCTTCAACCGGTTTGCACATGGCTGATATCAAACAGCTGGTTGGTGTGATGAACCGCCTTGTAGAACAAAACTCCACTCTCATTGTCATAGAACACAACTTGGATATTATCTGTCAGGCAGATTGGCTGATCGACATAGGTCCGTATGCGGGACAGAACGGCGGTAAAATTATGTTTGCGGGCTTGCCGAAAGATGCAATCAATTGTCACGCTTCGTTAACAGGGAAGTACCTGAAAAAGTATATCACTAAAAAACAGGAGATTATTTAATGGCTATTAAAGGATTAGAGGAAAGCTATGTCCCCTTACAATGTATAATTGTATCGCTTTCCAATCGGTTCAATGTTGAGGGCGTTTCAACAGCACAATACTATATACTTGACACACTCCAAAAACAGGGTGCGAAGACAACGAAAGAGCTGGCTGAAATAAGAGGTATCTCACAATCCGGTATTTCAAAATTAACAAAGCGGTTGCTGGAAAAAGCGTATATTATGCAGGAAAGGCAGATTAATGACCGCCGGTCTTACAATATTGTACTAACCAAAGAGGGGAATGCTTTTTTGCATCGTGTTGAGGATTTTGGCAATGAAATGCTGCACCTAATTGAAGAAGCGTTGACAGAAGCAGAAGTCCACGCTTTTTCAATGATGTGTAAAAAAATTACAGGTTTGTATGCAAAAAAGCAATAGGCTATACGCTTATGCTTTAGACACTGTCCTAAAGAAACAAGGGTTATCATTCATAGCATTCTATGAATGATAACCCTTGTTGAGTCTCTTTCAAAAAAGGGGACAGTCCCCTTTTTTTATTCTTTACCGTGCAGTCTTTTTTCGATTTGCAGTGCCGTTGGCGTCTTTGCTAATCCCGCCTCAGAGGTTTCCCTGAGAGACTTAGGTATGAGCAAACCAATTTGATGCATAGCATCAATTACTTCATCAGCAGGGATGACACTGGTAATATCGGCCAGCGCCATATCAGCCGCCAGCAGCGCCTGTACCGCACCAAAAGCATTGCGTTTAACGCAGGGCACTTCTACCAGCCCCGCAACCGGGTCACAGACGACCCCCAGGGTACTTTTGAGCGCAAGTGCCAGTGCATGGCTTACCTGCATAGGCGTACCGCCAGCCATTTCAACCACCGCTCCTGCAGCCATTGCTGCTGCAGAGCCGCATTCGGCCTGACAGCCGCCTTTTGCTCCCGATATAGATGCATTTTCAGCAATGACAATTCCAATACCGGCAGAAGTAAACAAAGCTGCCACCATCTGTTCATCACTGCAGTTCAGGCTCTCTNNGCCACAGCCAGAATAACACCGGGAACAATTCCACAAGACCCGGCTGTCGGACAGGCAACAATGCGCCCCATGGCGGCATTCACTTCATTCACTGCCAGTGCATAAGCAGCCGCCCGGTTCATCGCGCCGCTGCCCAGCGTACAGCCTTTTTCCATCCGGTTCAGCAGCCGGTTGGCATCGCCGCCCACCAGCCCGCTTGCCGATTTTTCCGTGCCGGTCAGGCCCGAAGCTACAGCTTCGCGCATAACCTGCAGATTGTCCAGCATGATACGGTGAATTTCCTCTGCCGGACGCTGACTTCGTTCTATTTCATATTGTTCAACGATTGCAGAAATAGGCACCTGCTTTTCCCCAGCCAATGCTACTAAGTCGCGAATACGTGTAAAACGGATCATAGTAGACCTCCCTGTCGTCTAAATAGGCGGAACGATGAGCGCCACTTTTACCGCCCCGATCCCCTTGACTAACCGGAGCGCCTCTTCTGATATAATCTGATCTGCTTCTATAATCATCAAAGCCTGGGCCCCTCTTTCCTGACGGGAAACCCGCATAAAGGCGATATTCACACCTTCCTGAGACAAGGCATGAGTTACAAGCGAAATAATACCCGGTTTATCCTGATGAATGGTAAGGAGCGTATTGTATTCACCTGTCAGTTCCACAGGATAGCCATCAATCTCCGTAATGATGATATTGCCGCCACCGACGGAAGCGCCTACTACCCTTACCTTCCGACCGGAAGCACCAGTAACGTACAATACAGCCGTGTTAGGATGAGCATCGCCTAAATCAACAATGGCAAAGTCCACTTTCAGTCCATTATCAGGTGCAATATCAATGGCCTGCCTGATCCGTTCATCTTCCGTTGAAAATCCCATTAACCCAGCTACCAGTGCTTTGTCTGTACCATGACCACGGTACGTCTGGGCAAAGGACCCATGCAATTCAATAATGGCTTCAACCGGTGTTTCTCCCAGGATGATCCGGGCCATTTTCCCCAACCGCGCTGCTCCTGCTGTATGAGAACTGGATGGGCCGATCATTACCGGTCCGACGATATCAAATACTCCTCGCATAGCGAGCCGCCTCCCAGAGTACCTTATCAGCTCTAATCCAGTGAATAGGTACTTATTATTTAACCAGATCCGATGCGAAAATCAGCCGCACTCCATCAGCTTCAAGCTCAGGAATCATTTCTCTGAGAGCAATCGCCGTATTGGGGCGGGCATGACCGATAACCAAAGCGGTACCGTCACGCAGTGCGATATGACCGGCGGTGCGAAGCTGCTGCTTAATTGCCTCTACATCATTATTGTTATCCAAGAACAGCTCATTCTCACTTGTGGGAATATTCATTTCCCGGGCAGTTTGCGCTGCTACCGATTGTCCATTGGTACGGCTGTCAATAAAGAATAGGTTCTTGGTCTTCAGTACCGTTAACACATTGCGCATTACCCGCTTGTCGGCAGTTGCTTTTGATCCCTGGTGATTATTTACACCAATCAAGCCAGGAATATTTTGCAGAGCACTTGTGACAATCTGCTGAATTTCGCTGTCGCTCATACCAACAGTAATGGCTGTTTTTTCCTGCTGTTCGGTTGTCGACATCGGTTCCATCGGCAAATGCAGCATGACCTGGTGATTGGAGGCCAACGCTTTTGATGCAGCGATCTGCGAAAAAGGATGATAAGGCAGTATTGCGAAGGTCAGCGGTCGGTCAATAGCCGCCAGAGCGTCAATCGGATCGTAGTTATAGCCAAAATCATCCAGTACAATGGCCAGTTTGCCGCTTTCCCCACCGGCAGCCTGAGACTTGCGCTCGGGCACTGCCTGTTCCTTTGCGACATAAATCCGGTCAGTGATCATGGTGACAGGATCGCCTTCTAACCGATCCCGGAACCCAACATCAAAACGGAGTACATTTGCTCCCTGGTACTGATCAGGTGCAGAGCCTAATACCTGTCCGGTCTGACTCAGTGTCTTCACCATCAGGTCTTTAAATTTATCGGTGCTGCTCCCGGCGGGTATGGTAATCAGGGTCTGGCGGGCATGCCAGCGAATCGTGCCCTCTACTCCCTGACGGGGTACTTCCCGCTTTTGCTCTTGTTGTGCTTTAATCTTTGCTTTACCTGTTACAAAAGCTTCATCCACCAGACTGTGTACTTTCCAGGCTGTTTCAGTAAAATCCGCTGCCGTTGTTGCTCCCGATTTTTCTGTCTTAAACTTTTCCTGTGTCTGAGCTTGCGGCTGCTGAGGTGACCGCGGCTTTTCGCCTCCGGGAGCCAGCCAATACAGAACCATAGCAACACTCACCAACGCTGCTAACAACCATATCGTTTTGTTACTATTTTTTTTCGCCATAAGTTATCCTTTTTCCACACCAATGTTAACTTCCAAAATCTCAGAATCTACCTGCAGTTCCAGGGCAATGAACTTTGCACTGCTAAGTTTTGCCTTAAAATCGTGGCCGATAACCATACTGGGAGTGGATATATCCACTTCAAGCCCCTGCTGACTAAACAGGATTGCTGCATTGGCCGTCACCATATTGGCAAGCTCTGACAAAGCACTCTGTGCCATATCATCAAAGCTGTTGACCGGCATTCCCATCATCATAGTAGAAGCAATACTGCAAGCCGCTTGCTCGGTCATATTATAAGCTATGTTGCCACGTACCTGTTTAGACATGCCAACAAGAATTGTAACTCCTTTGCTTTCAACAAATTGTTCTTTAGCGCTTATCTTGCCACGGCCAATCGCCTGCACACCAACCTGAGGTAAAACTTGGGTGATGGCATCGACGAAAGGGTTGATTAAATTTGCATCCAAGTTAGTTGCCTCCCACAAAACCAACACTGAAGGATATTGGTCCCAAAATAGTTTCTGCATGGATTACGTATGATTTCAGCTTCGGATTAACAATACTGATTGCTTCGCCAAATAAGATACTGGGAGGTGTCAAGCGTAAGTCAAGCTTAGGAAAAAGATGATTTATCCGCGATACACCATGTCCGCCAATAATATTGGCAAACTCGGCAACACAGTGCAGTACGTCTTCCTGATCGTCTATCGTTCCCTTGCATAAATGCTCGGCCAGAGCCTTAGCTGTCACCTGGCTCAAGTCGAGGATTGCCCGTCCCTGATACCCGCCAGTAACTCCCAGCACAATCGCAAGTCCCTGTGAGACAAATGCACCACTGACAACAGGCAAAACGGTTACAGGAGATTGGGTCTGAAGCAATTCTGCTAAAGTCTCTTCAAAGGCTGCTTGAAATGGTTTTATGTACTGTTCGTGAAACTGTTCTTCCACTTGTGGAACATTACATACCTGCCGCAAGACGCTGGCAAGCTCATCAGCTTTCGCCGGTTTCTGCAGAAAAGCCTGAATACCGATAGCGCTTCCCTGTGCAATCAGTGCTTCATCCTTCATCGCACTAACCATAACAATATGCGCTCCAGGCCATTTCGCCAGAATTTCGCGGCTGCAGACCAAACCATCCATATCCGGCATTGTAACATCCATCGTAACCGCATCGGGCTGCAGTTCACGGTATTGTGCAATCCCTTCCCGCCCGGTTTGAGCAAAACCGCATACCTCAAAGCCAGAAGCTTCTAGTG